>JBEVEP010000097.1:0-3240 GCA_040512755.1 Mesorhizobium sp.
GGGGGTCTGACGAAGCACGGCATCGCTGACTCTCATAACAAACTATCTGCACAGAATAACATACCAACCGTCATCGCTCTACAATTTGCGCACAACGGCTGCGATTTCCCTCGCGTTGCCATTTGCCGGTCAAAGCGGGACAATGGTCGAACAGTAAAGGGAGAGAAACAATGCTGGAATATGGTCACTTCATTGGCGGCAAGCGCGTCGCCGGAACCAGCGGACGCAAGCAGGATGTGATGCAGCCCATGGACGGCAGTGTGCGCGCTACGCTCGCGCTGGCATCTGCTGCGGAACTACGTGCTGCTGTCGAGAACGCCAAGGCCGCGCAGCCGGCTTGGGCCGCCACCAATCCGCAGCGCCGCGTCCGCGTGCTGATGCGCTTCCTCGAACTGGTAAACCGCGAGTATGACGAACTCGCCGAGATCCTGGCGCGCGAACACGGCAAGACAATTGCCGACGCCAAGGGCGACATTCAACGCGGCCTTGAAGTGGTCGAGGTTTGCATCGGCGCCCCCCACATGATGAAAGGCGAATTCACCGATGGCGCCGGGCCCGGCATCGACGTCTACTCGATGCGTCAGCCCCTTGGCGTCGTAGCAGGCATCACGCCGTTCAACTTCCCGGCCATGATACCGCTCTGGAAGATCGCGCCGGCAATTGCCTGCGGCAATGCCTTCATCCTGAAGCCGTCGGAACGCGACCCTGGCGTGCCGCTTCGCATTGCGGAGCTGTTCATCGAAGCCGGTCTGCCGGCGGGTATCCTAAATGTCGTCAACGGCGACAAGGAAGTGGTGGATGCGATCCTTGACGATCCCGACATCAAAGCCATCGGCTTTGTCGGCTCGACACCTATCGCTCACTATATCTACTCGCGCGGCTGTGCCGCCGGAAAGCGCGTCCAGTGCTTCGGCGGCGCCAAGAATCACATGATCGTTATGCCGGACGCCGACATGGATCAGACCGTCGATGCATTGATTGGCGCTGGCTACGGCTCTGCGGGTGAACGCTGCATGGCGATCTCCGTGGCGGTACCTGTCGGCAAGGAGACGGCTGATCGACTGATCGAGCGACTTATCCCCCGTGTCGAAAGTCTCAAGGTCGGACCCTCGACAGATTCTTCGGCCGATTTCGGCCCGTTGGTCACCAAACAGGCGCTTGAGCGGGTCAAAGGCTATGTCGATATCGGCGTGAGGGAAGGCGCGAAGCTCGTTGTCGATGGGCGCGGCTTCACCATGCAAGGATATGAGAACGGCTACTATATGGGCGGCTGTCTGTTCGACCATGTGACGGCAGACATGCGGATCTACAAGGAGGAAATCTTCGGCCCTGTGCTGTCGGTTGTCCGTGCCCCGACCTATGAGAACGCGATCAAACTCGCCAATGATCACGAGATGGGCAATGGCGTCGCGATCTTCACCCGCGATGGCGATGCCGCACGTGACTTCGCATCGCGAGTCCAGGTCGGCATGGTTGGCGTCAATGTGCCGATCCCGGTTCCGATTGCCTACTACACGTTCGGCGGCTGGAAGAATTCAGGGTTCGGCGACCTCAACCAGCACGGACCGGACGCGTTCCGCTTCTACACCAAGACCAAAACGGTCACCTCGCGCTGGCCTTCGGGCATCAAGGATGGGGCAGAGTTCGTCATCCCGACGATGAACTGAGCCCGACTACTCGTTTTGCACGTCCTCGCCGCTCCGCGGCTACGTGCGTGCGGCGAGGCATCAAGGACGGGGCAGAGTTCGTCATCCCGACGATGAACTGACCTCCGCAGTTTGCTTGCAATACAAGGCCCGGGGTCTCCACCGGGCCTTTTTGTTTTCTGGTCCTCGCCTGACTTCAGTTGCCGCCACCGCGCTGCCGTCTTGGAACATTTTGCCCGTTTCGTGGTTGATTTGCTGCGGAGGAATTGCGCCACGCTGCGATCTTCCTTGGAAGGGCAGGGGCCGGGTTTTGCAAGGTCTGGCGGTGACAGGAGGCGTCAAATGACACAAAGGTTTTTAGTCAGCCTGATCGCTCTTGTTGGAGGAGTACTCCCCGGCAGTTCTGCTCTTGCAGCACCGGCTTGCGGCGCACGCGAAGAGATTGTCAGGCAACTGGCCGAGGAGTTCAAGGAGAGCCCTCAGGCGGTTGGTGTCGTCAATAAAAATGCGGTGATCGAGGTCTTCGTTTCAAAAAGCGGCACCTTTACGATCATCGCCAGCGGCACCGACGGCAATAGCTGCGTGCTATCCACCGGCGATAGCTGGGAACTCGACGCTCTCGCCGCGCTTCCTGACGCTTGAATGTCAAGCTACCTCTAAGAAGAGGAGCATAACGCTCGCTGGCCTACGATCGCGCGAGGCGAAGTGCGCGTTGCCCCGTGTTGGTACAACGCTCTCATTTTCTCAGCGTTGAGTAACCGCCCTTGCATTGGCGCGAAGCAAACCCATCAGGCGTTCCGCTTCACGCCCAGCCCCATCTTCGTCGCCGTCGAGGATCGTCCCGATGAGGCGAACGTGATGCGCGGCCGCTTCATCCAAACCGATGTTGGCCCGATATCTGAACCAGAAGCGGCGGCTATGAGTCTGAAGAGGCGCGGCGAGGCGCGCGGCGAAAGGGTTGTCGGCTGCCGCCGCGATGGCTTCGTCCAGCATCTTGTCGGCTTCCAGAAACGATACGACATTGCCGGCGATCACAGCCTTTTGCATGGCTATCCCTGCGTGGCGGAATAGCTCGGCCGTGCTTCCGCTAACAAAACGTGCGGCGGAACGGGCGAGGATCACTTCCACGCCTTGCCGGGCCTCCAGAACACGCAGCCAGTCTGCTGCATGGAGAGGCGCAACAGCGACGCCGGCACGCGGCCGTACGTCGAGTAGCCCTTCCCAGGCGAGGCGCTGGATCGCCTCGCGCACCGGCGTGCGGCCAAGACCCAGGCGCTCGATCAAAGCGCCTTCGGTGGTGACGCTGGCAGGCGCGAGTTCCAGAGTTACGACCATGCGCTCAAGCGCCCGGTACGCCCTCACCGCCACTGGCTCCGAAGCAGATGAAACGCTTTCCTGCAATTGGGTCTCCTGAGTTGATATATTTTTGATATATCACGGCCTTTCACCGTTTGACAGCCCAGCCGACAGGTGATATATCACAAATATATCAGAAGGAGAGAGCCATGTGGACCGGAGTTTTTCCTGCCGTCACGACGAAGTTCACTGAGAACGACGAACTCGACCATGCCGAAATGGAACGCTGCTTCGCGCT
>JBEVEP010000109.1:0-11854 GCA_040512755.1 Mesorhizobium sp.
CGGGTTTCAACGATAGAAGCCGCCATAGCGACGATGCACGGTAATTGCGACGATCTCGTAACGCTGGAATTGGCAAACGTTTCGACCGCTCGCTACGGATCTCGACCCTCGCCAATCGAAGAATTTCGGTTCGTCTTTGCCTCACTTCAGCCTGATCATGCCGCCAACTTGAACCGCTCCTGAAGGACGCAGGCGCTTGTCAAAAGCATCAGGACCTGATCGTTGGCCACGCGCGCGCCGTCATCCATTGTCTTGAGACGATCGAGAAGGCTGACGACCTTCCCTTGATCGAAGAATGGGATCGACGCCAGCGTCGGGCCGCGCAGCGTATCCTGCACCAGTGAGTTGAGCTTCTCCTCGGGATTGAGCGTTGCGGGCGGGCTCAGAAACGGGTGCTTTTGCCTCCGGTACACCGTGTCGCTGATGACATCGCGGGCCGCCTCCCGAAGAACATACTTTTCGGTCATGCCGCGGATCTTCTGCGAAACCGGTTGAGACCGGATGACCTCTACGACGTGATGATCGAGAAACGGAACTCGCCCCTCGACGGAGTGCGCCATTTCCATCCGATCGCCCAGCATCGTCAGGATGTATGAGGGCAGGCCTGTCTTTGCCCAGAGGTAGAGTGACTGATGCAAAGGGTCGCGTCCGGCAAGCTGTCCGCGAACGTCTATGTCACTCAGAAAACTGCGAAAAGCTTCGCGCTGGCCGAAGCGGTCGATAAAGGGACCGGCCAGCAGCGCTCGCATTTTCTCGGACCGGGCGGAGAACGTCTCTATCCACGACGGAACAAAGCCGAGAACCCGCTTGACGGCGTCGAGCGAACCCGGCTCGCCATCAGGCAGCAGAAGTCCGCGTGAGACCGGGTTCAGCCTTGTCAGCTCTTCGAGCAGGCCGGCGATCACCGCCGGGTCTTGTCCCTCGCGGTTGTAAAGCAGCATGTCGCGCCGGAAGAAAGCGTACCCGCCAAGTATCTCGTCGGACCCTTCTCCGGTCAGAACGACCTTGTAGCCTGCGTTCCGCACCGCGCGGCTCAGAAGGTACTTGGCTACGCCATGGGCATTGAAACACAACGTCTCCGCTTGAGCGATTGCGTCTCCGAAATGGTCGGCCAGATCGTTTTGCCGGATCGGGATGGGGCAGAACTCCGCGCCAGCGCGCGCCGCCATCTCCCGTGCAATCTCGCCCTCGTCATATTCGGCTTGGTCGAAGGTCAGGGTGAATGCGCGAATGGGTTGCGGGTGATGTCGCGCCGCGAGACCGAGTACTGAACAGGAATCCAGACCACCGCTCAGATAACAGCCAACCGGCACATCCGCGCGCAGACGAATTCGCACGGCCTCCTCGAGTGCACCCCGGAACTCGGATGCCCACTCGGAATCGGACTTCTGCGGTTCACTCCTTTCGGCAGGCGGATAGTGAAAATCCCAATACTGGTTGATCTGCTGGTGCTTCTCACTCGCGATGAGATAGTGCCCGGGCGGTATTTGGAATATCCCGTCGAACAGTGTGCGGACCTGATGGCCGCCAATCGCCACCGAGTGATAGACGGACTCGGCATCCCAACGAGCCGGCACTCCCGCTGCAAAGAGCGCTTTCACTTCGGACGCGAAATAGAGCGTGCCATTATGCTCGGCATAGAAAAGAGGCTTGATGCCGAAGCGGTCGCGGGCCGCGAAGAGGGTTCGGCTTCTCTCATCCCAGACCACGAACGCAAATTCCCCCCGGAGCCGGTGAAGGCACTGCACGCCAAGGTCTTCGTAAAGATGCAACGCGATTTCGCTGTCCGAACGCGTGCGAAGACGATGGCCCGACTGCTCGAGCTCGCGTTGTATTGGCTCGTAGCCATAGAATTCCCCGTTGACGACGATGTGCGTCTGTCCGTCCTCGCTAGCAATCGGCTGGGTTCCGGTCGTGAGGTCGATGATGCTGAGACGCGTGTGGCCAAGGGCGACCATTCGGTCCGACGATATCCAGTGGCCTTGCCCATCGGGTCCACGGTGATGCAGGCTGGCGGTAGCGCGCCGCAGAGCTGCCTCGTCGATGGGGGCACGATGGGAGAAGAGAGCAACTATTCCGCACATTCGACTATCATCCTTTTGGATTCGATCGCCATCCGAAGTCGGGTCGAGACCGAGGCCTGACTCAATCCGGAAATCCCGCCGAAGAACCGCGCAACTCCACGTCGCCGCAATCGACAGGTGCAGAAGAAGGCTAGAAGCTTTCTGATTCCGTTCGATGTCCAGAACTGGCCATTCATGTTTCTTTTGTTTCAATTGGCTGCGAGACGCCACCAAGCATTTCCAGGCAACGCGCCATCCGGTCATTGAGGGCTATGACCCGCCGGAAGGGTGGGGATGGTGCTATATCGACGAAGTTTTCCTCGACCTTGGCGATCGCGTCACGCCGCACAACGGTCCCATACCTCGCTTCTACTGAGCTACACTGGAGGCATGGCGAACGATAGCGCTTCGGCCAGCAGACAATCCGCGCTGCAGCGGCCAGTCGATCGGGGACGTGATCGCGTGCGCGGCGGCAACGCCCTGCTCCGAACCTGCACTCTTCACCACGCCGATCGCGAAATGCAGGAGGCGCGCCGCGCAAGACCCCCTAAGCTGCACTCGACCTCGTCGACTCGTTCCGACTCGGAAGCTTCCAGCCCGGCCGGATGAAATGGCAAGTGTAGCCATCGGGATAGCGCTCGAGATAGTCTTGATGTTCCGGCTCGGCTTCCCAGAAATCGCCAGCCTCCGAGACTTCGGTGACAGCCTTTCCTGGCCAAAGACCGGAAGCGTCGACGTCCAGGATGGTCTCTTCGGCGACATGCTTCTGTTCGGCATTCGTGTAGAAAATCGCCGAACGATAGCTCGAGCCAACATCGTTTCCCTGGCGGTTGCGCGTCGTTGGATCGTGAATCTGGAAGAAAAATTCAAGCAACTCCCGGAATCCTATGACGGCTGGATCGAAGATGATCTCGATCGCCTCCGCGTGCGTGCCATGGTTGCGGTACGTCGCGTTTGGCACGTCTCCTCCCGAGTACCCCACCCTCGTCGACAAAACGCCCGGCATACGCCTGATCAGATCCTGCATGCCCCAGAAGCATCCGCCCGCCAGCACTGCGCGTTCCTCGGCCATCGCAAAGATCCTTTCCGGTTCCTTGCTTTCGAGCATGCGGCGGTGTGCCGAGAGTTGCAATCGAAAACATGACAGGTATCACGCCCTGCGTTGTCCGAGCAGCGTGCTCGCAGACCGATAGAACAGCTGGCTTGACCAAATTGTCCGCCTAGGTATTCGCCTCCGAGTATTTCGATACTCACAAGGTTTTGATCCGTTCAGTAGTCTCGTTTGCGACAGTAGGATTGTGCCAGCCTCCTGTGGGGAAGAAAGCGTCCACCTCAAGGGGCCCCCAAGTGCCGGCGTCGTAATTATGGACCGGTGTGTTTTCAGCCAGCACAGGATCGACAATTCGCCACGCCTCTTCAACGTAGTCCTCTCGCGCGAAGAGCGTGGCATCGCCATGCATCGCGTCCCCGAGCACGCGCTCGTAAGCGTCCATCTCGCCGGAACGGGGATGCCGGCTGGCAACGAGTTCGGACGGCAGCCCGACGAGATCATGTTCTGGAGACAGCACCATCATGCCGATCGCAATCGTCACATCCGGGCTGATCCGAAACCTTACGTGGTTCGGCACCTGGTTGGCCGCCTTGTACACGGTGGGCGGCTGTCGCAGGCGGACAAACACTTCGGTACAGGTCACAGGCAGGCACTTTCCGGAGCGGATGTAAAACGGCACTCCCTGCCATCGCCAGGAATTGATGCTCAGCCTCAGCGCCGCGAATGTTTCAACCGTCGAGTTCGGCGCCACACCAGGCTCGTTTCGGTATCCACTAAACTGCCCCCGCAAAATGCTCTTCTTATCGAGAGCGGGGATCGCCTTGAGCACCTTGACCTTTTCATCACGGACCGATTCGCTGTCGATCCTGACCGGCGGCTCCATGGTCAAATTGGTCAGCACCTGAAACAGATGATTCTGAACCACGTCGCGGGTGGTGCCAATTGCGTCGTAGAACGCTCCGCGGCCCTGGACACCAAAATCCTCCGCCATCGTAATCTGTACGCTTTCAACGTGGTTGCGGTTCCAAAATGGTTCAAGGAAGGCGTTTGCAAAGCGGAAGTACAGCATGTTTTGCACCGGCCCTTTGCCAAGATAGTGGTCGATGCGAAATATCCTCGTCTCGTCGAAGGTCCCGAGCAGGATTGCGTTCAGCGCGCGGGCCGATCGGAGATCGCGCCCAAAGGGCTTTTCGATGATCACGCGAGCTCCGTTGCTGCATTCCGACTTCGCCAACTGCTCAATGACCATTCCAAATAAGGCGGGCGGGATTGCGAGGTAGTGGGCAGGGCGCTGCGCGTTCGCGAGTTCTTTGCGGAGCGCGTTGAAGGTCGCAGCATCAGCGTAGTCCCCGTCAACATAGTGCAGGAGCGCGGCCAATTTCTTGAAGGCCGAGGGGTCCAGGCCGCCATGTTTTTCAAGGCTGTCTCGCGCCCGATCGCGAAACTGGTCGATATTCCAGCCCGCTCTCGCCACGCCAATCACCGGCACGTCGAGGTGGCCTCGCTTCACCATCGCCTGTAGTGCCGGAAAAATCTTCTTATACGCCAAGTCTCCGGTGGCGCCGAAAAAAACCAGGGCGTCGGATCGGACCTCGCTCATAGCAGCGTCCTATCGCGATCGATCACTTGCCGGGCTTCTCCAGATGGCCGCCGAATTCATAGCGCATCGCCGACATGAGCTTGTTCTGGAAGTCTGCGTCTCCGCGCGAGCTAAAGCGTTCATAGAGGGCCGCGGAAAGGACGGGTGCCGGTATGGCTTCGTCTATCGCGGCCTTGATGGTCCACCGCCCTTCCCCGGAATCCGAAACCCGGCCGGCAAACTTGGCGAGCGCGGGGTCCTCGACGAGCGCAGCCGCCGTGAGGTCCAGAAGCCAGGACGCGACGACGCTGCCGCGCCGCCAAAGCTCGGCAATATCAGGCAGATTGAGCGTAAACTGATACAGTTCAGGGTCGCGAAGCGGCGTTGTCTCGGCGTCAATTTCGCCCTGCTTCGTGCCGATATTCGCAGCGCGGAGAATGCTCAGGCCTTCCGCATACGCAGCCATGAGCCCGTACTCGATGCCGTTGTGGACCATCTTGACGAAGTGGCCGGCGCCGCTCGGTCCGCAATGCAGATAACCCATCTCGGCAGTGCCGGTGAGGTTCTCGCGTCCGGGCGTACGGCCAATCTCGCCCAAGCCCGGCGCCAGGGTTCTGAAAATGGGATCGAGGCGTTCCACCGTGGCTTGCGGCCCGCCGATCATCATGCAGTAGCCGCGTTCAAGACCCCAGACGCCACCACTGGTGCCAACGTCAATGTAATCGATGCCATTCGCGGCGAGGTCCTTCGCTCGCCGGATATCGTCCACATAGTAGGAATTGCCGCCGTCGATCAGCGTGTCGCCGGCCTCCAGAAGTGGCGCCAGATCGGCAATCGTCTTGTCGACCAGGGCCGCTGGCACCATCAGCCAGACTGCCCGCGGTTTGGTTAGCCTTTTCACCAGGTCCGCGAGCGAGTCTGCGCCGACCGCCTTTTCTTGCACCAGCGCCTGCACGGCCTTTGGCGACAGGTCGAAGACTGTGCATTGATGGCCATTCTTGAGCAGCCGGCGCGCCATGTTTGCGCCCATCCGTCCAAGTCCGATCATTCCGAGCTGCATGACACTTTCCTCGCTGAGGGGATCGTCAAATCGAGGCTGGTCAACGACGCGGAATGTAGAGCAGCCTGTCGGATCCCACTACTTATTTCCTTTGTTTGCGACAGAGGGTAATCGGCATTGGCGAGCAAAGCTTGGACGGCGGCTCGCCGCCTATTGAAATGATGTCCGAACAATCCCCGGCCAATCGGACCGTTTCGGCGGTTCCGTGCTTACTCACCACGCCCGCCTGTTTATCGGGCGAAATATAAATGGCAGCCCAGTTTTCCTGAGCCAGTTCGCCAGTCGAAACAGTTTCGACGGACGGGCGTCCGGCACCCACGCAATTCCACGCACTGTGCGCTCGACCGCAAGTCCTTCAAGGTCACGCATACGCGTCACGTGTTCAGCACAGCCGCAGCCTTCCCCAAGTGCGACCTTCGTGTAGTAGAACCGCTCGAAATCGTGTTGACCCATAGCGTTCTCCTGGATTCGTGAACACACGATCCTATCATGGCGGGGTTGGAACCTTAACCAGCTCGTGCCCGATTTGGTTTCATTGCGGAACTTGTGCATCCGGTCGCACAACCGGATCCTGTTTGCCCGGGCTCGGGGGAATCTCAGCGCGCAATTCTGCGCGGAACGACGAGCTTGGCCTTGAGTATTTGTAGAACCTCGCCTCGCTGATTGATCGTGCGGCTCACAATGACAGCGATGCCGCGATCAGGCTTCGAGCGTGAAGGCGTGATCTCGACCACTTCGCTTTCCACATGCAAAGTATCGCCAGGGCGTGTCGGGGCCGGCCAACTGATCTCCCCTCCCGCTCCGATGATTCCACCCGCCAAAGGCAAGCCGGTCTCGACGTTGAGGCGCATTGTAATCGCGGCAGTGTGCCATCCGCTCGCGGCCAGTCCTTTGAAGAACGTATCCTTGGCCGTCGTCTCGTCAGTGTGAAACGGCTGCGGATCGAATTGCGACGCGAACGCCTTGATCTGCGCTTCGTCAATCATGTGCGTTGCGCTTGTGAAGCTCTGTCCGACACAGAGGTCATCCAGATAGAGACGATCGGTCGGGGAATTACTCATGGCTTGCCTCCTTTGACTTGCTCCCGCTTCGGCGGGCGACGATCGACTGCTAGTCTAGTGGGCGCCGCCCGAACCTCCACCGCCGATCTGGACCTTTCGGGTGAAGAGCAACGCGACTGCAGCCAGCGCAAGGACCACGCCGATCACGGCGAACGTGTCGCTGAAGCCGAGGATGAGCGCCTGGCGCCGAACGGTCGCGCCGATCGCAGCAATTGCCTTGTGCTGTGCCACCGCGGGATCGGTCACGCCATGCGCCATGAAATACTGCGCCAGCTGGTCGATCCTGTCGCGCACTTCATCGCGGTAGACCGTGACGGACTGCCCAATGATATTCGAATGGAACTGTTCGCGCTTGGTCAACACTGTCGCCAGCGTGGCCGTGCCAACCGCGCCGCCGAGATTGCGCAACATGTTCGAAAGGCCCGATGCCGCACCCGCCTCGCTCGGCGCGATGCCGGCCGTAGTGATCACGGTGATCGGCGTCAGCACCAACGCCTGGCCTATGGCGCGCACGATGTTGGGCAGGAAGAATTGGTCTCCGGCGCTGTTCAGGGAAAGAGTGGTGTTCATGAAGCAGCTTGCGGCGAAAACGCTGATGCCGATGACTCCGATGAGGCGCACGTCAAACCGCTTCATCAGCAGCGGAACGAGCGGAATGATGAGCAGCTGCGGCAAGCCGGTCCAGGCAAGCACAAGCCCGATCTGCTCGGCATTGTAGCGCTGCACCTGCCCGAGGTACTGGGGCAGGATGTAGACGGTACCGAACAGTGCGACGCCCACCAGTACGTTGACCAGAACGCCGATGCCGAAGTTGCGCTGCTTCAGAAGGCGTAGCTGAACGAGCGGCTTCTCGACGGTCAGCTCGATGATGACAAACGAGGTCAGGAACACGGCTGCCGTAAGGGCGAGCTTGACGATGAACGGCGACTGGAACCAGTCGTCCTTGTTGCCCTCCTCGAGGACGGTCTGCAGCGCCGAAAGCCCGATTGCCATGGTGGCGATCCCGGCCCAGTCGCCCTCTCTGAGCAGCGACAGCTGCATCGGCTTTTTCTCGAGCGTGAAGTAGAGGGCGATGACCATCACGATGCTGGGAGGCGTATTGACGAAGAAGATGGATTGCCAGCCGTAATTTTCTGTCAGGTAGCCGCCGATGGTCGGGCCGAGGGCCGGTGCGAAGGTGACTGACAGCGCAAACAGCGCGAGCCCGAATGGCTGCTGCGCTTTGGGCAGCTTGGTCAAGACCATGGTAAAGGCCATGGGGATGAGAACGCCGCCGGCGAAGCCCTGCAGACCGCGCAGCACGATCATCGAGCCAAGGTCATGGGCGAAGGCGCAGGCGGCCGAGAAAAGTGGGAACAGGATCGCGTTCGCCAGCATGTAGCGCCGGAACGAGAAAACGCGGCTGAGGTAGTCGGCAAGCGGGATCACCACTATCTCGCCGATGAGATAGGAGGTCGAGATCCAGGCGCCATTGTCGATGCCGGTGCCGATGCCGCCCTCGATGTCGAGCAGCGAGGCGTTGGTGATCTGGATGTTGAGGATCGCCATGAACGCGCCGATCATCCCGGCGGACACTGCAATCCAGGCGGTGGCGCTCGCCCTCTCGGACGATGGCGTTACCACTGCGACGGCGCCGGAGGAGCCTGGCGAAACCGTTTGCGTCGTGGTCGACATCACACTCTCCTACCATGCCTTGGCTGGTGAGGCGGGCATCTGATTGCCCTCAGTTGACGCGTCCCGATGCCGAGGCGACTTCCGTTGCCGCAGGCTTGGTGTCGATGGTCGGGTAGACCGACATGCCGGGGCGCAGCACGACCGAAAGCGGGCTCTCGTGATCGAGCACGATCTTCACAGGGATGCGCTGCACCACCTTCGTGAAGTTGCCGGTGGCATTGTCCGGCGGTAGCAGCGCGAACTCCTGGCCGCTCGCCGGCGAGATGCTGTCGACGTGGCCCTCAAACATCTGGCCGGGGAAGGTGTCCACCTCGATTTCCACCTTCTGTCCTGCGTGAACGTGAGTGAGCTGGGTTTCCTTGTAGTTGGCGACGATGTAGGCGGCATCGGTAGGCACGACGGCCATGAGCTGCGTGCCCGCCTGGACGTATTGCCCGACACGCAATGTGCGATTGCCGACCACTCCGTCGATAGGCGCCACGAGGACGGCATAGGAGAGGTTCAGCTCGGCCTGATCCACTACCGCATTGGCGCTCGCGAGCGCAGACTGTGCCTGAGCAAGCTCGGCCTTGATCACGTCGAGCTGCTTGGTTGCACTGGCGAGTGCGGCGGTATCCCGGGTAACCGCCGCGCGGGCGGCGGCGATGCGGGAGGCGGCCTGCTGGGCGTTCTGAACGGTGCCGAACCCCTTCTTCGCCAGTTCGGCATAGCGCTGGTCATCCTGCTCGGCGAAGGTCGCCTCGGCCTTGTCGGCGTCGACCGTCGCCCTAGCCGCATCAATGGCGGACAGCTGGGCGACAAGCGCCGCCTGCTTGTTGGCGATATTGGCCTGTGCCGCCTCAACCTGGGCCTGAGCTTGTTCGAGGCTGACCTTGAAATCGCGGTCGTCGATGCGGGCCAGGATCTGCCCCGCCTTCACCGACTGGTTGTCGCCCACCAGCACATTGGCGATATAGCCGGAGACCTTCGGAGCAATCGTCGTGCTGTCGGCTCTCACGTAGGCGTCATCGGTGGACACCTCAAAGCGACCGACCCGCCAGTAATGCCATCCGAAATCGGCTGCCACCGCCAGAGCCGCAACCGCCACGCCGGCGAACATCAGCGCGCGCAGCGCCCGCTTGCGACCTGGCTTCGGTGCATCGGCAACCACCGCCGGTACTTGAGGAGCTGGTACGAGACCTTCCGAGGGCAACCCTATCCCAGGCGCCGCCTCGGCCGTAGGCAAGGCCTTCTCGATGGTGAAGACTGGCTGATGCCGGCTCATGTCGGGTTCCTTTTCCGGAAGTCGCGGACGTCGAAAACAGACAGGCAACTCGATTTAGGAAAATTGACATTTTCAATAATAGGTACGAATATCCGGATGTCAATAGAATTTGGAAAACAACCATGGTCCATAATACCAAAGTCGCAAAACGACCCCGAGGACGACCGCAGGTCCGGCCCGATGAGGAGACTCGTCAATTGATCATTGCGGCGGCGCGCGAGGAGTTTCATGCCCGTGGTTACGCAGGGGCCAGCATGGTCCGTGTAGCCGAGCGCGCCGGGGTATCGACGAAGACCATGTACCGATTGATACCAACCAAGGCCGACTTGTTCGGAAGCGTCATTTCCGAGCGGATTTCCCGGTTCATTCTGGAACTGGATGAGGAGCACCTCGACGCGCTTCCGATCGAGCAAGCCCTCGAACACATACTCTTCACTTATGGAACTCTGACCCTCGACGAAGACACAATCCTGAACATTCGCCTCGTCTTCGCGGAATGTGATCGCTTTCCCGAGATCGCCGCCACCTTCTCTGAGCTGGCTATCCGCCGTACGACCCAAACCATGGAGAGCTGGCTGAAGCGACAATGCGACCGCGGCGAAATCGACGTCGATGATTCAACAATGGCCGTTGGAATGCTCAGAGGCATGATGATCATGGAGCCGCAGCGCGCGGTCATGCTTGGCCTCGGCACGCCACCGGATCATGCCGAGATCGCGAGGCGAGCACGATATTGCGCGCGCCTTTTCCTGGACGGCTGCCGGTCGCAAAGAGTCCATGGTCGTGTTCCGCGGATCGGTTCCGCTTAGGGACTGAAAGCAGCGGCGCAGGATCGCTTACGTCAGCCGTGGCAGGAGTTTGAGCAACCCGGTAGACTTCAAGATCGCTGTGCGAATGTCGGGCGGTTCAGCTCATGTGCCGCATGCCGATTGCTCGACAATGGCCGGCGTCAGTCGCATGCTCTTGGCCGTTGCTGGTCGATACAGCGAATAAAGGGAGTGCGACTATGAGGCTCCGGATCATGACAATCTGCCTTCTTGCCGCAGCGTTTTTCGGTTTCGATGCGCTCGCAGTAAATTGGAAAGTCGCAGCGCAGGACGTCGATCCGGCCGAATTGGTGAAGGATATTCACGCCATCTTCGGCGAGCATCATGCCCGCGCTGTGCATGCTAAGGGCGTCGTACTCGATGCGACCTTCGAACCGACCGACGAGGCACGCCAACTCAGCAAGGCGGCCGTGTTTGCAGCCAAAGTTCAAGCGACTGTTCGCCTTTCGAACACCACGGGGTTGCCGGAAATCCCCGATGCCGATCCCAATGCAAGTCCTCATGGGCTCGCGATCAAATTCACGCTTGGCGACGGCTCTGAGATGGATCTCGTGATGCATAGTTTCAACGGCTTTCCCGCTGCCACGGCTGCGGAGTTCGACAAGTTCCTCAAGGCCGCCGCGGCAAGCGGACCTGGAGCGGCGAAGCCGACACCCATCGAGAAATACCTGCAGGCCCATCCCAACGCTGTGCCTTTTGTTACGCAGCAAAATCCGCCGCCGGAAAGCTTCGCGACGACCACCTACTTCGGGGTCAACGCATTCGCGTTCGTCGATGCTTCAGGCAAGAAGACCATCGTTCGCTACCGGTTTGTTCCGGAAGCGGGTGACAAGTATCTGGATGCCGCTGCCGCGGCGTCTAAAGAACCCAACTACCTTATGCAGGAGATTGCAGAGCGAGTCGCCAAGGCTCCCGCTCTTTTCAACTGGTTTGCGCAGATCGCGCAGCCGGAGGACGATGCCGAAGACCCCTCAACCCCATGGCCGGAGGGTCGGCAGCTTGTGAAACTGGGCACTCTGACGATTACCGGCATGGCAGCCGACCAGGAGGGATTGAACAAGAGCCTGTTGTTTCTTCCGAACAACGTCCCCGATGGCATCGAAGCGGCCGATCCGATGATCGAAGTTCGCGGCGCCGCTTATCCGATCTCCTTTGGCGAACGCCAGTGACCATCAGACCCGGCATTCCGTCTTCCCTCAATGGCTAGGGCAGAGAGATGCAAGCCCGGCTTTCGAGCGCGCTTGCGAGAACTCGTCGAACTGAAATTTGAACGTA
>JBEVEP010000131.1:0-3636 GCA_040512755.1 Mesorhizobium sp.
TATTTTCGCGTTCCCGGAGTGTCCACGATCCACGAGAGCAAGCTGGTGGCGTGGGCCTTGTTCATGGGCGAAAGAAACCGCATTGTTTCGTCGCCTGATCGAAGCGTGCGGCCGCATCGCGGCATGCTGCCCGACATCGATCCGGCCAACGCCGTGCTCGATCCCGCCCGCCGTTCACTTCTTCGGCGGCTTGCGGCCTTCTTGCGCGGACTTGGCGGGCCGGTTGAGGCGCTCGAGATTGCTCCCGCGGCTTTGTTGCCGGAGCAATCCGTGTTGCCTGTCGGCAAGCCAGCGCCGGTGGCTTACATTGACGGGTCCGACTCGCAAGACGCCGCGGCGGGTCCGGCGGCTGAGACGGCCGATTACAATAACTCCCGCGCCGCCTGATGCGGCGTGGGTCCTGAGCAGTCGAGAAACTTGAAGATGTTCCGCTGGTTCGAAAAAAGACTTGATCCATTCCCGCAAGAAGAGCCGGTCGAACCGCCGAAGACGTTGGTTGCCTTCTGCCTGCATTACACAAAGGGATCGTGGCCCTACATCGCGATCGCGGCGCTTTTCAACTCGGCGATTGCAATCGCCGAAGTGGGCATGTTCGGCTTTCTCGGGAATATCGTGGACTGGTTGTCGGCGCACAACCGCGAGACTTTCCTTCAGACGGAAGGCTGGAAGCTTGCCGGCATGGCCGTCATTGTGCTTGTCGCGCTGCCGGGCGCGGTCTTTGTGAGTTCCATGCTTCATCAGCAGACGCTGATGGGCAACTATCCCATGCGCATCCGCTGGCAGGTGCATCGCTACCTGCTCAAGCAGTCGATGACGTTTTATCAGGACGAGTTCGCCGGCCGCATCGCCACGAAGCTGATGCAGACCGCGCTTGCCGTACGCGAATGCGTGATGAAGCTGATCGACGTACTGAACTATGTCGTCGTCTACTTCCTCGGCGCACTGGTCATCGTGGGTTCGGCAGACTGGCGGCTTGCTGCCCCACTGGTGGTCTGGTTGGCCTGCTACATCCTCCTGCTGCGCTACTTTGTTCCGCGGCTCGGCAAAGTATCGGAAGAGCAGGCCGATGCCCGTTCCTTGATGACCGGCCGCATCGTTGACAGCTACACCAATATCCAGACGGTAAAGCTCTTTTCCCACGCGCGGCGCGAAGCTTCTTATGCGCAAGACGGAATGTCGAGTTTCCTCGACACCGTCTATCGTTCGATGCGGCTGGTCACGCAGCTTTACGCGTGGCTCTACATTATCAATTCCATGCTGCTCGTTGCAGTGGGTGCGCTCTCGATCTGGCTCTGGCTCGGCAGTGCTGTCAGCATCGGCGCGGTTGCGGTTGTCATCGGCCTGGTGCTGCGCTTCTGGGGAATGTCGCAGTGGATCATGTGGGAGGTGTCCTCTCTGTTCGAGAATATAGGCACCGTTCAAGACGGGATTGGATCGATCTCGCTGCCGCGCCTCGTTGAGGACAGGCCGGGCGCGAAAGACATCACCGTCGCGAAAGGCGACATCGAGTTCGAGAGCATCCGCTTTCATTACGGCAAGCAGAAAGGTGTGATCGAGGACCTTTCGCTCGTTGTCCGTTCCGGCGAGAAAGTGGGTCTGGTCGGCCGTTCCGGCGCGGGCAAGTCAACGCTCGTGAACTTGTTGCTGCGTTTCTACGATCTTGAAAAGGGACGCATCCTCATCGACGGGCAGGACATTGCGACCGTCACGCAGGACAGTTTACGCGCGCATATCGGGATGGTGACACAGGATACGTCGCTGCTTCACCGATCCGTGCGCGACAACATCCTCTATGGCCGCCCGGACGCGATCGAGGAGATGGTCGTGGAGGCGGCTCGTCGCGCCGAAGCGCTGGACTTCATCGACGCCCTTTCGGATCCGAAGGGCCGCAAGGGCTTCGATGCCCATGTCGGCGAGCGTGGCGTGAAGCTTTCCGGTGGCCAGCGCCAGCGTATCGCCATAGCACGTGTCATGTTGAAGGATGCGCCCATCCTCATTCTCGACGAAGCCACGTCAGCGCTGGATTCGGAGGTCGAGGCGGCCATTCAGGAAAACCTCTACCGGCTCATGGAAGGCAAGACCGTGATCGCGATTGCGCACCGGCTCTCCACGATAGCCGCGATGGACCGCCTCGTCGTGGTCGACCAGGGCCGAATCGTGGAGCAGGGGACGCATGACGAACTGGTTGCGAAAGCGGGGCTCTATGCCCAGCTCTGGCAGCGGCAGTCCGGCGGCTTCCTGCAGGACGATCCCGCCGAGGCCGAACTGGCAGCGGAGTAAGGGCGGAGTTACCGCAGGGAGAAGTTACGAAAGCGTAACGGGTATTTCCCCGGAACGCTCTTATATTTGAGAAGCGCCGGCCGTCGCATTGTCCGAGGCGGCCGGCAAAGCGACAGGTCCGGATTGGAATTTTGCACGCTACGACTGAAATCATACCCTCCGGAGAAATCGCGTGACGGCTGACGGCTTCCGCGACCGGATCTGGCGCTCGATCGAAGGCGCGATCGATCCATTTCATGATACGGATCGCGAGGTGCTGCCGGAGGATGCATGGCGGTTCATCCTCTATTTCGCCAATCAGGCCAAAGGCGCATTCATCCTCCTGCTGATTACCGGCGGCCTCGCTGGCGCCGTCGATGCAGCCATGTATTGGTCGGTCGGTTGGCTGATTGATCTGCTTGACGCTTCTTCCCCGTCGATGCTGCTTGCAGATCACTGGCCGAGCCTTGTCGGTCTCTTGTTTCTCGTCCTCGTCATTCGTACTGCTGTGATGGTGGCCTCTGCGATTGTGGAACAGCAGGTCGTGGTGCCCGGATTCTACTCGATGGTGCGCTGGCAGGCTTTCCGACGGGTTATCCAACAGCCTTACGGCTTCTATCAGAACGATTTCGCTGGCCGTATCGCCACCAAGATCATGCAGGGCGGCGAGGCTGTTGGCGACTTCATCGTCAATGTGCTGCAGACCATGTGGTCGTTCCTGACATTCGTATTTCTGGCCATAACGATTTTGGTTTCACTCGATCCGCTGATGGGCGTTGTGGTTACTCTCTGGTTCGCCGGCTATGCCGCGATCGTCTATTTCCTTCTTCCGGAAATGCGTCGGGCGGGCCGTGAGACGGCGGACCAGAGGTCGATCTTCAACGGACGCCTCGTCGATGCCTTCACCAACATCGTCGCGGTCAAGCTTTTCGACAGTGGACGCCGCGAACACGCCTATATCCGTGACGGACTTGAGGGCTTCCTTGCCGCGGTCATCCGGCTGACCCGTGCGGTTACCACGGTGCGGTCGTCGGTCGCGCTGCTCAATGGTCTGATGATGAGTGCGATCGGAGCGATTGCGATCGTCAGTTGGACCAATGGCCAAATCTCGACCGGAGCGATCGCGGCCGCACTTGGCCTTGTCTTCCGGCTCAACCAGATGTCGGGCTGGATGATGTTCAACATCAACGGGCTGGTTCGCAACTACGCCACGGTGCAGGATGCAACCCGCACGATCTCCGTTACCCCGGCGATACGCGATGCGGATAGCGCGATGGCGCTCCAGCGCGCCAGGGGAGACATTCGCTTCGAGAACGTTTCCTTCCATTACGGCAAGGAAGGCGGCATCATCGAAAACCTTTCCTTCCACATTCGCCC
>JBEVEP010000170.1:0-4783 GCA_040512755.1 Mesorhizobium sp.
AGATCAAGGAACTTATCCTTGCCGTCAACGCAACGGTCGAGGGCCAGACAACGGCGCACTACCTGACCGACCAGCTTGAAGGCTTCGATATCAAGATCACACGCCTTGCCCATGGCGTGCCGGTGGGCGGCGAACTCGACTATCTCGACGAAGGAACGCTCGCAGCCGCGCTGAAATCCCGCACGGCGTTCTAAGCGCGTGTTTGAGACGGATCGGAGAAAGATGAAGCTTCCCGCATCAAATATCGCCTGCTTTCGCCGGCTGCTCCGTGCCGCTACGCGCCTTGCCTTCAATGCAGGCGACCGCCGGCTGCCGGCAATCGGTGCGATCGCACCATGGCTTCCGCGATTGAGCACCACCCTATACGTGGCTCTCACCGTCTGCGCCGGACTTGGCTGGCCCGCGTCGGCCGCTGCCATCGACGATCAATTCCGCACATGGCTCGCTGACGACCTTTGGCCGGAGGCGCAGGCGCGGGGCATTTCCAGCCAGACATTCGAGGCAGCGTTCGGCGGTGTGCGTCCCAACCTGAAACTGCCCGACCTTGTCCTGCCCGGAGCCAAGCCAACAACGCCTAAAAAGCAGCATCAGGCGGAATTCGGCTCACCGGGAAGTTATTTCGGGCCGGTCGGCGCGGTCACGAGCGGGGGCCGGGCACGGGCCAGCGCCAACTCCAGAACGCTCTCGGCCGTCGAGAAGCGGTACGGCGTGCCAGGTCCGGTTGTCCTGGCGATCTGGGGCCGCGAGTCAGGCTTCGGTACGGCGAAAATACCTTACGATGCCTTTGAAGTGTTGGGGACAAAGGCATTTCTGGCAACTCGAAAAGACATGTTTCGCTCCGAAGTGCTGGCGGCGCTTGAGATGCTCGAGCGCGGACTGGTGAGCCGCAAGGCAATGAAGTCTTCCTGGGCCGGAGCGCTGGGGCAGCCGCAATTTCTGCCGACCTCCTTCCTCAAACATGCGGTTGATTTCGACGGCGATGGCCGCGCCGACATCTGGAACTCCGAGCCGGATACGCTGGCGTCAATCGCCAACTATCTGGCCGACTACGGCTGGGCGAAGGGCCGCGATTGGGGCTTCGAGGTGAATGTGCCCGAGACTGTTTCCTGCGCGCTCGAAGGGCCGGATCGCGGAAAACGCATCTCCGATTGGGCTGCTCTCGGCATCACACGCGTCGGCGGCAAGCCCTTTCCGGCAGCCGAGAAAAGGGCGGAAGGCTTTCTCCTGATGCCGGCCGGCAGAAACGGGCCGGCCTTCATCGTGACGCCGAACTTCTACGTGCTCAAGGAATACAACGAAAGCGATCTTTATGCGCTCTTCATCGGCCACAGCGCCGACCGCATCGCCCATGGCGATAAGGGTTTTACCGGTGGATGGGGTAAGGTCGGCGGTCTCTACCGTTCGGATATCGCCGCTCTGCAGCGGGGGCTGGAGAAGCTCGGTTACGATGTCGGAAGCGCGGACGGCTTGCCCGGCTTCAAGACACGTCGTTCGATCGGAGATTGGCAGGCGAGGAACGGCCGCGCATCGACCTGTTTCCCTGACAGGGAACTCGTCAAAGCCCTTTCGTGACCTTTGCTGAGCTGACCCTACTGCGCGGGAACGACAGCCGCAGCCGTTTCCTTGCGAACGATCGGCGCGACTCTGGTTCCGTAGAGCTCGATCGCTTTCATGATTTTCTCGTGCGGCATGATGCCGATGGCCATCTGGAGGAGGAAGCGGCTGTTTTTGAACAGTTTATGCTGTGCAACGATCTTCTCCGCGACAACTTCCGGGTCGCCGACGAAAAGCGCGCCCTGAGGTCCGCGCGACTGATCGAAATGCGCACGGTTCGTCGGTCCCCAGCCGCGCTCACGGCCGATGCGGTTCATCACTTCAGCCTGCGGCAGATAAAAGTCATCCGCGGCTTGCGCGGTCGTTTCGCCCACGAAGCCGTGGACGTTGATGCTCGTGGGAAGGGTGGATGGATCATGTCCTGCGCGGCTCGCAGCTTGGCGATAGAGATCGAACAGCGGCGCGAAACGGGCCGGTTCGCCGCCGATAATCGCAAGCGCAAGCGGCAGGCCCAGCATGCCGGCGCGGACGACGGATTGCGGTGTGCCGCCAACCGCGATCCAGATCGGCAGTTTGTCCTGATAGGGGCGCGGATAGACGCCACGGTCGCGGATGGGCGCCCTGTGGTTGCCCGACCACGTCACACGCTCACTCTCCCGAAGAGCGAGAAGCAGGTCAAGCTTCTCGGCGAAGAGCTCGTCATAGTCGGAGAGGTCGTAACCGAACAACGGGAAGGATTCGATGAAGGACCCTCGCCCGGCCATGATCTCCGCACGCCCCCCGGAAAGCAGATCGAGCGTTGCGAATTGCTGGAAGACGCGGACAGGATCGTCAGAGGAAAGTACGGTGACGGCGCTTGTGAGCTTGATGCGTTTCGTGCGCTCGGCGGCGGCAGCGAGCGCCACGACCGGCGCAGAGGCCGCGTAATCCGGGCGGTGATGCTCGCCAAGCCCAAAGACATCGAGCCCGACCCGGTCGGCAAGTTCGATCTCTTCAATCAGATTGCGCAATCGCTGATGTGGACTGATCGAGTCAGGACCCGGTGTGAGGCTGACATCCGCAAATGTGTAAAGGCCGAGTTCCATGATGCTGTCCTGAATGATCTGTCGCCCAAGAGGTAGCGACGACAGGCGCCGGGTGCCAGTAGCGTGTTGGTGAACAGTCCATATCGGCTTGCCGATGCCCGCCATGAAGACCTGAGCCAACGGCTCCAGCCGTTTTTCATGGCAGATGTGCTGATTTGGCGCTTGAACTCTCGGTTTTGACGCGTATGTAGGCGGCGCGGACTGACTTTAGGGAAATGAGATTTGGCAATCTACAGAGAAAAGGACGTTTTCGAGCGCCGTAACGCGGCGAGCGAAGCAAAGAAGGCACTGCTTGCAAAGTTTAATTCGCGCCCGTCGGACGACGATCCGGCGGTCTTGGCGCGGAAAGCCGAGCGCAAGGCGATCCTGGAAGCGCGCGCCATCCGCGAGGCTGAAAAAGAGAAGCTGAAGCAGGAAAGGCTTGCACGCGAGGCCGCCGAACGCGCCAAGCGCGAGGCGGCTGCCGAAGCTGCGCGGCTTGCTGCCGAAGAGGCTGCACGCGCCGAAGCGAACCAGCGGGAAGCCGAGGAGACCGAACGGATCGCCAGCCTGCTTACCGATGAGGCGGAGCGCAAGGCAAAGCGCGACGCTCGCTACGCCGCGCGCAAGGCGAGGGTCGGAAGAGTCCCGCCCGGCTTCACACGCTGAAGCATTTTGCTTTCGCTCCACGCCTCGTCCGTGCCGCCAAGCCCAAGGCTCGCGGGTAGAGCACCGCGCGTCGGTTTGGACGCGCAAAGGACACCCTAAGAACCTTACGCATCGTGCTTTCCGAAAATCGATTCAGATTTTCGGACCGATGCGTTAGCGGGTGCCTTCCGCGATTGATGCGAAAGCTGCGTTTTTGACGGTCTGCACGGACGCACAACGCTGCGTTCTTGAGTCACGCATAGTGCTCTTGCAGATCAAGCGACCAGCTTCAAGCCGACAATTCCGGCAACGATGAGCGCGATACAACTCAATCGCAGGGCAGTCGCTGGCTCGCCGAGCAGCCAGATGCCCAGCAACGCCGTACCGACAGTTCCGATGCCCGTCCAAACCGCATAGGCGGTCCCCACAGGCAATGTCTTCAGCGCCAGGCCAAGCAGGCCAAGGCTGACAATCATGCTGACGACGGTGAGCAATGTTGGAACCAGCCTGGTGAAACCGTCTGTGTATTTCAGACCGATCGCCCAGCCGACTTCGAAAACACCCGCGAAAAAAAGATAGGTCCAAGCCATTTGATGACTCCGCATTGTTGGCGGGTCGTCCCGGCCGGGGTGTATTGAGCGCAAGGCCGTCCTTGCGCGCCAGACATAGGAACGAGCGGCCGGAATTCAATCAAAAGTCCGGCCGCAAGTCTCGTGACCGGACATGAATGGCCAGAGCGGTTCAGAGTTTAATGAATCGCTGAACCGCTCCAACTCTTTGTTTCAACGCAATTCCGGACGAAAAACCGCTTTCCACTTTTCCTGGAATTGCTCTCGCTGTTGAAAAGCCGGCTATTTCGCTTTCGGTTTGGTAGCCGCTGCCGAAGTCTTGGCGCCGGCAGGCTTTTTGGCGTCCTTTTTCGGCTTTTTCGCTTCTTTGCCGACCTTCATCTGACCTTTTGCCATGATTCGCTCCTCCAATTGGCGAGATGAATCATGCCAAGTTTATCTTTTGCTTCAAGAGATTTGCCTGAGCGGCAGAACAATGGCGGGCGTTTGTCGGCACCAGGCGACGCCACTTCCAGTAGCGCCGTTCTCTTCGTAAACCCTAGTCGCTCTCTTCGACCACCCTCAAGCGCAATTGTCCGGTCTTTGAGTCCGCTGTGCGCGAGGCAGCTTCCCGGTTAGCAATTACTGCTCTGTCCGCGTCGGCATTACGCTCACCTTCGGCAGGGGGACCACCGAATTCGAGCGCCTCGATCCTCTGGCCGCGCTTGCTCACCTGGGACGACGACACAAGGATATCGTCAATATCCTTAGAGGCCTGGCCGAAATGAGCCTGGAGCTTGCGCACACGATCGTCGAGGCGGGAAACATCTTCCATGAGGCGTACGACTTCACCCTGAATCAAATGCGCCTGTTCGCGCATCCGGGCGTCCTTCAGAATGGCCTGAATGACCTGAATCGAGAGCATCAGCAGCGACGGGGATACGATGACCACGCGGGCTCGATGCGCGC
>JBEVEP010000203.1:0-10825 GCA_040512755.1 Mesorhizobium sp.
TGCCAGATCGGCTGCCGAACCCGACCGCCCGGATTCGCCGGGGATGCCGTCGAAAAGTCCCATCGCACTTTCGATGAGGACAAAATCGGCATCAGCCGCGCACTCGGCGGCAAGCGCATTGAGCAGCCCCGCCGGCATTGCCCAACTGTCGAGATTGACCCCCGGCTGCCCTGTCGCTGCCGCATGAAAGCCTGGATCGATGTAGTCGGGTCCGGACTTCGCGCCGCGCACGCGCAACCCGCGCCGCGCCAGGGCCCGCAGCATGCCTATCGTAACACTCGTTTTGCCGGCGCCGGAGCGGGGCGCGCCGATGATCAATCCGCGAGCTGTCATGTCACCTCCGGCGAAACGAGCTGGAGAAGTTCGGCGCGCATAGACACGATCTCGCCGATCGCAATCAGCGCCGGCGAACCGAAATCGAGCCGTTCGGCCTCGGCGGCGATGGTCGCCAGCGTGGCGACGTGGATGCGCTCACGGGGCGTTGTAGCGGCCATGATGATCACCGCCGGCGTTTCCGCCGGAAGCCCGCCCGCCAGGAGAGATGTCACGATATGAGGCAGATTCTTCAGGCCCATATAGATCACGATGGGCTCGCCCGTTCTGGCAAGCGCAGCCCAATCGAGCTCGTCCTCATGATCCGCCGTATGGCCCGTGGCAAGGATGATGGCCTTGTTCAGACCGCGCATGGTCGGCGGGATGCCCGCGCTGCCGAGCGCGCCGAAGGCCGCAGTGATGCCCGGCAGGTATCGAAAAGGAATGCCCTCGCGCGCGAGCGCCAGCGCTTCCTCGCCGCCGCGGCCGAATATGTACGGATCGCCGCCCTTCAGGCGAAGCACGCGGCGTCCAGCCCTGGCAAGCGCTATCAATTTCGCTGTGATTTCATCCTGCTTGATCGACGGCTGCCCGCCGCGCTTTCCCACGAAAACCAGCTCTGCCTGTTCGGCAATGGCGACCACTGCCGGGTCTACGAGTGCGTCATAGACAAGCGCATCGGCCTGCATAAGCGCCGACGCCACATCGAGCGTGAGGCACCCAGGGTCGCCGGGACCCGCCCCGGCCAGCCAGACATGCCCCGGTTCGAGACGCGCCGTCCGGCGCTGCAAAAGAGCCAGCGTCTTCTCAATGCTCATGCGACGGCCTTTGCGGATGACGCCCGATGGGCGTTCCGCCTATAGAAGGGGCATGACGATAGAACAACGCCCGTTGCGCCGTGGCTGGACCACCGGAACCTGTGCCGCAGCCGCCGCCAAGGCAGCCTGCGCGGCGCTGGTCACCGGTGAGTTTCCTGACCCCGTTGAGGTCACGCTGCCGGGCGGTACAACACCGGCCTTTTCCCTGGCCACTCAAAAGATGGGCAAGGCCGAAGCAACGGTGGGAATCGTCAAGGATGCCGGAGACGACCCCGATGTGACCCATGGGGCGCTGGTATCGGCGACCGTCCGACCGGGAGCGGCGGGAACGGGCGTGACTTTCAAGGCTGGTCCGGGCGTCGGCACGGTCACCCGCGCCGGCCTGCCGCTGCCGCCGGGCGAGCCCGCCATCAACCCGGTACCGCGCCGGATGATCACCAAGGCGATCGAGGACATAGCCGGAGCCGGAGCCGATTACGAGGTCGAAATTTCCGTAGCCGACGGCGAAAAGCTGGCGTTGAAGACCCTCAACCCACGCCTCGGCATTGTCGGCGGAATCTCCATTCTCGGCACGACCGGGATCGTTATCCCGTACTCCTGCTCGGCCTGGATCCACGGCATCCATCAAGGCATCGACGTTGCGCGGGCGGCGGGACTGGGCCACGTCGCCGGCGCGACCGGCTCCACGTCGGAGGCTGCCGTCCGGAAATTCCACGACCTGTCCGAAATAGCGCTGATCGACATGGGCGACTTCGTCGGCGGCATGCTGAAATATCTGCGCACGCATCCGATTGCGAAAGTCACGGTCGCCGGCGGCGTCGCCAAGATGACAAAACTCGCCCAAGGGATGCTCGACGTGCATTCGAAGCGCGGCCTGGCCGACCTCGATGCCCTTGCAACGATTGCCGTTGAAGCTGGCGCACATGCTGCGCTGAGCGAGAAAATACGCGCCGCTAACACGGTCGCGGAAGCGTTCCAGCACGCCGTCGCCGAGGCGGTGCCGCTTGGAGACGCCATCGCGAGGAAAGCGTGGCTCGCGGCAGCTTCTGTACTCGATCACCCGGACATCGCGCTCGAAATCCTCATCTTCGACCGTGATGGCAATCTCATGGGCCAAGCGCCCTTCACCTCGTCTCATGACCCGTCGCGCCCCCGGAAGCGCCGCTGATACGCAGCGTCATAGAGTGAGCTTTCGCGGAAATCCGTCGACCCGAGCGAACGCCCGACCAGAATGAGCGCCGTGCGTTCGGCGGGATCAGCGGCGAGTCGCGACGCGATGTCTCCCAGCGTTCCGCGAACAATCCGCTCGTCTGGCCACGAAGCTCGAACCACCACGGCCACCGGGCAATCCTCGCCATAGAGCGGCGCGAGCTCCGCGACGACCTGATCCAGTGCATGGATCGCGAGGTGGATGGCGAGCGTTGCGCCGGTCGCGCCGAACGCGGTAAGCGTCTCACGCTCCGGCATCTTCGAGGCGCGGCCGGATACGCGCGTCAGCACCAGGCTTTGCGCCACTTCGGGGATGGTGAGTTCACGGCCAAGCGCCGCCGCCGCTGCTGCGAACGAAGGCACACCTGGCGTCATCGTGTAGGGAATGCCCAGCCTTTCCAGCCGGCGGATCTGTTCCGCCACCGCGCTCCAGACCGAAAGATCGCCGGAATGCAGACGCGCAACATCCTGTCCCGCGCGATAAGCGGCAACATATTCCGCTTCGATCTCGTCGAGCGACAAGGGCGCCGTGTCCACGAGCCGCGCACCGGGCGCGCAATGCTGTAGCAGTTCCATCGACACGATCGAGCCGGCGTAGAGACAGACCGGGCAGCGGCCGAGTAGATCGTGGCCGCGCACGGTGATCAAATCCGCCGCGCCAGGCCCGGCGCCGATGAAATGCACGGTCACTTGCTGCCTCCACCCGCTGCAATCGCACAGGTCACAGAGCCGACGATGAGGCGCGGGCCAAGCAGCACCGAACCGGATCCTGCCGCTGCCAGCGCCGCTGCTTCCGAGGCCGACCCGACACCGGCCGCTTGCCGCGCCCTTTCTGACCGGGTGACCGAGCGTCTATCCGCGTCCTTCAGTTCGGAGTCGGCAATGATATGCAGAGGCACGCCGAGCCGCTGGCTGGCGAGAATGATACCGCTTTCACTGAGCTTCAGGTCGGCGGTCGCCAAAGCGGCCAGACGCGCGCCGTCCAGCGAAAAGTGCACGAGCGCCGCGTTGATCGCAGCCAGCACTTCATCTGCGCTCACGCCCTTTCGGCAGCCTATTCCGGCGACGATCATGGCTTCACCCACGACCACTGCGTGACCGGCATGGCAGGCCGCCAGCCGCTCATCGAACCAACGGGTGAAGCGCGTGAAATGGCGACCCGGACAAGCCCGCCGCCGAGCTCGCGGTGCTTCGCCAGGAGGATCGCCTCCATTTCGAGTGTGACGGCATTCGCGACGAGACGGCCGCCGTGTTTCAACCCATCGAGCGCGGCATCAAGCACACCGGCGTCACTGCCGCCGCCACCGATGAAAATGGCATCGGGCTGTTCAAGGCCGGCGAATGCGGGGGGCGCAACGCCCTCGACAACAAGGAGACCTGGCACGCCGCACGCGGCGGCGTTCCACGCGATCCTTGCCGCGCGTTCCCGGTCGGCCTCGATGGCGACCGCGCGCATTGAGCGGTCCGCCAGCATCCACTCAATTGCCACCGACCCCGAACCCGCGCCAACATCCCAGAGCAATTCGCCCCGGCGCGGCGCCAACGCAGCCAGCGTCATGGCGCGGATCTCGCGCTTGGTGATCTGGCCATCATGCTCAAATAGATCGTCCAGAAGACCGAAGCCGAGCGGGAGAATACGTGCGTCAGGCTCGGCTACGACCTCGATTGCAATCAGGTTCAGCGGATTGACCGTGGAAAGCGAGAAGGCCGAGGCAGTTTGCGTCCTGATCCTTTCTGCCGGCCCGCCGAGCGCCTCGAGCACTGTAAGCCGAGATTGACCGAAGCCGAGCTCGCACAGCAACCGCGCCAGCGTTGCCGGCCCGTCGCCATCGGAGGTGAGCGCCAGAATGCGCGCGCCCGGATGAAGCTCCGGTCGGATCAGATTTGGGTCTTTGCCATGCAGCGAGACGGTTCTGACGGTCTGCAGCGGCCAGCCAAGCCGTGCAGCTGCCAGACTGAAGGCGGATGGCGCAGGCAGGACGTTCATCTCTGATGGGTCGATGCGGCCGGCAAGCGTCGCTCCAACGCCATGAAGAAAAGGATCGCCGGACGCGAGCACGCAGACACTGCGCCCGCGCAATCCGGCAACGGCATCCATTCCCTGTTCGAACGGGCTCGGCCACGCACGCGCTTCGCCGGTAATCAACCCGGCCGCCAAAGCCAGATGCCGCTTGCCGCCGAAGACGATTTCCGCGGATTGGATCGCATTGCTGGCGGCCTCGCCCAGGCCCGAAATTCCGTCTTCGCCGATGCCGACGATGGACAGCCAGCGTGTGCCTGGGGCAGGTTGGCGCAAAGGTTCAGCAGGCGACATGACTCACCGCATCCTGATACTCGGCGGCACTACCGAAGCTCGGCTTCTGGCTGGTCGCCTTGCCGCGCGGCCCGGCCTCGATGTCACATTGTCTCTGGCGGGCCGCACCGCGGAACCGGCCAAACAGCGGGTTCCTGTTCGCAGCGGCGGGTTCGGTGGCGTCGACGGCTTGGCGCATTACCTTCGCAGCAACGCCTTCGACTTGCTGATTGACGCGACGCATCCTTATGCCGCGCAGATTTCCCGCAATGCCTTTCACGCCGCCCAACTGGCGGACGTGAGAGCCTTCGCGCTGAGGCGTCCGCCTTGGGAGCCTGTCGCCAGCGACCGCTGGCGGATCGTCGCAAACGCGGAAGAAGCTGTTACGGAGCTTGGGCGAATGCCACGTCGCGTGTTTCTCGCGCTTGGGCGTCAGGAAATCGCACCCTTCGCCGCCGCACCGCAGCACGGTTACCTGATCCGCAGCGTTGATCCGGTGGATCCGCCGCTCGGCGTGCCGGATGCGGTGTATATTCTGGCGCGCGGTCCGTTTGCGGAGCAGGACGAGCGGCAGCTTCTGCGCGAACACGGGATCGACGTCATCGTCGCCAAGAATAGCGGCGGCGCGGCGACCTATGGCAAGATCGCCGCAGCCCGCGATCTCGGCATCGACGTGATCCTGCTGCACCGGCCGGAGGCGCCGGGCATGCCGGCGGTTGCCACTGTGGCCGAAGCGGTGGAAATGGCCGATCATCTGCTCGCCTCCGCAAGAAAGCGCGGCGTGTAGACAAGCGACGGTTTCGCGCCTCGATCGATGATGCGGGTTTCGGGCGAGCCGACAATCACACACGTTGCCATATCGGCCCAGGATGGGTCGGCTTCACTAAGGTGCGAGACCCGCATGCGTTCATCTGCACGTCCCGCCGCGCGACCGAAGATGACCGGCGTGGATGCGGGCAATTCACCGCGCAGAAGTTCGAACGCCCTGCCGAGCTGCCAGGGCCGGGTGCGGCTGGTCGGATTGTAGAGCGCGATGACCAGTCCGGCGCGCGCGACCGCCTCCAAGCGCTGTTCGATGACGTCCCAAGGCTTCAGATTGTCGGACAGCGAGATTGCGCAGAAGTCATGGCCAAGGGGCGCGCCGACCCGTGCCGCGACAGCCAGCATGGCGGTGATGCCGGGAACAATGACAATCTCGAGGCTCCGCCATTCCTCAGGGCCGCGCTCGATTGCTTCGCAGACGGCGGCTGCCATTGCGAATACGCCCGGATCGCCGCCAGACACGACGCAAACATCCGCACCGTCTGCGGCGCGCGCCAATGCCGCCGATGCGCGGTCGAGTTCCTCGCGATTGTCCGATGCATGCCGGATCTGGTCCGCTCTCAAGGTCAGCCGGTCGAGATAGGGCGCGTAGCCGAAGAACTCGCGGCTCTCGGCCACGACCCGTGCGGCTTCCGGCGTCGTTTGGTCGGGGCTCCCCGGCCCGAGGCCAACGACAGCGACGCGTCCGCTCATGGCCGGGCACTCCAGCCCGGCACCAGGACGATCGCAAAGTACGGTGCGTCATCGTCCCGCTTTTCCGAGAGCCGCATCGAGACGGTGTCAGCCATGGTGCCCCGCTCGACATAGACCGCGTCGTTCAGCTTTCCCGCGCTTTCCAACGCCCGCCTGATTTTCTGCAGGTTGCGGCCAACCTTCATGATCACAGCCGCATCCGTGTCGTGAAGCCGGCGCGTTAGCTCTCCTTCATCCATCGTACCCGGCAGAACGGAGAGCACATCGTCACCCTGCACGATCGGCAAGCCGGCTTGCGACCAGCACCCGGACATGGCCGTGACGCCGGGAATGACTTCTGTAGGAAAGTCGGCGCAGAGCCTCACATGCAAATGCATGTAGGAGCCATAGAAAAGCGGGTCTCCCTCGCTCAGCACGGCAACTGTGCGGCCTTCGGAAAGATGCGTAGCGACGGCCCTGGCCGACTCCTCATAAAAGTCGCTGATTGCGCTCTGGTACGCTTGTTCTGCCCGGTCGATCTCGGTTGTGACAGGATAAAGCAGTGGCAGCTCGACGATGTCGGGACGCAGCTTTCCCTCGACGATGGCCCGCGCATTGCTCCTGTTTCCGCGCTTGGCGAAATGGGCCAACACGTCAGCCTCCGCAAGCGCGCGGACGGCCTTGAGCGTCAGCAATTCCGGATCGCCCGGCCCCGTGCCAACGCCGATCAACCTGCCTTTGCCGTTCATGCTCACAGGCCCGGCCTCGCCAATGCATTGAGTGCCGCGGCCGTCATTGCGCTGCCGCCCATCCGCCCGCGCACGATGGCGAATGGAATTCCAAGACCACTTTCCGCCAGCGCTTCCTTCGACTCCGCGGCCCCGACAAACCCCACAGGCATGCCGATGATCGCGGCAGGTCTGGGGCAACCGCCTCGCAATTTGTCGATGAGGTAATAAAGCGCGGTCGGAGCATTCCCGATTGCGACAACCGAACCCGCGAGACGATCGCCCCAGAGGTCTATTGCCGCCGCAGAGCGCGTATTGCCTATCTGAGCCGCAATCTCGGCAGTGCGCGGATCGCGCAGCGTGCAGATCACGTCGTTTCCCGCGGGAAGGCGCGCGCGTGTGACGCCATGCGCCACCATTTCCGCGTCGCAGAAGATCGGCGCGCCCGCCCTGAGGGCTGCCTTCGCTGCCTGAACGAAATCCGGGGAAAACGCGAAATGCTGAGCGGCCTCCACCTGCCCGCATGCGTGAATCATGCGGACGGCAACATCGGCTTCTTCATCGGTGAAGCGAGACAGGTCGGCTTCCGCACGGATGATCGCAAAGGACTTCTCGTAGATTGCGGTGCCGTCGCGAATATAGTCGAGTGGGGTCATGACTGTCCCTGGAAAGTTGCTGCGACGCGCAAGGCGCCGAGCCGGGAAAAGCAGGAGTTGACGCTCTCGCCACGCCGTCGCGCCTGGCGGTATAGGCCGCCGAGCCGCGCAAACCCATGCCTGATTTCGCCATGTGGAAGTCGCACATCGGCCAAGCCCGATGCCCTGCCGCCAACAACGAGGTCGATGCTTTCCGGATTGCCGACGAATGTGAGATCGGAGGCGCCGGGACAGGCGCAACCCTTGGCGCAACCCGAAACATGGACTGTGAGCGATTGATCGAAGAGACCGTTGCCAAGTGCGGCGAGTTGCTCTGCCAACGACCGCGCGGCGATGTGGCCGGAAGCGCAGGCGGGACTGCCGGGACAAGCGGCAATGCCAAGCCGGGCATCCGCGGGATCGACGATCAGCGCGTAGCGGGGCGCGACATTCTGAAGGTCAAGGCAGGCCGAAGGCTCGGCGAGCATCAGGATCGCCCGCCCCGGTGCGAGCCGGACCTCGGTCACGCCGTGATCTTCCGCAAGGCGGCAGAAGCCGGCAAGCCGTGATGCCTCGATCTGGCCGAATGGCAGACCGACGCCGAGTGCCGCTGTTCCGTCAGAAAGGTCGAATATGCCTATGGGCTGGGCACTGCTACCCTTGGCCTCACTCCCACGTTCGATCTCACCGCTAACTGGAATCTCACACCCACCCCTAACCCCTCCCCACAAGGGGGAGGGGGATTCTGTTGCGGCTCCGCTTGGTGCCAAAACGTCGATGGTTTCAGAAGGCAGAGCGGCCCCGGTGTTCCCCTCCCCCTTGTCGGGCGGGGTTAGGGGTGGGGGTAGAATTCCATATGCGATCGCCCTGCCCTCTTCAGGTGTGGAGGTAGGTTTACATCTGGGATCACCCTCCGCTCGGCCGGGCGGGAATGAACCGTTGTCTTCCGGACTTGCATCGTTGATCAGGGTCCGAATGAGCTGCGGATCGAGATCGCGCGCCCGGCCTTGCCTGCCTATTTCGGCAATCGCCGCAAGCACCAAGACCGCTGCTTTTCCGGCCTTCTCCTCATGCAGACTTGCGATCGGCATAGCGGTTTCCGCAGTGCCGCCGATGGCGAGGTTCCAGGCGATGTTCCGTCCGCATCCCGTGGCCGTGAGACGCACATCAGCGATGATCCCGTCAAGGTGAAGTCTGCCGCCGCCATCAACGACGACAGAGACTTTCGGTCCAAGCCGCTCCGGCAGATCGGTCGCTTCGAGCGCGCTACGGATAGTGTCTGCAAGCGGTCGCGGATCGGCAGTTTCCGAAGGGTCAAGTCCTGCGAGCGGCCCTGTTTCCACAGGCACGCCGGTCCGAACCACGATGCCGAGCGCATCGATCTCGGCCGCCAGCGGCAGCACAGTGTGATCTTCCAGGCCTCTGATCTGAAGGCTGCCGCGCGCTGTAACCTCAAGGATGCTATTGCCATAGCGGAATGCGGCTTCGGCCAGTCCGACCAATTGCGGCGGCGTGAATCCACCACGCGCCGGAACCAGCCGGATCAGCAGGCCGTCGCCTGTCGCCATGGGCGCCGACAGCGTCGGGCATGCGCCGCGTATCATCCCCGCATTCATGCCGCTTCTCCGCGCCGCGCCTCGGCAATCAGGGCGGCAAGGTCGTCGTCAACGGAGTTGCGGCGCGGGTGCCACAGGCCGCGCCGGCGCGCAGACATGAAGCGTTCGGCGATCGCGCGGGCCGCGGCGGGGTTCTCCCTCAGGATGAATGCTCGCACCCGCTGATCACCCAGATAGGCGTCATGCAAGGCTTCAATCAGCGCGGGCGGGATGGCCTCGGTGGTTTCGGCAAAGCCGATCAGCCGGTCGACGGTTTCCGCGAATTCGGCCGCACCCCGAGGGCCGTGCCGCATTTGGCCATCGATGAAGCGTGGATTGATCGCCCGTGCCCGCACGACACGGCTGACCGCCTCGCCTAGAGAGCGAGCGCGGGGACGAGCGGGATCGGTCGTATCGAGCGCAATGACATCTGCGCTTTTGCCCAAAGCAGCCACAGCGGCGGCAAATCCGCCGATAAAGGCGACATCTGCCGACCCTTCCAGCAGGTCACGGCCGGGATCGTCTCCGTTGTGGATCAAAAGCTCGGCTTCGGCGACGCGGCCGGCAAAGGCGCCCGGCGCTGCCTGACCCTCGCCTTCAGCGCCGCCATAGCTATGCGACGCGGCGTTAAGATAGGCTTGGCCCAGTTCCTCGCGCGTCTGCCAGTCGCCAGAGGCCAACCGATCCTCCAGCCCCGCGCCATAGGTGCCGGGCGAAGATCCGAAGATGCGTGCCGGAACGTATCCCGATGCACGCGCCTCTGCCGCGAGAGGATTCTCCGATGCGTCCTCGTTGCGCTCTGCCACCGCCTTGGCGGCAGCGTGAAGGAGCGCGATCTGGGCAGGAAACATATCGCGGAACAGCCCGGAGATACGCCAGGTCACGTCGACACGCGGTCTCCCCAGCGTGGCCGAGGGAAGCACTTCGATGGCCGTTACCCGTCCGGTCGCCGGGTCCCATTGAGGCCGGCATCCCATCAGCGCCAGGCCCTGTGCAATTTCTTCTCCGCCAGTCCGAAGACTGGCACTGCCCCACAGGTCAATCACAAGCGAACGTGGCCAGTCGCCATGGTCCTGTGCGTATCGGCGCAACACCTCGCTGGCAGCAACGTGGCCAAGTTCGTAGGCCGTCGGCGTCGGCATGGTGCGCGGGTCTGCCGTGAAAAGGTTGCGCCCGGTGGGCAATACGTCGGTTCGCCCACGTGACGGTGCTCCCGACGGTCCTGCCGCGATATGCTGGCCATCGAGCGCAGCGATGAGCGCGGCCCGCTCGCGAACCGCACTGTCGCGCCGCAGCGGTTCGGCGTCCGCGTCCGCACGGCCATAAATGTGCAGCCCATCCTTGATGGCAAAGTCCTTCAGGTCGCAAAGCCAGGCATCGATCCGCTGGAGCGCGGTGTCCGGTGCATCGTCGCTGCCAACGCCAGCCTCGGAAGCCAGGCCGGTGTCGCGCGCCTTCTCAACGATCAGCTTTGCCAGCCGGTCACGGCGGCGGCGATCGAGACCGTCAGCCTGGACATATTCGTCGACCAGTCTTTCAAGCACACGCTTGTCATCATCAAGCCCAGCCTCCACCAGCGGCGGCGGCAGATGGCCGAGCGTGACGGCGGCAATGCGCCGCTTCGCCTGCGCCGCCTCGCCGGGATTGCTGACGATGAAAGGATAGATCACCGGCAGCGATCCGGTGACGATTTCCGGGAAGCAATCGCGGGAAAGCGCCACCGTCTTGCCCGGCAGCCACT
>JBEVEP010000213.1:0-15467 GCA_040512755.1 Mesorhizobium sp.
TCGCCCGCGAACTGGCCGATGCCGCCCATGGCATCTGCCCGTACTCCAAGGCGACGCACGGCACTATCGACGTCCAGACCACAATCGTCTGATCGTCGCCAAAGTGCCAGCCCGCTGGTCGGGCTGGCACTTCCATCGACAGGGCTTCAAGCCAGCCGGAAATGTGAGATTCTGTTAGAATGGAGGCCGCCACGGAATGGCCGTTGGCAGCGACTTCAGCCATCCCGCTAGCGGCTAGGCGACTATGTTCGATGAGAGAATGTTGTGAGACTGATCAAACGCTTGCTGCGTCGCTTCCTTGTGGTGGGTTTGGGCGTCTTCAGCATCTGGCTGATCGTCTTCGTGATTTTCGAAGATACGGAGCGCAATCTTCCATGGGTCCTCGCACTCGGCCTGACTTATGCACTGGCGGCGTACGTGATCTTGCCGCGCGTGGTGCGCATGAGCCTGAAGATCCTCCAGCGCAACTCCATCCCGGGCTTTACGATCACAGGTGACGGGATGCCGGGCGATCCGGTGAACATCGTGCTCATCGGCACGGCCCAACAGCTTCACGCTGCGTTCGCGAAAGCCGGCTGGTTTACGGCGGACCCGTTGGGGGCGGCAAGCTCCTGGCGCATGATGCGCACGTTCGTGATGAATACGTCCTACCCGACAGCGCCGTTCAGCAGCCTCTATCTGTTTGGCCGACGGCAGGATGTCGGCTTCCAGGAGCCGATCGACAACAGCCCCCGCAAGCGCCATCATGTTCGTTTCTGGGCGCTCAGCCTGGCGCGTTCCCCGGACGACGTGGCCACCGCCGACTTCTGGCTGAACACCGACAAACCGCCAACCGACGAACCCGTCCTGTGGGTCGGGGCGGCGACACGGGACACCGGATTGTCCCTGACATGGATCACGTTCCAGGTGACCCATGCCACCGATTCGGACACGAGCGCAGAGCGGAACTACGTCATCGACCACTTGAAGCTCAGCCGGGCGATAGGTGACGCAACGTTTCACCGGTCCGGAGATCGATTGGCAACCGGGCGCGTCAATCACTACACGACCGATGGAGAGATCGCCTTCGCAAAGCTGTCTGAAGCGTAGACGTCGCCGGTCGCCGACCTGTCAGGAAAAAACTGCGCCTTGTTCGACGAACCCGGTTACGAGCTCAGCGCTCTCGGCGGGGTGCGTCGCGATGGGGAAATGACCGGCCCCTTCAATGATGCTCATGCCGGCGCACGGCAGCATGCGAGCGAGCGCGTCCGTGATAGCGACCATCGCCGGATTCGCAAGGGAGCCGCGCGCCACCACCACTGGGCAGCGGATCGAGGAGAGATCATCCGCGGCAAATCCGAAATCCGAACGCCAGTCCAGAACGTTTGTGAACGCCGTCTGGCGGCAATAGGCGCGTACCGGGTCCGGGAGCCGCTCGAATGAGCCATCACCGTTCCAGTAGTCGATGATGCGCGCTGGCGCATCCTGCACACTCCTGCACACATCGACCTCGAACGCGCTGGCCATGTCCCACGCCTCCCCAAAGAGGCGATCCTCGCCCGAGAGACGAAGCACATCCATCGGGTTTGCCTCAAACAGGACGAGTCCGGCCACCTGCTCCGGGAAGCGCAGCGCTGCTGCCAGCGCGACAACACCGCCGAAGGAATGGGCAACGAGCGTGACGGGCGTTGCCAACTGCTCAAGGGCGGATTGCACGACCGCCACCTCATGCGCGATCGAGGCATTTCCGAGCGATCGCGTTTCATCCGTCTGACCGTAGCCGCACAGGCTCAGGGTAGCCATCCGTGCGGCAAACGGCAGTTTGGCTTGAACCGGCCGCCAGGCCGCCCCGGTGCTGAACGATCCTGGGATAAAGAGGAGCGTCGGACCCTCGCCGCGGATCGTCAGATCGATTTGACGGGGCGGTGCGGCATGCCGCAGCGGCAGAGCGCGGCGGTCCTGATCAAACTGCGCGTGCATTCCCTCGGCTGGCGTACCCTTGTCGAGGTCACCCCAATCCGGAGATGGAGTGCGCGGGGCCTTTCGAAACGACCGCTGCATGATGTGGATCCCTCTGTTCCGCGATCTGCGGTAAGGCGAACATGAACTAGCGGTGTATCGTCCCGATGCCGGAGGCGGCTGGCGTGTATTGCAGTGTGAAATCCAGCTGAAACAGAAGTGCAAAGGACTGGCAAAACCTAGCGCATCACGTCAGTGACCTTGCGTAGCTCGGCGTGCGACCGCAACGGTCCTGCACGCCTTTGGCGTCTCGACTTTAGCTCGCTGTGCCGCCTCCAGCCTGGTTGCTGCCCCTCAATCCTCGTGCAGGATGAATTCCAGGTAGAGGTTGCGCTGGAGCATGGAGTGGTTGTCATCCGACATCAGGGACACCATCAGCGCGCCGTCGGACCGCTTCCATACATCCATGGCTTCCATATTGTCGATCTGGTAGCCCATGTCTGCATCAAGCAACACCGGCCCATCGGCCACCGCGCCTTTCGCAATGGAATCGCCCGGTATCCGGCGAAGCCGCATCCGCACCCCTTCGGCCATCGAGAAGCTTCGCTCGAGAAGCAGCAGGTCTCCATTTGGGAGGAAGGCGCCGTCGGTGATGTCGAAGTTGCCATGACGCGTGACCGAGAACACGCCCTTGTTCGGCCCCTCGATGACGGCCGCGAAAATATTGCCTTGCTTGTCCAGGCTCTTTTCTGAAACCACGACCAGCCCGCCCCGGCTTTTCCCACCCTCAGGGCTGTAGGCGACCGTCTCGAAGCCGCGGTTCTTGCGCAGTTCGTTGGCCGGCACGAGGAAATCCAGATTGCGGAAAGACGGCCCCATATGGCCCGGCTCGATCCTGAACTGCACGATACGATGATTCCGCTCGAAGCCGACCGTAGCAACGCCGTCCTTCACCGCCAGGCCTTCCGCATCGACCTCCCATTTCCTGTCGTCGACCTGGCCGTCCGCATTGACCATCTGCTCCATGCGGAACTGCTCGACGCCGGACGGACGCCCGTCGGCGTCGTGCACCACCTTGCCGAAAAACCAGAAGCCGGTGTCGGCAACGCCGACAAAGTCACCGCTTGGACTGGTGAAACGGAACGCCGAGAAGGCGCCGAAATGGCGCGAATTGGCAGTCAGTTCGAGGCCGCCGACAAACTCCAGCGGTCCGAACTGCCGCTCGTCGCGGCCGATCTGGAATTGTGTGATCGGCCGGGCGCTGACCTCGATCCGGTCGAGCGGCGCGGAGCCCGCGTCGAGCGGACGCAAAAGCGCACTGCCGGCCAGAGCTGCCAGGGCGGCGACCGCCGGCAGCCACTTCCGGAAGCGCGGGGCGGCGAGCTTGTTCATCCGGCGCGCCGCAGGATCCCGCGCCGGCCGGACCGTGCGGCTTCTTCGTCGAACAGCGATGCAAGCTGTTCGGTCATGGCTCCGGCAAGCTCTTCCGCGTCGACAATCGTCACCGCCCGGCGGTAGTACCGCGTCACGTCATGACCTATGCCGATGGCCAGCAGTTCCACCGGCGAACGCGTCTCGATCAATTCGATGACTGCCCGCAGGTGCCGTTCCAGGTAGTTGCCCGGATTGACCGAGAGCGTGGAATCGTCAACCGGCGCACCATCGGAGATCATCATCAGGATCTTGCGCTGTTCGGGCCGCCCGATGAGACGGGTATGCGCCCAAAGCAATGCTTCACCGTCGATATTCTCCTTCAGCAACCCTTCGCGCATCATCAGGCCCAGATTGCGCCGCGCGCGCCGCCATGGCGCATCGGCGCTTTTGTAGATGATGTGACGAAGGTCGTTGAGCCGGCCGGGATTTGGCGGCTTGCCGTCCTTCAGCCATTTTTCGCGCGCCTGGCCGCCCTTCCACGCGCGCGTCGTGAAGCCGAGGATCTCGACGGAGACGCCGCAGCGTTCCAGCGTGCGGGCGAGAATATCGGCGCATGTGGCGGCGACCGTGATCGGGCGTCCGCGCATGGAGCCGGAATTGTCGAGGAGCAACGTCACCACCGTATCGCGGAACTGCGTGTCGCGCTCCTGCTTGAACGACAGCGGCTGCATGGGATCGATGACGACACGGACAAGACGCGCCGGGTCGAGATAGCCCTCTTCCAGGTCGAAATCCCACGACCGGTTCTGCTTTGCCATCAGGCGGCGCTGCAGCCGGTTTGCAAGCCGCCCGACAACGCCTTGAAGGTTGGCGAGCTGCTTGTCCAGGAAAGTCCGCAGGCGATCGAGCTCCTCCTCGTCGCAGAGCTCCTCGGCGCCGACGGTCTCGTCAAAGCCGGTGGAGAACACCTTGTAGTCGATATCCTTCGGCAGGGTCGTGAACGGGTTTTCCGGCCGTTTGGCCTCTCCCGGCGTTTCGGCTTCGTCGTCGTCCGAAAAATCGTCAGCCGTCGCCTCCGATGCTTCGGTTTCGCCTGCTTCCTCGTCCTCGGTCGACTGCGCGTCCTCGGAGTCCGATTCGTCGGAGCCGGAGTCGTCTTCGCCGCCCTCTTCGCTCTTCTCCTCGCCCTGCGGCTGGTCGTCGTCGCTCTCGGCTTCGTCGCTCTCCTGCTCCTCGCCCAGCTCCTCGGCCATGTCCATTGACGCCAGCATGTCGCGCACGACGCGTGCAAAGGCGTTCTGATCGTCGAGCTTGGCCGCGAGGCTGTCGAGGCCGGTTCCGGCCTTGTCCTCGACCCATTTCCGCCAGAGATTGACGAGGCGCTCGCCGCTGCGCGGCACCGCCCGTCCCGTCAGTTTCTCCCGCACCAGAAGCGCAAGCGCCTCCTCGAGCGGCGCATCCGCCTGCTCTCTCACATCGGCGAGATTGGCCTTGGCGTATTTGTCTTCGAGCATGTTGCCGATGTTGTCGGCAACGCCCAGCATGGCGCGCGAGCCGATCGCTTCGACGCGCGCCTGTTCCACTGCGTCGAAGATGGCCCGCGCCTGCTTGCCCTCCGGTGCCAGCCGGCTGTGGATGCGGTTGTCGTGGCAGGCCCGCCTGAGCGCCATGGAGTCGCCCAGGCCACGGGTCACCGCGATGTCGTATTGGGTCGGCTTCTTCGGCAGTTCGGGCAATCGCACCCGGTTTCCGGCAAGAGCCGGCCGGTCCTTCGCGAAGGCGACTTCCAGCCCATGGTCTCCGGCGATGGCGCGCACGCAGACTGACACAGCACGGCGAAAGGTTTCACCCTCGCCGTTGGTCCTCGGCTTGTTGCGCGTGGAGTTGTCGCCAGGACCCGCCATCTGATTTTACACCACCAGCCCTCTTCTCCCCGTCTCGCGGGGAGAAGGTCCCGACAGGGGGACAAGGGGCGATTTTACCATGAAAGCCGCTAGCCCAGGACGACGTTGGCGGCCGATTCCGGCAATTCTTCGCCGAAAGCACGCTGATAGAACTCAGCGACTACGGTCCGCTCGAGTTCGTCGCACTTGTTGAGGAAGGTCAGCCGGAACGCCATGCCGACGTTGCCGAAAATCTCGGCGTTCTCGGCCCAGGTGATGACCGTGCGCGGGCTCATGACGGTCGAAAGGTCGCCGTTCATGAAAGCCGAGCGCGTCATGTCGGCCACGCGCACCATCTTGTTGACGATGTCCGAGCCCTTCTCGTTCCTGTAGTGCTTGGCCTTGGCGAGCACGATCGCGACTTCGTTGTCATGGGGCAGATAGTTGAGCGTCGTGACGATCGACCAGCGGTCCATCTGCGCCTGGTTGATCTGCTGCGTGCCATGGTAGAGGCCCGTCGTATCGCCCAGTCCGACAGTGTTGGCGGTCGCGAACAGGCGGAAGGCCGGATGCGGCCGGATGACACGGCTCTGATCGAGCAGAGTGAGGCGGCCCGACGATTCCAGCACGCGCTGGATGACGAACATCACATCCGGACGGCCGGCATCATATTCGTCGAAGCAGAGTGCGACATTGTGCTGGTAGGCCCAGGGCAGGATACCGTCCCGGAACTCGGTGACCTGCATGCCTTCCTTCACCACAATGGCGTCCTTGCCGACGAGGTCAATCCGGCTCACATGGCTGTCCAGGTTGACGCGAACGCAGGGCCAGTTCAGACGCGCCGCGACCTGCTCGATATGCGTCGACTTGCCGGTACCGTGGTAGCCCGACACCATGACCCGGCGGTTGAAGGCGAAGCCGGAAAGGATCGCCAGCGTCGTTTGTTCGTCGAACAGATAGTCGGGGTCGATATCCGGCACATGCGGATCGGCTTCGGAATAGGCCGGCACGACCATGCGGGACTCGAAGCCGAATTTCTCCTTCACCGACACCGTCGTGTCGGGCAGGTTGGCGATATCGCGTTCGACCTTGTTCATAATGTCTCCACGGGCGAAGCTAAGCTTCGCCAGTAATCCTGTCACAGTCGGGAGCGGTCTTTACCAGACCTGCCGCTCAACACAAACCAGCTTGTTTGAGCACGCGATAGGCGTGAAGCACATCGCGGAAACGGTCCTCCGACCCCCGGTCGCCGCCATTCGCGTCGGGATGGTGGCGTTTCACAAGCTCCTTATAGCGAGACTTGATGTCCGCGCCAGTCGCCTTTGCGTCAAGACCAAGCGTTTCCAGCGCCTTGGCCTCAAGCGGTTTTGCCTTGCGCTCACGCGGGTGGTCACCTGCCCGGGTGCCGAACAGATTGAACGGATCGCGCATGCGATTGTAATAGCCGGCGCGCCCCGAGCGCTGCTGGGCGAAATCCGGCGATGTCCGTGCTTCGCCATTGGCGCCCATCGTCCATGTCGGCCGGTGGCCGGTCAGCGCTTCCTTCTGGAAGCGCGCGATGTCGGTGTCGGCAAGACCCGAGAAATAGTTGAAGCCCTTGTTGTACTCGCGGACGTGGTTGAGGCAGAACTTGAAATATTCTCCCTCGCGCAACCGCCCTACCGGCGCGCGATGCGTTCCGGCTTCCCGGCAGCCATCCCACTGGCAGACAGGCGCGCGCGACTTCAATTCGGCCTCGGGGTCGGGCCGCACGCGGATCTTTTCGAAATATTTCGAATACGCTTTCATTCGTTCCGATTATGGGACGTTCGCCGTGCGAAACAAGAATTGACATTTGCCAGACAATGGACCTAACCGCTGATTTGCGGGTCCGGCGCATCGTTTTTTGCTGTTTTTGTGGATACCGCTCATGTGGTGGAAGGAAGCGGCGATGTCCATACAGCAACGAATGGAGAAGAAGCTGGAAGAGGCTTTTTCGCCAGAACGGCTCGAAGTCATCAACGAAAGCCATCTCCACGCTGGCCATCACCATGTGGAATCCGGGCACCACGCTGTGTTCGACGGCACGGGCGAAACGCATTTCCGCGTCCGCATCGTCGCATCGGCTTTCGCCGGGAAGAGCCGCGTCGAGCGGCATCGCGCCGTAAACGCACTGCTTGCCGACGAGTTGAAAGCCGGCGTGCATGCACTGGCGATTGAGCCGGCAGCACCGGGCGAGCCGACGCGGTGGTAGCAGTATCTTGCGAGGCGTTGAAACTGCCGATCTCCCCCCTTGCGGGGGAGATCAGCTGTCACCTCTGACTTCGACACAATCCGCGTTCTCTAGTCGCTGCCTTCGCCTCGCATCGACGCAGGAGGAACCATCTCTGCCACCGGCCTTATCCGGATCCGCGCAAGACGGTTCTTGTCCCGCTTGAGCACGATGAACCGCTTGCCGTGGAAGGTGAAGGCCTGCTTCTCCTCGGGAATGGTCTGGGTCTCGTGGATCACCAGCCCGGCGATCGTGGTCGCCTCATCGTCCGGCAATTGCCAGTCAAGCGCCCTGTTGAGGTCGCGGATCGGAACCGTGCCATCGACAAGCACGGAACCGTCTGCCTCCTGCTTCACACCCTGGATATCGACGTCATGTTCGTCGGCGATCTCGCCGACGATCTCCTCGATGATGTCCTCGAGCGTGACCAGGCCTTCGACTTCGCCATATTCGTCGACGACGATCGCGAAGTGCATCTTGCGCCTCAGAAACGCGTTGAGCTGGTCCTGAAGCGTGGTCGTATCAGGCACGAACCAGGGCTTCGACGCGACCTTCATGATGTCGATCCTGGAGAAATCATTGTCGGCATCGTTGAGCGCCCTGAGCAGATCCTTGGCGTGAAGGACGCCAACGATGTTGTCGAGCGAGCCGCGCCACAGCGGCATGCGCGTATGCGGGCTCTGGAGTATTTCCCGAACAACCGCCTCGGGCGGGTTGTCGGCGTTGACCGAGCGCATATTCATGCGATGGACCATGACGTCGGAAACTTCGAGATCGGCAAGTTCCAGCAGGCCGGCGCGGTCGCGGTCCTGTTTGACCGGACTGTCGCGGCCAGCATCGGCGGCAGCGACATCATGCGGCGCGGCCGCAACCCGCCTGGAACGCGGCCCGCTGAAGAGCCGGCCCAGCAGGACACCGAGCCCGAAGAGCGCAATGGCGATCGCCGCGGTGATGATCCATTGGGCGGTCATTTCCGATAACCACAGCCCTTGATATTCCTACATTACTACGCCGACGGATGGTTCTGCTTCAGAAAGCCCAACACCTCCGAAGCCGGCACATCCTTCGAGATGAAGGACTGGCCGATGCCGCGCGTCAGGATGAAGGTCAGCATACCGCGCGAAACCTTCTTGTCCTGCGCGATGTAGTCGAGAAGGCGCTCCGCGTCCGGCAACGCGCCTGGAATGTCGGACATCCGCCACGGCAGTCCGACCGCGCGCAGATGCGCCTCGAGGCGCATTGCGTCATCGGGGCTGGCAAGATTAAGCCGGGACGAGAACCGATGGGCAAGCGCCATGCCGATCGCCACCCCTTCCCCATGCACCAGTCTTTCGCTGTCGTAGCCGGTCGCGGCCTCGAGCGCATGACCGAATGTATGCCCGAGATTGAGCAGCGCGCGATCGCCGGTTTCGTATTCGTCGCGGGCGACGACATCGGCCTTGGCGCGGCAGGATTCGGCGATCGCCTCGGTGCGCGCCGGTCCGCCCGAAAACACCTCCTGCCAGTTGCGTTCGAGCCAGGCGAAGAAATCCGGCCTGTCGATCAGGCCATACTTCACCACCTCGGCATAGCCGGCGCGGAATTCGCGTACCGGCAGTGTGTCCAGCACGTCCGTATCGGCAAGCACCAGCCGCGGCTGGTGGAAGACGCCGATCAGATTCTTGCCATGGCTGGCATTGATGCCCGTCTTGCCGCCGACCGAGGAATCGACCTGCGCCAGCAGCGAGGTCGGCATCTGAACGAAGTTCATGCCCCGCCGCGCAATACCGGCGGCAAAACCGGCGAGATCGCCGATGACGCCGCCGCCCAGCGCGATCACCACGTCGCCGCGCTCCAGGCGCGCCGCAAGGATCTGGTCGACCACCTCCTGCAGCGCGCCGAAGCTCTTCGTCTTTTCGCCCGGCGGCAGAATAATCGGCACCGATGCGATCCCCTTCGCCGAGAGGCTCGCGGTCAAGGCTTCGAGATGCGGCCCGGCGACATTGCGGTCGGTGACGACGGCCGCACGCACGCCCGGCAGCCGGGCCGCTATTTCGTCGCCCGCGCGGCCCACCAATCCGGGCCCGATCAGAATGTCGTAGGTGCGCGTCCCAAGGTGGACTTCGACCTTGACGGGATCACCACTCATGATGCGTCCTTGTTCCTGTCATTGCCGGTGGCGCTCAGCGAACGCGCCAGCGCCTCGACCACTTCTGTCGCGATAACGTCCTTGTGGTCATCGCGCGTTGATACGGTAACATCCGCCAGCGCGTAGACCGGGTAGCGGTCCGTCATCAGCCTTTCCATGACCCCGCGCGGATCGGCATTCTGGAGAAGCGGCCGGTTCTGCTTCTTGGACACCCGCTCCATCAAGGTGTCCAGGTCGGCCTTGAGCCATACCGAGATAGCATGTCCAGCGATCATCTGACGCGTTTGCTCGTTCATGAACGCGCCTCCGCCGGTCGAAAGGACCTGCCGCCCGCTTTCGAGTATCCGATGAATCACCCGCTGTTCGAGCGCGCGGAACTCGGCTTCGCCATAGAGCTCGAAAAGCTCCGGAATGGTCATCCGTGACGCGGCTTCGATCTCGTGATCGCTGTCAGCGAAGTGCAGTCCCAGCGCCTGCGCCACCTTGCGGCCGATCGCGGTCTTGCCGGCGCCCATCAGGCCGACAAATACGATCGAGCGGTTACCGAGGTTCCGCAACACCTCGGCTGTGCGTTCGGCCGTCGGCATGGACGTCTCTGTCATTGCATCCCTTTCGAAGACGCGAGCGCTGAGTATGCCGCGAAGTCTCGAGGCGTATCGACATGAAAAGGCGCATGGCGTCAAGCACGGCCGCTCGTGCGGTGGATTTGAAGTTCCTGTTATTTCCATGGCATCTGCGTTCAGGAACTTCAAATCCGTAAACCACACGAGATTCAATAAGTTGCTAGTGTGGCTTTGAATCCGAAATTCGATCAGAGCTCGCTCCAAGGTAATACGAATTTCGGATTCGCCACACTAGCGGCGAACGCGCTTGAAATGCCCTTCTGCCCGTCCCATAACGGCACGGGCAAAGAACAGGACGGGCTGCCACGCACAATGCCGACGCTTTTTCGCTTGCTGGTGACGATCGGCATCCTCGTGGGCATCGCCTATGCGGCCATGTTCGCCTTGGTGACCTATGTGGAGCCGAAGAAGGGTGAGATGACGGTGCGCATTCCCGTCGAGAAACTCAACAAGCAGCAATGAACAGCGCCGCCCGCATAGAAGCCTTCCTGGAAATGATGAGCGCGGAGCGCGGCGCAAGCGACAACACGCTGTCCTCCTACCGGCGCGACCTCGAGGATGCCGCCGAGCATGTGTCGGGCAGGCTGGGCGACGCGACAACCGCCGATATTCGCGCCTACCTCGACAACATCGCGACGCGCGGTTTTGCGGCAACGTCGCAAGCCCGCAAGCTGTCGGCGCTCCGGCAGTTCTTCAAGTTCCTCTATGCGGAAGGACTGAGGCCCGACGACCCGACCGGCACCCTGGACAGTCCGAGGAAGGACCGGCCCCTGCCCAGGACGATGAGCGAGGCGGAGACCGGACGTCTTCTCGACCGCGCCGCGCTGGAGGCCGCTGATAACGCGGCAAACGATGGCGCGCGCCTTGCCGCGAAGCGGTTGCATGCGCTGGTCGAGGTGCTCTACGCCACCGGCCTGCGCGTCTCCGAACTGGTCAGCCTGCCGCTTGCCGTCGCGCGGCGCGACGAGCGGTTCTTCATCGTACGCGGCAAGGGCAACAAGGAGCGCATGGTCCCTCTGTCGGAGAAGGCTCGGACGGCGATGCGCGCCTGGCTCGACGAGCGCAAGCGCATCCCCGCGCTCGCCGACAGCCCATGGCTGTTTCCGGCCCTCTCGGAGAGCGGCCACCTGTCGCGGCAGGTTTTTGGCCGCGAATTGAAAGGCCTGGCGGCGCGCACAGGCATTTCGTCGGCAAAGATTTCGCCGCACGTGCTGCGCCACGCCTTCGCAAGCCACCTTCTGCAGAATGGGGCGGACCTGCGCGCAGTGCAGCAACTGCTGGGACATTCGGACATTTCGACCACGCAGATTTACACGCATGTTCTGGAGGAGCGGTTGGTAAGGCTGGTCAACGAGCATCATCCGCTTGCCGATCACACATCCTGAGGCTATGTGAGGGCGGCATTCTACATGCCGGCAGCGCCAATTTCATTTTGCGCCGGCCTTCTTTTCATCGGTTTCAGGCGTTCCGGTCCGCTCACGAATGTACAATTACCTGGATTTTGAAAAACCTGTCGCAGACCTCGAGGGAAAAATCCTTGAGTTGAAGAAGCTTGCGGAGAGCGGCGAGGCCGTCGACGTTGCGGAAGAGATAAAGCGGCTGGAGAAGCGGTCGCGGGACGCCCTGCGCGATGCATATAAGTCCCTGACGCCGTGGCAGAAGGCGCAGGTCGCGCGGCATCCCGACCGGCCGCATTGCCTTGACTATGTCAGCGCTTTGTTCAGCGACTTCACGCCGCTGGCGGGCGACCGGTCCTTCGGCGAGGACAACGCCATCATTGGCGGGTTCGCCCGCTTCCGGGGCGAGCCGGTCGCCGTGATCGGGCAGGAAAAGGGCTCCGACACCAAGAGCCGGCTGAAGCACAATTTCGGCATGGCCAAACCCGAAGGATACCGCAAGGCCGTGCGCATCATGGAGCTTGCCGACCGCTTCGAGGTTCCGCTGGTCACGCTGGTCGATACGGCGGGCGCCTATCCGGGGATCGGCGCGGAGGAACGCGGCCAGGCCGAGGCGATCGCCCGGTCCACGTCCATGTGCCTCGGACTGAAAATTCCGTCGATCTCGGTGATCATCGGCGAAGGCGGCTCGGGCGGCGCCATCGCGATCGCGACCGCAAACCGGGTCTACATGCTCGAACATTCGATCTATTCGGTGATCTCGCCGGAGGGCGCCGCCTCGATTCTGTGGCATGACTCCACCCGAGCAAAGGATGCGGCCACCAACATGAAGATTACGGCGCAGGATCTATTGGACCTGAAGGTGATCGACGGCATCATCGCCGAACCGCTGGGCGGCGCGCACCGGGCGCCTGAAGCGGTCATCAATTCGACGGGCGATCAGATCGCCAGGACATTGCAGGAACTTGGAAGCCAGAATATGGACTTCCGCGAGCATCGGCGCGAAAAATACCTCGCTATCGGCCGCAGCCTTTGATTCTGGTTGCCGCGATTGCCCATCAAGGCGGAAATGTTTGCTTTTGCCACAAAATCGCCGCGCCTATTCGTTCAATGGAATAACGAAAGTGCAGGACGGGCGCTTGCGGTAACAAAATTTCAAGGTTAACGAGCCTAGCGTGCAGCCGAGATCAACCGGATCGGCGGCCTCACGGACAAGCCGACAGACAGACGACGCGTAGACCCATGCTAGCCAACATTGCACGTGCCGGTTTGTTGCTTGCAGCCCTGATGATGACGGGCTGCACGGATACTACGCTCAACGGCCTTCCGGCGCAGGCCGAGAAGCAGCTTCCCCCGAAGATCCTCGCCAAGATGAAGGCGAAGGGCATGACACGGTCGTCTCCCGTGATGGCTCGCATCTTCAAGGAAGAGGGCAAGCTCGAAATCTGGAAGCAGAAGACCAACGGCCGTTACGACATGATTGCAGAGTATGACATCTGCAAATGGTCGGGCCAGCTCGGGCCGAAGTTCACCGAAGGCGACCGGCAGGCGCCGGAAGGGTTCTATACGGTGCGCCCGGCGCAAATGAACCCCCGGTCGAGCTATCATCTGGCGTTCAATATCGGCTATCCCAACGCCTATGACCGCGCCCACGGACGCACGGGCTCGAACCTGATGGTCCACGGAGCCTGCTCGTCGTCGGGCTGCTATTCGATGACCGATGAGCAGATCGAACAAATCTACGCCTTCGGACGCGACGCATTTCGCGGCGGCCAGACCGATTTCCAGATCCAGGCGCTTCCCTTCCGCATGACCGCCGCCAATATGGCGCGCTACCGCAACGACCCGAACTACGAGTTCTGGAAGATGCTCAAGGAAGGCTACGACTATTTCGAGATCACGAAAGTGCCTCCGAAGGTCGATGTCTGTGGCAAGCGCTATGTCTTCAACCAGACAGCGCAACCCGGCACACTCTTCAGCCCAGCCGGCGCCTGCCCCGCGACGACACAGCCCGAGTCACTGAGAACGGCTTATCAAAGTTATCAGACGACCTACGAGGCGGCCTTCTCCACGGCCGTGAAGTCCAGGACGGTACAACCGAAGCCGTCGATCGGAGGGGTCAATGAGGCTGCGCTTGTTTCGGAATGGACCCGCAAGCGCGCCCGTGGCGAGCGCATTCCGATCGAGCCTCCTGCGGTGTCGGATGATGGGGCCGTGACCCAGACAAGCCGCATGGGCCGCATCGACTCTCCGACAGGCCGCCGCATGGCAGCCGCCGAGGCCGCGGCCGCCGCCAAGGAAAAGGCTTTAGCGGAAAAGCTTGCGGCCAAGAAGAAGGCTGCCGAAGACAAGGCCGCCGAGCTTGCGAAAGCCGCTCCGGTTGTGCCAGCGGCGGCGCCTGCAACGACGTCCGCCGTTCCGCAGCAGGACGCCGCGACAACGGCCCCGGCGGAAGCTCCAGCCATCTCAGTCCCGGCCCAGCCAGCTCCGCAGCCCGGCATCCTCGGCAACATGCGCAAGAAGATCACCAATATCTTCGGAAGCTGAGCTAGAGCACGACCCCGAACCGAAGGTCAGCGAAGCAAAAGTGCATAGCGGTTTTCGAAATCATGCGAAAATCAAAGGCTCCTACCGCGTGACGAGGCCGGCGGAAGTCTATGATCTGAGGGGCCTGAATTGCCCCCTGCCGGTCCTGAAGGCGCGGAAGCGCCTCCTCACCATGCATGCGGGTAGCCGTCTGTGGCTTGAAACCACTGATCCGCTGGCTGTGATCGACATTCCGGCCCTCTGCGAGGAGAGTGGCCATCGGCTGGTGACCACGGAGACAGTGGCCGGCGGACACCGGTTTCTGGTGGAACGGGGAGAGGCAAACAGCTGACCGCAACTCAATAAGGACAAGGCTGAGTACCTCCGCGGCCTCCTCTCACCCGGCTCGGGTTTCGCCCTCGCCACCCTCTCCGCCGAATAGGGCCGACGCGAGATGGGGCGGACGCCGCTCTGCTGCCAATCGCCTGCATCAACGATCAGCAGAAGCGCAGGCGCAGGGCGTATCTCCCCCCTTGCGGGGGAGAAAGGATTTTCATGATCTTAGCGAAGCTAAGTCATAGAAAATTCAAGAGAGGGGGTGTCCGGCATTTCGAAATGGAGAGCTTCCGACGTTGAGTTTCTGGAATGACACGATCGAGCGCAATATCCGCGCGGTGCCCTGCCATCCTGAGCGAGGCGCAGCGCTCGGCCAAATGATCCCCTCTCTTGCGTTTTCCAAACGCATGCTCTAGATTTGCAGTCAAAGACTTAGCCACATCAAGACTTTGATATTACTAGAAAACGTGTTTTGGTGCATTTCCTGATATTTCTTGGTATTGCTTGCTCTGTGGACCCGGATTGGACCCGTTTTGACAGGGAACGGCTTCGGAAAGCAAAGGAAAGGCGCTCCCCGTTGACGACCCGAAAGCTCACCGCTCTCGCTCTTGCCACCCTGCCCGAAGGCGATCATGCCGACCCCCACTGCCCCGGCCTCATCCTGCGCGTCCAGAAACGGCGCCGCACATGGGTCTTCCGCACCCGCCACGCCGGCAGGCGGCTGCGCGACCGGCTCGGCTATTTCCCGGCGATGGGGCTGAAAGAGGCGAGGCTGGCGGCCGGCGACGCGGCGCGGCGGGCCGAAGCCGGCTTGCGCGCCGTGCCCGAGACTGTCGTGCATCCGAGAACTGCCGGCGAGACGCTCGGCCAATTGCTCGACGACTACGAACGCATGCGGATCCGCGAAAACCACAAGCTGAAAACCTTCCACCGCCGTATCCGCGACCTCCGGCGCGGGCTGGCGCCCTGGCTCGCTGTCGCAGCGAAAAGCTTTGCCAAGGCTGATCTGCG
>JBEVEP010000215.1:0-20707 GCA_040512755.1 Mesorhizobium sp.
GGCGGGACCGGCGTTGCTGGAGGAATGCCGGGCGCTCGGCGGCTGCCAGACTGGCGACGCGAAGATCACCGGAGGCCATCGCCTGAGCGTCAGACACATCATCCATACCGTCGGACCGGTGTGGAGGGGCGGCGGCGAAGGCGAGCCCGACTTGCTTACGTCCTGCTATCGGCGCTCTCTCGAACTCGCACGCACCCATCAGTGCGCCACCGTCGCGTTTCCGGCGATTTCAACTGGTGTCTATGGATATCCAAAGGATCAGGCAGCGCATGTCGCCGTCACAGCGGTCGCTGCGTTTCTTTCTGAGAGCGACATGCCGGGGAGCGTAACCTTCTGCTGCTTCGACGCGCAGACTGCAGACCTGCATCGTGGTGCGATCGCCTCTCTGCGATCGAAATAGGTTGTGTGGTTTCTCTTCGCTTTTTTGGATTCTGGCTTTCAAAACAAGACACTAAGACCTGATCCGATACGGATAGCCGATGCTCTGCGCCCGGCACAACCGGTTTAGGTTGTCCGGCGTCTTGCCTCGGTCATAGTGACGCTCTATCGGTTGGCTACACTGCATCGCATAAACATAAGGAGTACTCCGATGGCCTCGCATTTTGTCTGGTACGAACTGATGACCACCGACACGGCTGGCGCCGAGGCTTTCTACAAGACAGTGATCGGCTGGAAGCCGGAGCCCATGCCCGGCATGCCCTATACGATCATGAAGGTCGGCGATACCGGCGTTGCCGGCATGATGACCATTCCTGAGGAAGCTGCAAAGATGGGGCAGCCTCCAGCGTGGGTAGGTTATATTTACGCCGACGACGTGGACGCGAAGACGGAAAGCGTCCGCAAGGCGGGAGGAACAATCCACCGGGCTCCTGAAGACATCCCCACGGTCGGCCGTTTCTCCGTCGTTGCCGACCCGCAGGGCGCGGTGTTCATGCTGTTCAAACCGCAGGGTGAAGACGGCACTCAGCACCCAGCCGGCACGCCCGGCACGATCGGCTGGCGCGAGCTTTACGCAAAGGATTGGACGAGCGCCTTCGACTTCTACGCCAGCCAATTTGGCTGGAAGAAGGACCAGGCCATCGACATGGGTGAGATGGGAACCTATCAGCTGTTTACAATCGATGACGAGCAGTCCGGCGGAATGATGGATAAGCCGGCTGAGATGCCGGTTGCGGCCTGGGCCTACTATTTCAACGTGGAAGCGATCGATGCGGCAGCCGGGAGGGTCACCCAAAACAACGGCAAGATTCTCAACGGCCCGATGGAGGTGCCCGGTGGAAGCTGGATCGTGAACTGCGTCGATCCCCAGGGCGCAATGTTCTCGCTCGTAGCTCCGCGCCGCTAGGGCAGTTCCAGGAAAGGCGGATGCCGGTTTTCGGTCCGGAATTGCGTCAAATAAAGAGTGAGAGCGGTTCACCGATTCCGTCGAAACGGGAACCGCTTTAACAGCATGGCGCTGCAACGGCAGGAGGGGCAATGTTCTCCAAGATACTGATTGCCAACCGGGGAGAAATTGCCTGTCGCGTCATCCGCACGGCGCACCGCATGGGGATCAAGACCGTCGCCGTCTATTCGGACGCCGACTTTCATTCCCTGCACGTCGCGATGGCCGACGAGGCGGTGCATATCGGCCCCTCGCCCGTTGGTGATAGCTATCTGCGCGCCGACAAGATCATTGTGGCAGCCGAAAGCAGCGGCGCGCAGGCGATCCATCCGGGGTATGGCTTTCTCTCGGAGAACCCGGGTTTCGTCGACGCCGTGGAAGCAGCCGGCCTGACCTTCATCGGCCCATCCGGCGCTTCGATCCGCGCGATGGGCCTGAAGGATGCGGCGAAGCGCCTGATGGAGAAAGCCGGCGTGCCGGTAGTGCCCGGCTATCACGGCGAAGGTCAGGAATTGGTTCTGCTTGCCAGCAAGGCGCGTGAAATAGGCTTTCCGGTTCTGATCAAGGCTCGCGCCGGCGGTGGCGGCAAGGGAATGCGCCGGGTTGACAGGCCGGAGGACTTCGCCGATGCGCTCGCAAGCGCCCGCCGGGAAGCCAAGGCCGCCTTCGGTGACGACCGCGTTCTCATCGAAAAGTATGTCGACAAGCCGCGGCACATCGAAGTGCAGGTTTTCGGCGACAATCACGGCAATGCCGTTCATCTGTTCGAGCGCGACTGCTCCGCTCAGCGCCGCCATCAGAAAGTGATCGAGGAAGCCCCGGCCCCCGGCATGACCCGGGAGATGCGGGCGGCGATGACCGCCGCTGCCGTCAAGGCCGCAAAGGCGATCAAGTATTCGGGCGCGGGCACGATCGAATTCATCGTCGATGCATCCGAAGGTCTGAAGGCCGACCGCTTCTGGTTCATGGAGATGAACACGCGACTTCAGGTCGAGCATCCTGTGACCGAGATGGTGACCGGCATCGACCTTGTCGAATGGCAATTGCGCGTTGCGGCCGGCGAAGCCCTGCCGAAATCACAGAACCAGATCGCCTTGTCGGGACACGCCTTCGAGGCCCGCATCTACGCCGAGGACCCGACGCGCGGCTTTCTTCCCGCCACGGGCAGGTTGCATCACCTCGAATTTCCTGAAGCTGCGCCGCACCACGCGGAATTGCGCGTGGAGACGGGCGTCCGTGCCGGCGACGCGATCTCTCCTTTTTACGATCCGATGATCGCCAAGCTGGTTGTTCATGCCGGCGACCGTACGGCGGCGCTTCACGCGCTCGATCAGGCTCTCACGAGGACGCAGATCGCCGGGTCGGTCACGAATATTGCCTTTCTCTCGGCACTCGCGCGCGACGAGGATTTCGCAGCGGGCGACGTCGACACCGGGCTGATCGGCCGCAAGCAGGACGAACTGACAAAAAGCAAGCAGCCAAGCGAGGCCGTGGTCGCCATGGCCGCGCTTATCGCGTCGGGCGCCCGTTCAAGGGCCAGCGAGGCGGACCCGTGGGGAGCGACATCGGGCTATGCCCATTTCCATCCGGTTGCCCGCCGCGCCAGCCTCAAGACCGGCGACGCCACCATCGCCGCGCACATCGCGCCGAGAGGCGATGGCCGTTTCGACGTGACATTGGAAGAAAACGGGCCCGTCTATACGCTTTCCGCGCCCGGACCCGAGGGCGCGCTGCGCGACGACGGCGAAATCGGCGTCGCGCTATGGCCGGGTCACGTCACCCTGTTCAGCAGCGGCCAGGCCTTCAGTTTCGCGGTACCGGATCCGCTCGGCCAGTCCGCCGATGCCGGGGGCGCAGGTGACAGCATGCGGGCGCCGATGCCAGGGCTGGTCAAGGTCGTGCGCGCAGCCCCAGGCGACACGGTTGCCAAGGGCCAGCCGCTCCTGGTGCTCGAAGCCATGAAGATGGAACATACGATCACCGCGCCGCACCCCGGCGTTATCGCGGAAATCGTGACCGAAGGCGCTCAGGTGACCGACGGTATGGTGCTTGTGCGGTTTGAGGAGGCGGACTGAGGTCGAGGAAAAGCGCATCCGTGTGAACCAATAAGAAAAAGCCGCGCCGGGTGTTTCCCGGTCGCGGCTTTTTCTTGCAGGCTGCACCCCCGTCGCCAGTGCCTGCTCCGTCCGTCCCGGACCGGCGGCCTTAGTAGCCGCTCTGTTTCGTCCGGGCTCCCTGTCAGTAAACTATTGCCTTAGTGCGTGGTCATCCATTCGCGCGCTTCGCGCAACGCTCTGGCGAGTTCGACCTTCGACATCGACGCGGACAGTTCCGAGCGAACTTTCGCCGCACGGTCCGATCCCTTGATTGCCGCGATATTGAACCATTTGTGGGCGGCGACGACATCGACATCGCAATCACGGCCGGTGGCGTACATCATGCCGAGTTCGAAAAGGACGTCGGCCTGGGCCGCCGCACCGGTTCCGCCTGATCCGCCTTCCATCATCTCGAAACGCGCCATTTTCAGTCCCCTGTCTCTTCTCCCGAGAGCGGCTTCCGCTCGTTGGCGTGCTGCTCTTTCTGATGCTTTCGAGAATGAAGCCGAGGCTTGAATCCGCCGTTAAACGGCGTGCTTAATTTGCCGCAAACAAACTTGAAACAAGAAGTAAACCTTGGATTTTGTTAAGGATAGCAAGGCCACTATTATGCGGAATCTTGCAATAAATAGCGTGATGTTGACATCGCCAACACGAACCCTTTGATAACCACGAAAACCGTTCTGCATCGACGAATGCAAGCTTCCACGTGGGAAGGCACGCGCCCAATCGTTGAGAAATTGTGCAACCTGCCGTTACGGAACGCTTTCGTTTTCGCGTGGACTGGAATAACTTACGTTTGCGTAAAGGGCAAAGCGTCGGGGGCTTCGACGTGGCCCGAAGAGGAGGAGCCTGATGTTTCGTAGAGTATGCGTGGCCGCAGCGGCCACATTGATGCTGGCCGGCATGGCCTATGCCGATCCGCTCGAAGGGAACTGGAAGACCCAGTCCGGATCAACGGCGGAGATAAGCAACTGTGGCGGCAGTTTCTGTATCACGCTGAAGACGGGGCCGCATGCCGGCAAAAAGATCGGTACGTTCAAATCCAGTGGCGGCGGCAAATATGCAGGTCAGATCACCGATCCGGCCACTGACAAGACCTACTCCGGCAAGGCCTCGGTCTCCGGCAGTTCCCTTTCGATGGCCGGCTGCGTGCTGGGCGGACTTATTTGCAAGAGCCAGACCTGGTCCAAGCTCTGACCGCAATTTCTTGAAAGCAGCTTTGGTCGGGAGGCATGGGCCTCCCGATGTTCTTTACGTTCGCGCTGTCTGGGTTCAGGGCCGCGCTCTCTGGCCGAAGAGTATTTTCTGGGCTTCCTGGTCCGTGGCGAGATTTGATTTCTCGCGTTCTTCCTTGCCAACCGCCATTCCCCGCTCGACCGCCGGCCTTGCCATCAGGGTTTCGAACCAGCGCTTCAGGTGCGGAAATTCCTCCAGATCCTGCCCCTGGTTCTGATAGGGCCTGATCCAGCCAATGCAGGCCATATCGGCGATCGAATATGGGCCCGCGAGGAATTCCCTGTCCGCCAGGCGCTTGTTCATGACGCCATAGAGACGGTTGCACTCGTTGGTGTAGCGATCGATCGCGTAGGGGAGTTTCTCCGGCGCATACTGCCGGAAATGGTGCGCCTGACCGGCCATAGGGCCAAGCCCGCCCATCTGCCAGAAGAGCCACTGGTCCACTTCCACACGGCCTCGCTCGTCCGCCGGGTAGAACTTCCCGAACTTGCGTCCGAGATATTGAAGGATGGCGCCTGACTCGAAGATCGAAATCGGCTCGCCGCCCGGCCCCTCCGGGTCAATGATCGCCGGCATCCGGTTGTTCGGTGCGATCGTCAGGAACGAAGGCTCGAACTGTTCTCCTTTTCCAATGTTGACATATTTTACAACGTAAGGAGCGCCAAGTTCCTCCAGCATAATGGAAATCTTCCAGCCATTCGGCGTCGGCCAGTAGTAAAGTTCGATCGGTTTCACCTGGGCGGTCATGCGCTGTCTCCGTCGGTCTCGCTCCGATGCAAATATGGCGTTCCAAGCCCGTCCGTCACGTCAAAGTTTTTGAACGCAGGATGAACGCCCTTCTCAGGACCAGTTCAGCGCGGGCGCAGCATAGTGCACGCGAACCTGGAACCTGACCCCGATGCTTGCCCGCCGCTTCACGATCGTCTGCTTCATCACCGCGCTGTTCGGTATCGCCTTCGCCATCATCGTGGCCGAAGCGAGCCGGCCCAACCGATCGCTGAGCCTGCCTTGCATCCAGGCAGGTTTCGCCTGCTCCGCCGCCCATCGCAGCTAACTCAAGCAACCTCAACTCAGGCCATTGCCATGACCCGTTCGCTGACTTTCGTCCTCAATATCCTCCGGCACCTGCCCCGCGTTGCCGCAATCATGCTCCTGCTCTGGAGCCCTTTGTTTGCGATGCAAAGCGTTCGTGCGGACACCGGTTCCACGATCGAGGCGCCCGCGCAGAAGAAAAAGGGCATGGGGCTCGTGATTCTCGTCAGCCTCCAGCGCAACTGACGAAGGGCAGGCAGCTTTAGCCGTGTCATCCTGACCCGGTCTTGCTGTCGCCCTTTTGTCGGACGCAGGGTCATGGCAGACACCCACTTTACCAATTCGCAGAGGCCCCCTCCCACGCCGCAGCCCAAATCCCTATAATGGGTCATGGAAAAGCGAATCTATCCGGAGCCCATCGAATCCATCGCCTGCCCCGAGCCATTTGCCCGGCGCAGCTTCACCGATGCTCGTGAGGCGGTCGCGGCGCTGAGGAAGCTCTACGACCGCAACACCGCCTTTCTGCGCGATTCCTTCCACGAGCTTGCCGAGGGCGGCGAGACCCAGCGCCGGTTTCGCGCCTTCTACCCCGAAGTCGGAGTCTCGACAGCGTCCTATTCGCAGGTCGACTCCCGTCTGGCCTATGGGCACATGCCGGCCCCGGGCCACTACTCCACGACGGTGACGCGTCCCGACCTTTTCGAAACCTATCTCACCGAGCAGCTCCGTCTGATCATTCGCAATCATGGCGTGCCGGTCACCGTTTCCGAATCCGAGACGCCGATCCCGGTGCATTTCGCTTTTCTCGAAGGAACCCATGTCGAGGCGTCCATCGCCGACCTTATCAAGCGGCCATTGCGCGACATGTTCGACGTGCCGGACCTCAATGCGACTGACGACCACATCGCCAACGGCACATTCGAGCCCATTCCCGGCGAGCCGATGCCGCTTGCGCCGTTCACAGCGCAGCGCATCGACTACTCACTCCATCGCCTGTCGCACTACACCGCGACAAGCCCGCAGCATTTTCAGAACTTCATCCTGTTCACGAACTACCAGTTCTACATCGATGAGTTCTGCCTCCATGCCCGCGAACTGATGGCGAATGGCGGTGGCGGATACACGGCATTCGTGGAGCCGGGCAATCTGGTCACCAAACCTGGCGAGACCGCGCCGAAAGTGGGCGCCTCGCCCCTGCGCATGCCGCAAATGCCGGCCTATCATCTGGTCAAACCGGGTCACAGCGGCATCACCATGGTCAATATCGGCGTCGGTCCCTCCAACGCCAAGACGATTACGGACCATATCGCCGTACTGCGGCCCCATGCCTGGCTGATGCTTGGCCACTGCGCTGGTCTGCGCAATACGCAGACACTCGGCGACTATGTGCTCGCCCATGCCTATGTGCGGGAGGATCACGTCCTGGACGACGACCTTCCGGTCTGGGTGCCCGTCCCGCCGCTTGCGGAGGTGCAGGTCGCGCTGCAGGAAGCAGTCGCAGAAGTCACCGGACTTTCCGGCTATGACCTCAAGCGCATCATGCGCACCGGCACAGTCGCCACGATCGACAACCGCAACTGGGAACTGCGCGACCAGCGCGGGCCGGTGCAGCGCCTGTCGCAGTCGCGCGCCATTGCGCTCGACATGGAGTCCGCGACGATCGCGGCGAACGGTTTCCGCTTCCGGGTGCCTTACGGCACCTTGCTGTGCGTCTCGGACAAGCCCTTACACGGCGAATTGAAACTGCCCGGCATGGCGACGGAATTCTACAAGCGGCAGGTTGCCCAGCATCTGACAATCGGCATCAGGGCGCTCGAGAAGCTGGCCGAGATGCCGACGGAACGGTTGCATTCCCGAAAGTTGCGCAGTTTCTCCGAAACAGCGTTCCAGTAGCCGAAAGGATGTCTTGATCGGGCCGCATTCCTCCTATCCAACGGCGTTAGAGCAAGATGAGATTAGGTGTGGTCGTTCTGCCGGTGGGAATTTGCGGTAAGGTCGAGGGGTTCGGCGATGGTCGTACCGGTGGTACGGCCGAGCCGAAGCCTGAAGGATTTGACGCAAATTCGCCCGGCCCTTCGGGTTTCCATGCGGCGGTCGCCCACTTTGTCGGGCCGCTCGGCCGATGGACCCCATCGACCTTCGCGACCCTCCGCGTGGATCGCCTCGCCGCACGAGAAACAGAACCGACCATCCCTAACCTCATCTTGCTCTAATGGAAACTCGCGACCTCAAGACCAGGGCAGTCCGCTTCAGCCGCGTGCTGATGATTTTGTTTTCCGTACCCCTGGTCCTGGGCCTGCTGAAAGACTGGCATCCGGCTTTCGATTCACTGTCCCATTTTCGGGCCCATCTGGCGGTTCTACTCGGTTTGACGGCACTCCCGGTGCTTGTCGGCGCCGCTTGGAAAGAGGGGGCGACAGCACTCGCCCTGGCGATCGCAAGTCTGTTAACAGTCACTGGCCTGCCGGGACTGCCCGGCTCCACACCCGTACGCGCCGCCGCGGACCCTGATACCCGCGCGATGTACCGGCTACTGCAGCTCAATCTCCGCTTCGACAACCGGACCCCGGAGAGAGTGCTTTCGCTCATCGGCCGTACGAAGCCCGACGCGATCACGCTTGAAGAGGTCTCGACAAAGTGGGTCCCCATTCTTGACCGGCTCTCGGCCGCCTATCCGTACCGCGTTATCTGCCCGAGCGATGAGTTAATCGGGGGCGTCGCTATTCTTTCACGGCGATCTTTTCAGGGGGTGGGCGCCACATATTGCTATGGCGAGGGTTCACTCGCCGTTGCTGCCGTCAATTTCGGAGGCAGCAGGGTCGAAGTGGCCGCGATGCACCTCAGCTGGCCGTGGCCTTTCAGGCAGCCGCGACAGATTAACGACCTTGCCCCAGCGCTTGGGGCGCTTGCGGACACGGCGCTGCTGGCTGGCGATCTGAACGCAACCGGCTGGAGCGCGGCGGTCGCCCACGTGGCCGAGGCCGGCGATCTGACGCCGATCCGCGCGATCGGGCCAACCTGGCTGCATCGGTCCCTGCCGCCCGCACTGCGCCGGTGGGTCGGCCTGCCAATCGATCAGGTTCTCGCAAAGGGAAATGTCCTGGTCCGTTCCGTGACGGTACAGGAAGAGGCCGGCTCCGACCATTTGCCGGTTCTCGTCGAATTTTCACTGCTCGCCGGCGCACCTCCAGCCGACGAAGAGCGGCAGGCCGTGACGATAGCCCCAACGCAGACGCATCGGCCAACGAGCTGAGCACGCAAGGCTTGAAATCTATCCGGTTTCCCGGCGCCGAAGATCAGTTCCTGCCCTTGAGACCCGTCACGAGGCGTTCCACATTTCCGCCTTCGCCATGTTCCTTCAAGTCGAAAAGAATCTGGCGCCTCTCGTACTGGGCATAGACTTTCTCGACCCGTCTCTTCGCTTCCGCCCTTGCCTTCCGGCAGGCCGGGTCGTTGGAGGTCGCGAGTCCGGCAATCGACAACTCGGCGGCGCGCACCATCTGGCGCGCGATTGTTCCGTGGGTTTCCTCGTGCTTCACCACGCCTTTCATGAAACGCGTCCAGCGCTTGCGCAGTTGCGGGGAAACGTCTCCGGTCAGAAGCGGAAATGTGTACGTCATCGAGAGCCGGGCGTCGGCCTTCTTGACCCGGCAGGTACGATTGCGCTCGGCCCACATCATATCCCATCCGACCGAGTATCGGGTCTGGGCGATCGCCCTTGTGAGGAAGCCATGCTTGGGCCCTCGCCGTTCCATGGCGTCAAGCAGCGCTGCTCCGGTTTTTCCGGCAATCTCGTAGTGCGCTTTCTTGACGTTCACGATTACGCCGGCAGATGCCGCGCCGGGGAACCCGATTGCGATCGCCGCGAATGCTGCTGCCAAGGCGATGGAACGCATAACTAACACCCCCACGCTCTGAGGGAATCACAGCATATCGTGGGCAGGGTGGCAATATCGCCAAATCGGGTAAGGCAACCCTATTACATATTTGTGTAGACGGGCCCCTCACCCCCCTGCGGCGGTACCCAATTGATGTTCTGATTGGGGTCCTTGATGTCACAGGTTTTACAGTGGACGCAGTTCTGTGCGTTGATCACGAATTTCGCTTCGCTGCCCTCATCGACCCACTCATATACGCCAGCCGGGCAATAGCGGCTGGACGGCCCGGCGAAAACGTCGTGCTCCGAGCGCTTCTGCAGGTCCATGTCCTTCACCTGGAGATGGACAGGCTGGTCTTCTTCATGGTTCGTGTTCGACAAGAATACCGAGGACAGGCGATCGAATGTCAGAACGCCGTCGGGCTTGGGATAGACGATCTTCTGATGGCTGGACGCGGGCTCCAGCGATGCGTAGTCCGGCTTTCCATGCTTCATCGTGCCGAACGGCGAAAAGCCGAAAAGCGTATTCATCCACATATCGAGGCCGCCGAGCACCACTCCTCCGATGGTGCCAAATCGTGACCATAGAGGCTTGGCGTTGCGGACCTTTTTCAGATCCTTGCCGATATCGGTGTTCCGCCATTCGTTCTCATAGGCGGCGAGTTCATCGTTGTTCCGCCCGGCAGCGATCGCGCCGGCGACGTGCTCGGCCGCAAGCATGCCGGACAGAACGGCGTTGTGTGAACCCTTGATGCGGGGCACGTTCACGAAGCCGGCAGCGCATCCGATCAGCGCGCCGCCCGGGAAGGACAGTTTCGGCACCGATTGCCAACCGCCTTCGGTGATGGCCCGTGCGCCGTAGGATATGCGCTTGGCGCCTTCAAACGTTCCGCGGATGGCAGGGTGCGTCTTGAAGCGCTGAAACTCCTCGAAGGGCGACAGGTAGGGGTTGCGGTAGTTCAGATGAACCACGAAGCCTACCGCCACGAGATTGTCCTCAAGATGATAGAGGAAGGAGCCGCCGCCCGTCTTCATATCGAGCGGCCAGCCGAAGGAGTGCTGCACGAGACCCGGCTTATGGTTCTCCGGCTTGACCTCCCAAAGCTCTTTCAAACCGATGCCGTATTTGCCGGGCTCGCGGCCCGCGGATAGATTGTATTTCGCAATCAGCTGTTTGGAGAGCGAGCCACGTGCGCCCTCTCCAATCAGAACATATTTACCGAGCAAAGCCATGCCCGGAGCGAAGCCCGGACCGTGCGATCCGTCACGCTCGACGCCCATGTCGCCGGTCACCACGCCGGTGACAGCGCCATCGTCGTTGTAAAGCAAACCTGCCGCCGCAAAGCCCGGATAGATTTCGACGCCAAGCGCCTCCGCGTGGCGGGCAAGCCAGCGGCAGACATTGCCGAGCGAGACGATGTAATTGCCATGATTGTTCATCAATGGCGGCATCAGGAAATTCGGGAGTCGGAACGAGCCCGCCGGGCCAAGCACGAGGAAGCGGTCGTCAGTGACCGGTGTCTTGAACGGGTTATCCTCCTCATTGCGCCAGTCAGGCAACAAGCGATCTATTCCGATCGGATCAACGACGGCGCCGGACAGAATATGGGCTCCGACTTCGCCACCCTTCTCGAGAACCACAACCGAGAGTTCGGGATTGATTTGCTTGAGACGGATCGCAGCGGCCAGGCCCGCCGGCCCCGCGCCGACGACCACAACGTCGAACTCCATGCTTTCGCGTTCGATTTCGCTCATCAATTCCTCCCCGCATCGTGTTCCAGCGCGATGCCTACATCTCGTTCCCGCTCATAGCGCATCCATCTGCGACACGAAACCATATGGGCTGCCCAGATCGAAACGTCGTTCGCGACATGATCACACTTTCGCAAAACTAAATTCCGTTAACGTAAACGTCAATCAAAGTTTGCGGGGCGCTGCGTTCCAGATCGCACATGCCACCTTTTCCGGTTGCGAAATCACCATTGTGGTCCATATTCGATGAATGCGGCACCGTCTGGCGGGTCGAATATCTGCAGTTTGCGCCTTGGGAGTGCTTTTGCTTCCCCTCGCAGCAGCGGAAACGTCTGCGGGCTCGAAATCCGGCGATCCTCGTCTTCTCGAATCGGGCGCCTATTCCTTCTCGGACGAACTGGGTGGGTTCCGCATTACCTCCGTTACCGGCACCGGCACGAAGTCCGATCCGATCGTGGTCACACAGGAACTGGAATCCTCCAGCCCCGTAACGATCGTGATCCGGGCGATCCGCCCGATCGATCCGTTCAGTACATTCGCGAACACGGCCAATGGCTTTCTCTATATGCGCGCCGTTGTGCTCAACAACAGCGGCCAGGCATGGACCGAGTTCGAACTTGAACTGCAGGAAGTGCTGCGAAAGGCCAGCGTGTTCGGAGACGGCCTGTCATTCGACCAGCGGCAATCGGGAAACGAAGTCATTGGATCCGACAGCTTTCTCGAATTCAGCCGTGACTTTGAACCCTACGACCGTCTCCTGTTCCAGAAAGGACGGGTGGACCCGTTCAAGACGGCATCATTCTCGTTCCTGATCACGGACTTCACGCCGCGCGCGGAGTTTTATCTCGTGCTCGATCCCCGCATTCCTTCGACGTGAACTTGCCATCGAGCCGACAATCTGCGAACCGGTTGGAGACGAGGCTGACCCATTGATCGTGCGCAACGAACGACCCACTGATATCGGCGATATCCTGCGGTTTCTGGCCGAGGCGGGGGTCGACGAAGCTTTGGATGACGTCGCCCCGAACCGGTTCCTGCAGGCCACAAGGGGCGCACCCTCCAAACTGGGCGAGGAAACCTCCAAGTTGGGACCTGCAACTGCGGCCCAACAATCACCCCCCTCGCGCGAAACCGGAGCGTCTGCCCCTGCCCCTACCGGCGGGCAGGTGCGAGGCGCATTTCGCGCGACGGCGGCCGTCCCGGATGAGGCACAGGCTGCGCTCGCGCGCCAGACGGCGCGGCTGGCGCAATCACTCGACGAATTGCGTGAAGCAATGGCCGCTTTTGACGGCTGCAACCTCAAATTCACTGCCAAGAACCTGGTTTTCGCCGACGGTAATCCCGAAGCGGACCTCATGCTGGTGGGCGAGGCGCCGGGCCGCGACGAGGATCTGGAAGGCCTGCCTTTTGTGGGAAGGTCCGGCCAATTGCTGGACCGCATGCTGGCCGCGATCGGGCGAGACCGCCAATCAGCCTACATCGCCAATGTCATACCCTGGCGGCCACCCGGCAACCGCACGCCAACGCCGCACGAGACTGAAATCTGCCGTCCCTTCATCGAGCGGCAGATAGAACTGGCGAACCCCAAGGTTCTGGTAGCGCTTGGCGGACCATCGGCGAAACTGTTGCTGGATACACCGGACGGTATTCTTCGGCTCCGTGGCAACTGGCGAGTGCACAAGACCGCGTCCGGCACACTCGTCCCGACGATGCCGACGCTGCACCCGGCCTATTTGCTGCGCAATCCCGCGCATAAGAAACTTGCCTGGCGGGATTTTCTCGAAGTGAAAGCGAAGCTGCGCACGTTGGGGCAATAGCACGTTTCGAGCTTTCAAATCGTGCCCGCAACGCAGCGGTGATCTCCTCAGGACACGAATTCACGTCGGATCACCGAGGAAACTTGCACGAACACTTGAGGCTAAAAATCAGCCGGTTGGCAGCGGCACACCGCCTCGTACTCGCTATTACGTCAAATGGCGCTACTGGAGGATGGGACGGCTGCTTTTGTTGCGAATGATGCGCGCAAGCCGTGAGCGAGCGCCATCAAGCGGAAAGGTCTGGACGACCGCTGCAGGAATGCTGATGCCCGGATTGGCAGCGATCGGAGTCTTAACCGCGATGCCATCCTCAACGAGCAATATGCTGTCGTAGAACGAGCCGCCCGTCGCCGATTTCGGAGGCTCGGCCTCGTGCATGACGCTGACGACCGTTATGCCCGCGCAATTGTCCTTGATGGCCTGATGGAACGCGACCTTCGCGTCCGGGTCGAGCGCACCCGTCGCTTCATCGAGGAAGAGAATTCCGGGCTGATGCAGCAGGATGCGCGCCAGGACGAGCTTCTGCTTCTGTCCGCCGGAAAGAACGTGATCCCACAATCTGCCTTCGCGCGACTGGCTGTCCATATGCTCGATGAACTCACCAAGCCCGGACTTGTGAAGTGCGGCTGCCACGCGTGCATCGGCGTAGTTCGCCTCGCTCCCCGGCAGGCAGACGAGGCCCTTCAGTGAAATTTGCGGGAGCTTGACGTCCTGAGCGGCATAATAGGTGCGGATGCCTTCCGGGAACGCGATGTCGCCCTGCCCGTGCGGCCACAGGCCATTGATCGCCTTGATCAGACTGGTCTTGCCACAGCCGGACTCGCCTTTGATAAGCGTCCATTCGCCAGGCCGGAAACGGAGATTGGCCGCCATCAGGAACGGCTCGGTGTCTTCGCCCTGATGCGACAGTTCAAGCCGGCGGATAGTGAGGCCGAAGACGGCATGCTGGACACCGTAGCGGAAATCGCACCGGCCGGTCTGCCTGTAGAAATCACGCGGCCGCTGGACGTTCTCGATCGCATTGGCGAGGTCCGTCACCCGGCGTGCATTGGCTTTCAGCGTGGCGATCGCGGGCATCACCTGGATGAACCAGGAGCATTGGGTGATCAATGAATTGACAAGTTCCGCTCCGGTTACATACCCCTTCAGATCGATCTTGCCGTGAATGTACGGCACCAATCCCGGCCCGTAGGCGACGACCCTGGCTGCGATGAAATTGTAGATCAGTTCGAAGGACATGTAGCCGGAATGGAACCAGTTCAGCCGGGCCCAGGTGCCGTCAATGTCGGAGTAGAGCCGGCCGTGTATCTCCTTCTGCACCCTCTCTCCGCGCGAAGCAGCGACATGGAAGCTGCGGCGCAGGAAGGTTGTCAGCTCGGCCCGGTAGCTGCCCTCAGCCTGCTGGATGAGAATGCTCAGTCTTTCCAGAATACCTCCGAGCTTCATTGCGATCAGCGTGTTCACCGGCACATAGAGAGCGACTGCTGTCAGAGCGAGGACGGCGCTTCCGTATTCGCCCAGAAACTCGAGCCCGCTAACCACCGTCGAGGTCTCCAGCAGTTTCTGTCCGACGAAGAACAGAGACGCAACGACCCCCATGACTCCCATCGCAAGGCCGATCGCGCCGCCTGTCATGCCTTTGATGGCGTCCTGAACGCGCTGGTCGATATTGTCGGGCGCATCGACGACAGCGCCGTTTTTGTCCCTCGTCCCGTGCTGCAAATGGAAATGTGTATGGTTGCCGTCGAGCAACGCGTCATTGAAGCGGCCATTCAGCCAGCCGCGCCACTTTCGATGCAAGGTTGTAGAGAAAAGATGGCGGACCCCGACGAACGCGATGTCCTTGAAGACTACCAGAAAGACCAGCAAGGCCGCGCTTGAGAGAAGTGACGCCAGCGGCGTCAGGTTGCGCGGATCGTGGAAGAACGCGATCGAGTTGACCAGTTCACCCGAGGTTTCGGCGATCCAGACGCTGGCTTTGCTGGATGCTGCCGTTAGGAAAGCAATGATGGCCGTGAGGATCCAGGCTTCTTTCCATCGGTCCGACAACCAATAGGCCCGCATCAGGCCCCAGAAGCCACGCATTGAGGAGACTGGCGTCGATGGAGGCGGTCGAGAACCGCCGCGCCGCCACTTGCGAGCTAAAGTTGGTAGAGGCCTCACGGCCAGTACCCGAATCACCGTATTCCCACCCATATCTTTTTCTTGTTACACAAGGGTAACACAATTTGATCGTTTGCAAACCGCGCTACCATTAACCGTTCGATGGTGGGGATAATCAGCCCTGCGGAGGTACCACCTTCCGCGCGGCGCCTCGCTTCAATCCGAGCTGGCGTTCGCGCCAGATGATGAACATGCCGGCAGCAACGACAATCATCCCACCGACCAGAGTGTATATCGTCGGGATGTCGCCGAATGCGAAATAGCCAACAATGATGCCGAGTATCATCGACGTGTACTCGAAGGGGGCGACCGTCGACGCTTCAGCATGACGGTAGGCTTCCGTCATGAGGATTTGCGCCACCCCTCCGCAGAAGCCCGCGGCGACAAGGAACGCAAGCTGTTGGTGGGTGAGTGAGTGCCAGCCAAACGGCAGCGTCAACAAGCCGGCCACGCTTGCCGTCAGAGAGAACCACAGCACGATCGTCGCTGTCTTCTCGGTGCGGACAAGGTTGCGGACCAGCAGAAGGGCCACTGCCGAAATCCCCGCGGAAACGAGCGCTGCGACAACGCCGACCGTCTGTTGATTGCTCATTCCGGCCGGCGACGTCAGCAGAGTCAGGTTAGGCCAGGAGATGATAAAGACGCCGATCATTCCGACGGCGACGGCGCTCCAGCGATAGATGCGTATCGTCTCGCCGAGAAAGAGCGCGCTGAAAATGACGACCAGCAGCGGCTGCGCATAGTTAAGCGTGATCGCTTCGGGCAACGGGAGCCGGGTGAGCGCGAAGAAGCCCAGCCCCATGGACGACACCCCGACAACGCCCCGCGCGATATGATTGAGGGGCCGGTTTGTCGTAAGCGCACTGCGCAAAGCGCCCCGGAAGGCGAGAAAGGCAAGAATCGGAAAAATCGCAAAGAAAGATCTGAAGAAAACGATCTGCCCGGCCGGCAACTGACCGGATGCCTTGATGCTCGACGCCATGCCGACAAAAATCGCGACAGAAATGATCTTCAGGGCAATCCCCGTCAGCGGATTGGTGGTGTCCACCTGTTCCGCCGCGGAAACGTCGTCGTTTGTCTTATGCATCTAAAAGCAACATACGAATGAATGAGGCACGTCGATAAAGCAGGAAATAGGCACCTTGTTCGGTCAGGCGGAATTTTTCGCCGCCTGGATGGCGTTCCATACGCGATCCGGCGTCGCCGGCATGTCGATATGCCGGATACCGAACGCGCGGTAAAGGGCATCGGTGACGGCGTTCAGGGTCGCAGGCGTCGCGCCGATCGTACCTGCTTCCCCGGCGCCCTTTATGCCCATGGCGTTCGTCGTTGAAGGAACATTGCGTGTTTCGAAATGGAAGGACGGCACGTCATCGGCGCGTGGCATTCCGTAGTCCATGAAGCTCGCGGTCAGAAGCTGACCGTCTTCCGAATAGACGGTATTTTCTGTGAGCGCCTGGCCAATGCCCTGCACGACGCCGCCGTGGACCTGACCGGCCAGCAGGATCGGGTTCACCGTGACGCCGAAATCGTCAACGATCGTATAGGCGACGACGACGGTTTGGCCCGTTTCCGGGTCGATTTCGACTTCGCAGATGTGGGTACCGTTCGGATAGGTGGCCTCGTCCTGCACGAATTCGCCGAAGCCCTTCAGGTCGCCGGACTGCTTCGCAGCCTTGGCGACGTCCGAGAAGCCGATCGCGCGATCGGTGCCGACAATGCGCGCAGTCGCGTCGACAAGCTCGATATCGACAGCCGACGCCTCCAGTTCATCGGCCGCGATCTTGCGTATCTTCTCCGCAAGGTCCTCGCCGGCGCGGGAAGCTGAAACGCCCCCAAGCGGAATCGACCGCGACCCCCCTGTTCCGCCGCCACGAGCCAGCCGGTCGGTATCGCCCTGATGCACATGCACGGCGGACACATCGATGCCGAGCTTTTCGGCGACGAACTGTGCGTAGGCAGTCGCATGCCCTTGCCCGTTGGACTGTGTGCCGATTGCGAGCGTCACCGAGCCGTCGGCATTGAGCTCCGCGTGCGCGGGTTCGGAACCCTGAAAGGCGCAGGCCTCGACATAAGTCGCCATGCCGATGCCGCGGATTTTTCCATCGGCGTTCGATTGCCGCAAACGCTGGTCGAAGGTCTTCCATCGGGCGCGCTCGATGGCGAGGTCCATATGCCCCTCGAATTCGCCTACATCGTAGAGTCGGCCGGTCTGCGTGCGGTAGGGAAACTGCTCCGGACGGATGAAATTGCGACGGCGGATTTCCTCGCGCCCGATGCCCATGTCGCGGGCGCAGGCATCGACCAGCTTTTCGAGCAGGAAGGCCGCTTCCGGACGCCCTGCCCCGCGATAGGCATCGACCGGCGCGGTGTTCGTGTAGACACCGGTGATCGACACGTGGAGCGCCTGAATATCGTAGACGCCTGTCGACATGGTGGCGCCGACATAGGGGATGAAGGGACCGTATTGCGAGATATACGCACCCAGATTGGCGACGAGATTGACCCGCATGCCAAGGAAACGGCCATTTGCGTCCATCGCCATCTCGGCTGTCACCACATTGTCGCGCCCTTGGGCGTCGGTGAGGAAATGTTCGGTGCGGTCACCCGCCCATTTGACGGGACGGCCCAGCCGTTTCGCGGCTTCGAGCACCAGCGCATGTTCGCGATAGACGAAGGTCTTCGGCCCGAAGCCGCCGCCCACGTCGGGCGTGATGACGCGGAGCTTTTCGCGTTCGATGCCGAACACCTGACGGGTGAGGATGTCGCGCATAGAGTGCACGCCCTGCGAGCCGGTCGTCAGCACGAACCGGTCCTCGTCGGCCCGCCATTCGCCGATCGCCGACCGAGGCTCCATGTAGTTGCAGACCAGCCGGTTGTTGATAAATTCGATGCGTGTGACCGTTTTGGCGTTGACGAACGCCGCATCGGTCTGGACGCGATCGCCCATTTCATAGGCGAAGGCCTTGTTGGAGCCGAGCTCGGGCCACACCAGGGGCGTCCCGGCATCCAGCGCGGTGCCCGTTCCGGCCGTTGCCTCTTCCCCGTCATAGTCGATCTCGACCAATTCGGAAGCGTCCTGCACAAGCGCCCGGCTCTCCGCCACGATGAACGCGACGGCGTCCCCGACATAGTTCACGCGATCCCGGCAGAGGATGGGGATGTCGCGCGTCGGCGCGCGCGTGCCGTCCGGCTGCTTCTGCATCACCCCCGACTTGAGCGGTCCGAGGTTGGCGACATCCTCCCCTGTCAGAACCAGGTGCACACCGGGCGCCTTTCGGGCGGCATCGGCCAATACGCTGGCGATCCTTGCCTTCGCAATCGGCGATCGCAGCACGAAGCCGTGAAGCAGACCTTCCGGCGATATGTCGTCCGTATACCTGCCCTTACCGGTAATGAAGGCCTCATCTTCCAGGCGCAGGACGGAAGCGCCCAACCCGAATTTCGGCGTGACGACGGTCATGACTGCTCCACAACGATGATGGGAAAGAGCGACAACAGATACGCTCACCGCCAGTTTTGTCGAGTAGACGGGGCATGTAAAGGGCAACGTCCTGTTTTTGTTGTGCCACCCGCTTATGACGGCTAAACGGCACCAGCTAATAGAAGCATGGGAAGCGCGCGATATGCGATCAGATACCGGCCAGGTCTTCCGTCTCGAGGACTATCGTCCAAGCGACTACCTTATCCCGCGGACGTCCCTTACCTTCCGGCTGTCGCCCGAAAACACGGTTGTGAAAGCCGAACTGACGGTCGAACGGCGTCAAGGCGTCGCGAAAGTCACGCCGCTGATCCTGGACGGTGACGAACTGGTTCTCGCCTCGGTCACGATCGACGGCCATACGCTCCCTGCTTCCGCCTATCAGGTCACGCCGGAAAGGCTGACGATCCAGCCTCCCGCGGCCCAGACATTCATTCTCTCCCTCGAAACCGTGCTTGCGCCGGCCAAGAACGAGCGGCTCATGGGCCTTTACCGCTCCAACAACGTCTACTGCACGCAATGCGAGGCCGAAGGCTTCCGGCGCATCACCTATTTCCTCGACCGTCCCGACATTCTGTCGGTTTACACGGTGCACATCGAAGCACCGCGCGATGAAGCGCCCCTGTTGCTCGCCAATGGCAATCCGGGAGAGGCCGGCCTGCTGGCCGATGGCTGGCATTACGCGGTTTGGGAAGATCCGTTCCCGAAGCCTTCATATCTTTTCGCTCTTGTGGCGGGCGACCTCGGCTCCATCCGGGACACGTTCGTCACAGCGTCGGGCCGTGCCGTCGGTCTCGGCATCCATGTCGAGCACGGCAAGGAAGCTCGGGCCGCTTACGCGCTGGACGCGCTGAAGCGCTCAATGAAGTGGGACGAGGAGGTGTTCGGCCGCGAATACGACCTCGATGTCTTCAACATCGTTGCCGTCTCGGACTTCAACATGGGCGCGATGGAGAACAAGGGGTTGAACCTCTTCAACGACAAATATGTGCTCGCCGACGAGGAAACCGCTACAGACACGGATTTCGCGAATATCGAAGCCATTATCGCGCACGAATACTTCCATAATTGGACAGGAAACAGAATCACTTGCCGGGATTGGTTCCAGCTCTGCCTCAAGGAAGGCCTGACCGTCTTCCGCGACCATGAGTTTTCAGCCGACCAGAGGTCGCGGGCCGTCAAGCGCATTGCCGAGATCCGCACGTTGCGGGCGCACCAGTTTCCGGAAGATCAGGGGCCGCTCGCACACCCGGTTCGTCCGCGCCGTTATCGTGAGATCAACAACTTCTACACCGCGACTGTCTACGAGAAAGGTTCCGAAGTCGTGCGCATGATCCGCACGATACTCGGGCCAACCTTGTTCCGGGCGGGCATGGATCTCTATTTCGAACGGCATGACGGCGAAGCGGCTACCGTCGAGGATTTCCTCAAGGTGTTCGAAGACGTATCTGGCCAGGACCTTTCCCAGTTCGCACTCTGGTATCATCAGGCCGGCACGCCAAACCTCAGCGTAACTTCATCGCACGACCCCGCTGCCGCGAGGTTCACGCTCGATATCGAGCAGTCGGTTCCTCCGACGCCGTCGGAAAGCCGCAAGCGCCTGATGCACATTCCCGTCGCCTTCGGCCTCGTCGGCACCGATGGAAACGATATCGCTTACGCAGATGTCGATGGGGCCTTGGTCGAAGATGGCGTTATCCATGTGAAAAGGCGGCGCCACACGATACGCTTTTCCGGTGTTCCGAAGGCTCCTGCCGTCTCTCTCAACCGCGGCTTTTCAGCACCGATCACGCTTGCGTTAGAACAGAAGCCGGAGAGCCATTATTTCCTCGCGCGGCATGACAGCGACCTCATTTCGCGCTGGCA
>JBEVEP010000228.1:0-14317 GCA_040512755.1 Mesorhizobium sp.
TACGGCGCTTGATCACCGCGGTATCGCGCTGGCAAGCGTGGCAAAGATGAAGCCTTGGATGCTATCCGCAATGCTTGCTCTGCCTGCCTGCGAACTCGCGCGACAAGCAGATGGCGCACCTATTTTGGATGTAAGGCTGGCCGAAGATGCGAAGGCGTCGGGAAAGTCGCTGCAAGGGCTGGAAACGGCGATGAGCCAGCTTGAGGCAATGGCCTCGTTGCCGATGGATTTTCACATCAGGGGATTGGTCGAAACGCTAAAGCTGGGCGATCGCATCGATGACGTGATCGAAACGATGATCGTCCTATATGTGAACGGTGACACCGGGACATTCTGGCCACTCTTCAAGAGCGTGATGCCGGGCGGCGCGGAAGATGAGACCGGCTATGCGGCATTCGAGCAGACGATGATCACCGAGCGCAACCAGACGATGGCCGAGAAAGCAGACCCCATCCTGGCGAAGGGCAACGCGTTTATCGCCGTGGGTGCGTTGCACCTTCCTGGCCGTGAAGGGCTCATAGAGCTGTTGCGCGATGCCGGTTACACCGTGACTCCGGTGGACTGATCCGAAACGACCCCGACGATTCCCAGGTAGCATTAGGCCCGGCAACCGTTTGCGTGTGTCAGGTGAAATTGCGGGCCGAGGCGGGTCTTTGACTCCTCGGCCTGCTGCCGCCTTTCAGAGCTGAATGAAACTGTTTTTCGATTTGCGCGTTGTGGTTACATCCGAAATAACGGAGGAACCGCAATGGCCACGCCTGTCCGAAGCTCAGATCCCCGGGATCCGCGGCTCGATCCCATGAGTCCGATACCGCCAGCGGATTCCGATCCATTGAATCCCCGGACGGTCGATCCACGGATCGACAATCGCCCCACGATGCAGTCAAAAACAAGCAACGGCATTCTGATTGCGGCGGTCATCGCCGTTTTGGCCGTCATCGCTTATTTCATGTTCGCTGGCGGCTCGCCGACCCCAACGGACGAGGCTTCGCCGCCCGCTACGACTGAGCCCGCTCCGGCAGAGCCTGCAACGCCTCCGGCAGCGGATACAACGGCTCCTGCTCCTGACGCGACCGCTCCGGCGGAACCTGCGCCAGCGCCTGCAGAACCGGCTCCGACCGGAACTGCTCCGGCAGAGCCTGCACCTGCGCCTGCAGAGCCTGCACCGGCTCAGCCCGCGCCTGCCGCGCCGGCTCAGTAAGTAGTAGGCAACGCGTTAGAACGACGAACGGCCCGCAGAAGCGGGCCGTTCTCGTTTCGATCGAGAGGCAAGTTGGCTGAGCCGGCACTACTGGCTCGATGCAGCCGTCTCAGATGTGGATTGGCTTGAAGAACGTTGCCAACGCGGCCTCCTTGACCGCTTCCGACATCGTAGGATGTGCATGGCAGGTCCGGGCAAGGTCTTCGGACGAGCCGCCGAATTCCATCAGCACTGCTGCCTCGTGAATCATCTCGCCTGCGCCGAAACCCACGACATGGACGCCTAACACGCGGTCGTTCGCCTTGTCGGCGAGGATTTTCACAAAGCCGTCCGTGTGCAGCATGGCGCGTGCGCGCCCGTTGGCAGTGAACGGAAACTTGCCAGCCTTATAGTCTATCCCCGCCTTCTTCAGTTCTTCTTCAGTCTTGCCCACGGAGGCGACTTCCGGGCTTGTGTAGACGACGTTCGGGATAACATCATAGTTCACGTGCCCAGCCTGGCCGGCGATGATCTCGGCTACCGCCACGCCCTCGTCTTCAGCCTTGTGCGCCAGCATTGGCCCGGAAATCGCATCGCCAATTGCATAGATTCCCGCGACATTGGTTTTCAGGTGTCTGTCTGTCTTTACGCGGCCGCGATCGTCCAGTTCGACGCCTGCCTCCGCCAGTCCGAGCCCTTCCGTGTAGGGCTTGCGTCCGGTGGCAACGAGAACCACATCGGCTTCAATCGTCTCGGGATCGCCACCTTTGACAGGCTGGAAAGTCACCTTCGCGGCCTTCCCTGATTTCTCCACGCCGGTCACTTTTGCGCCGAGTTTGAATTCGAGGCCCTGTTTGGCCAGCATGCGCTGGACCTGTTTGGCGACTTCGCCGTCCATGCCCCCAAGGATCGTATCAAGATATTCGACGACAGTGACCTTGGACCCGAGCCGCGACCATACCGACCCAAGCTCCAGACCGATCACACCGCCGCCCACGACCACCATGCGCTGGGGTACCTGCTCCAGTTCCAGCGCGCCGGTGGACGACACGATGACCTTCTCGTCGAACGCCACTTCGACGCCCGGAATGCCCGCCACATCCGATCCCGTTGCGATCACGATGTTCTTCGTCTCGATTTCCTGGACCGTTCCTTCGTCCCCGGTAACGGCAACCCGGCCCGCGCCAAGAACCTTGCCGGCGCCGCGAAAGCTGTCGATCTTGTTCTTCTTGAACAGGAAGGCGACGCCGTTCACATTGGCGGTGACGGTCGCATCCTTGTGCGCCAGCATTTTCTTCAGGTTGAGCTTGGGCGTGCCCACCTCGACGCCAAGCTGATCGATGCTGTGAGAGGCTTCAGCGAATACTTCGGACGCGTGCAACATCGCCTTGGATGGTATGCACCCGACATTGAGGCAGGTCCCGCCAAAGGTCTCGCGCTTTTCCACGACGGCCGTCTTGAGGCCCAGCTGCGCCGCCTTGATAGCGCAAACATACCCACCGGGACCGGATCCGATCACTACGACGTCATAGGCCATTTCTTTTCCCTGCTTTCCCCTTGGAGCTAGCTGCCCCGCTGTCTGTTTTCAACACATGCATGGCTGCTATCCAGGAGGCGCATGGGCTCATCGGAAAAGTACGCCACGCAGGTTATCCCGAAGGGAATCGTCCCCGGCGGGATCATCGAACCTAAACAAACGGTGATACAGCCGACACGGCCCCGTCATTACATCATCAGTCGGACCAGCATCATCACCAGCCCAACGATCGAAAGGAACCAGACAATCGTGCGGATGACAGGAATGCCCGCCGCATAGAGCGCCACATAGACGACGCGCGCCACAAGCCAGAGCCAGGCGCCTGTCGCGCCGATTCCACCTGCCTTGCCAGCCACGATCAGTCCTAAGGCGAGGGCGATGAAGGCCGGATAGGTTTCCAGGAAGTTTTTTAGCGCACGGTTCAGCCGGCCGGCCGCGATAACCTTCGATTCACGCTTCTCGTCGCGGGGACCGAATAGGTAGCGAGGGCCAAGATCGAGCGCCGCACTGGCCTGGAGAACGACCTGAACCAGCAGGAGCACGACGCTCCAGCCCAAAACAGTCAACTCCGTCGTGGCAATTGCCCCTTCCATGATTTCCCCTCTCTGTGGTGACCTTGCAAAGGTTTCTACAAATCGAGCACCAGCCGTTCCGGATCTTCCAGGCTCTCCTTCACGCGGACCAGGAAGGTGACGGCTTCCTTGCCGTCCACGATGCGGTGGTCGTAACTGAGCGCCAGATACATCATAGGACGAACCACGATCTGGCCGCCGACAACCACCGGCCGCTCCTGGATCTTGTGCATGCCGAGGATGCCGGACTGCGGGGCATTGAGGATAGGCGTCGACATCAGCGAACCGTAAACGCCGCCGTTGGAAATCGTGAAAGTGCCGCCCTGCATGTCGGCTACGCCCAGCTTGCCGTCGCGCGCAGCGATACCGAGCCGGCCGATTTCCTTCTCGATTTCCGCAATGCTCATCTGATCGGCGTTGCGCACGACCGGGACGACAAGCCCCTTGTCCGTGCCGACCGCAACACCGATGTGGGCATAGTTCTTGTAGACAATATCTGTACCGTCGATCTCGGCATTGACCGCCGGAATCTCCTTCAGCGCATGCGTCACCGCCTTGGTGAAGAAGCCCATGAAGCCAAGCTTCACGCCATGCTTCTTCTCGAAAACATCCTTGTACTTCGTCCGCAGGTCCATCACCGCCTTCATGTCCACCTCGTTGAAGGTGGTCAGCATCGCGGCTGTGCTCTGTGCATCCTTGAGCCGCCGGGCGATGGTTTGCCGAAGCTTCGTCATGCGGACGCGCTCCTCGCGGCTCTCGTCTGCCGCGGGGGACGGTGCGCGCGCTGCAACCGGAGTAGCCGGCTGCGGCGCGGGAGCAGCTACGCCCTTTGCAATGATTTCAATGGCATCCCCTTTGAGAACCTGACCGCGCTTTCCGCTGCCGGCGATCTGATCGGCCGATATGCCCGCCTCAGAGAGGAGCTTCGCTGCGGCCGGGGCGGGGGGCATCGAGGATTTCTTTTCCTGGATCGGTGGCTCACCCGCGATCCGGGCCGTCTTTTCGGCCGCGTCCTTCATTGTCGCCGCGCCCGCGTTTCCGGCAGCCTGCGCCACTGCTTCCGGCTTCGCAGCCGGCCTGTCGCCAGCGCCGTCTCCGATCGTACCCAGAAGCGCGCCCAGACCCACGGTTTCACCCTCATTTGCCGATATTTCGGAGAGCGTGCCTGCCGCTGGCGCCGGAACTTCGACGGTCACCTTGTCGGTTTCGAGCTCCACGACCGGCTCGTCAGCGGCGATCGGATCGCCAACCTTCTTGAACCACTTGCCGATGGTCGCCTCGGTAACTGATTCACCGAGGGTAGGAACGCGGATTTCCGTAGCCATGGGTCTTTATCCGTTGCTTTTCAGTTCGCTTCGATCATTCGCCGAGCGCATCGTCGAGAAGCGACTCGAGTTGGGAGAGGTGCTTCGACATCAGGCCTGTTGCAGTTGAGGCTGATGCCGGGCGGCCGGTGTAACGCACCCGCTGATGCTTGGCGTCGATGTGAGCGAGCACCCATTCCAGATAGGGGTCGATGAACGACCACGCGCCCATATTCTTCGGCTCTTCCTGGCACCACACCATTTCCGCCCCGCGGAAACGGGAGAGCTCGGTGATCAGCGCCTTTGCCGGGAAGGGGTAGAGCTGCTCGACACGCAGCAGATAGACGTCGTTTATGCCCCGCTTCTCGCGTTCCTCGTAGAGGTCGAAGTAGAGCTTGCCTGAGCACATCACCACCCGGCGGATTTTCGAGTCCCTGGTCAGCTTGACCGTGTCCTTTCCAGGGTACTGGGCATCGTCCCACAGCAACCGGTGGAAGGAACTCTCGCCCGAAATGTCGGCCAGCGTCGAGGTCGCCCGCTTGTGACGCAGCAAGGATTTGGGCGTCATCAGGATCAACGGCTTGCGGAAGTCGCGCTTCAACTGCCGGCGCAATATGTGGAAGTAGTTGGCCGGCGTAGTGCAATTGGCGACCTGCATGTTGTCTTCCGCGCAAAGTTGCAGGAAGCGCTCGAGCCGGGCCGAGGAATGTTCCGGACCCTGGCCTTCATACCCATGCGGCAGGAGGCAGACGAGGCCCGACATGCGCAGCCATTTGCGTTCACCTGAGGAGATGAACTGATCGAAGATGACCTGTGCGCCGTTGGCGAAATCGCCGAATTGCGCTTCCCAAAGCGTGAGCGCGTTTGGCTCAGCCAGCGAATAGCCATACTCAAAACCGAGCACAGCCTCTTCCGAAAGCATCGAATTGATAACCTCGAAATTAGCCTGCGCCGCCGAGAGATTGTTGAGGGGAACGTAGCGCCTCTCGTCCCGCTGGTCATAGAGCACCGAATGGCGCTGCGAGAACGTGCCGCGTTCCGAGTCCTGACCGGAAAGCCGGACCGGATTGCCGTCGAGCAGAATCGACCCGAATGCGAGCGCCTCGGCGGTGGACCAATCGATGCCCTCGCCGGATTCGATCATTTTCCGGCGCGTTTCGAGGAAGCGCCCGATCGTCCTGTGTGCTTCGAAGTCCGCCGGGACCTCGGTCAGCTTCTTGCCGATCTCTTTCAGAATCTTCACTGGTACGGCCGTCTTGCCGCGGCGCTGTTCGTCCTGGTTGTCGGCTGTCCTGAGGCCCGACCAGGCTCCGTCAAGCCAGTCGGCCTTGTTCGGCTTGTATGCCTGGCCTGACTCGAACTCCGCCTCAAGATGGGCCCGCCAGTCGGCCTTCATCGTCTCGTATTCGCCTTCCGAGAGGATGCCTTCGGCGGTCAGCTTGTCGGCGTAAAGCTGTGACGCTGAGCGTTGCGTGCGAATCTTGCGATACATGATCGGCTGCGTGAACGCAGGCTCGTCACCTTCGTTGTGACCGAACCGGCGATAGCAGAACATGTCCACGACCACCGGTTTGTGGAACACCATGCGGAATTCGATGGCGATCTTGGCGGCGTAGACAACAGCTTCCGGATCGTCGCCGTTCGCATGGAAGATTGGCGCCTCGATCATTTTCGCCACATCGGAAGGATAGGGCGACGAGCGCGAAAAACGTGGATTGGTGGTAAAACCGATCTGATTGTTGATGATGAAGTGCAGCGTTCCGGCCACGCGATGGCCGCGCAGCCCAGAAAGCCCAAGCACTTCGGCGACCACACCCTGGCCGGCGAACGCCGCATCGCCGTGGAGCAGTAGCGGCAGCACCTTGGCGCGTTCTTCCAGAGGCACGATCTCGCCGCGCGAGCGGCCAGAGATTTGGTCCTGCTTGGCGCGCGCCTTGCCCATCACGACCGGATCGACGATCTCCAGATGCGATGGATTGGCCGTCAATGACAGGTGGACCTTGTTGCCGTCGAATTCGCGGTCCGACGATGCGCCAAGATGGTACTTCACGTCGCCCGAACCTTCGACGTCGTCCGGCGCGTAGGAGCCGCCTTTGAATTCATGGAAGATCGCGCGGTGCGGCTTCGCCATCACTTGCGACAGGACATTAAGGCGGCCGCGATGCGCCATGCCGAGGACTATTTCCTGCAGGCCCATGGCCCCGCCGCGCTTGATAATCTGTTCGAGCGCCGGGATGAGCGACTCGCCGCCGTCCAGGCCGAAGCGCTTGGTGCCCTTGTACTTCACGTCGATGAATTGCTCGAAGCCTTCCGCTTCCAAGAGCTTCTGCAGGATGGCCCGCTTGCCTTCAGGCGTGAAGGCGACACCTTTGTCCGGCCCCTCGATGCGCTCCTGAATCCAGGCTTTCTCCATCGGGTCGGAGATGTGCATGAACTCGACACCGAGCGTCGAGCAGTAGGTCCGCTTCAGTATGTCGAGCATCTGGCGGATGGTCGCGTATTCCAGCCCCAGCACATGATCGATGAAGATACGGCGGTCATAATCCGCGGCTGTGAAGCCGTACGATTCCGGAGAAAGTTCGTTGTAGTCCTCGAGCGGTTTTGCCAGGCCGAGCGGGTCAAGGTCGGCATGAAGGTGCCCACGCATGCGATAGGCGCGGATCATCATGATGGCGCGAACCGAATCGCGCGTCGCCCTCAGAACGTCGGCATCGGAGATTGTCTCGCCAGTAACGGCCGCTTTTTCCTTTACCTTCTTTTCGAAGTGCTTCTCAACGACACCCCAGTCGCCATCGAGCGCAGACACCAGTTCCCCATTGGCCGCGATCGGCCAGTTCGGCTTGGTCCAGGATGCGCCTTCCGCATTCTTTTTGACATCGTTGGCGTCGTCCTGAAGCGCGCCAAAGAAGTCCTGCCACTCCACTCCGACTGAAGACGGATCGCCCTTGTAGCGGGCGTAGAGGTCTTCGATGTAGTCGGCGTTTCCGCCATAGAGAAACGACGTGAGAGAGAACTGGTCGTTGGCTTGGTCTTGTCGCGACATTCTGTTGCCGGAGGTCTTGCTCCGTCTCCTTTGTCCAGGCAGTAGGGCAGTAAGGCTCTAGGGCAATAAGTGTTAGTACTGCCTTACTGCCCTATTCCCCACTCCCTTATCCCTTGATCGCCTCGACCAGGGTCGTACCGAGCCGGGCCGGCGACGGCGAGACGCGGATCCCTGCCGCCTCCATCGCGGCGATCTTGTCGTCAGCGCCACCTTTGCCGCCGGAGATCACTGCGCCCGCGTGGCCCATCGTGCGTCCGGCAGGCGCTGTGCGTCCGGCAATGAAGCCGGCCATCGGCTTCTTGCGGCCGCGCTTGGCCTCGTCCCTCAGGAACTGTGCGGCGTCCTCTTCGGCCGAACCGCCGATTTCTCCGATCATGATGATCGACGTGGTGGCGTCATCGGCCAGGAACATCTCCAGCACATCGATAAACTCTGTGCCCTTGACCGGATCGCCGCCGATTCCGACCGCTGTCGTTTGGCCGAGGCCGGCATTGGTCGTCTGGAACACCGCTTCATATGTAAGCGTCCCGGACCGGGATACGACCCCGACCGAACCCTTGCGGAAAATGTTGCCGGGCATAATCCCGATCTTGCATTCCTCGGGGGTGAGAACACCCGGGCAGTTAGGTCCGATCAACCGTGACTTCGATTTGTCGAGACGGGCCTTCACCTTCACCATGTCCATCACCGGAATGCCTTCGGTGATGCAGACAATCAACGGAATCTCCGCCTCGATCGCCTCGAGGATCGCATCGGCTGCGCCTGCCGGCGGCACGTAAACGACGGACGCGTTTGCGCCGGTTTTTTCCTTGCCTTCCGCAACGCTGGCAAAGATCGGCAGCTGTGCGCCGCTCTCGACCGAGCCCCAGGTCTCTCCGCCCTTCTTGGGATGAATGCCGCCGACCATTTTGGTGCCGTAATAGGCTAGAGCCTGCTCGGTATGGAAGGTGCCGGTCTTGCCGGTCAGACCCTGGACGAGGACCTTCGTGTTCTTGTCGACAAGAATGGACATCTGGTCAGTTCCCCTTCACCGCGGCCACGATCTTCTTCGCTGCGTCGTCGAGGTCGTCAGCTGGCAGCACATTCAGTCCGCTCTCGCGAATAATCTTCTTGCCCAGATCGACATTGGTCCCTTCAAGACGCACGACGAGCGGCACCTTCAGGCCAACTTCCTTCACTGCTGCGACCACACCCTCGGCAATGACGTCACAGCGCATAATGCCGCCGAAGATATTGACCAGAATGCCTTTGACGGCCGGGTCCGCTGTGATGATCTTGAAGGCGGCCGTGACTTTTTCCTTCGAGGCACCGCCGCCGACATCGAGGAAGTTCGCCGGCTCGGCGCCGTAGAGCTTGATGATGTCCATCGTGGCCATTGCGAGCCCGGCGCCATTCACCATGCAGCCGATATTGCCGTCGAGAGCGACATAGGCGAGATCGTGCTTCGACGCCTCGATCTCCTTCGCGTCTTCCTCCGAAAGATCCCGCAACTCGGCGAGTTCCGGATGGCGGAATTCCGCGTTGCCGTCGAATGAGATTTTGGCGTCCAGAACCCTGATGCGCCCATTCTTCATCACGATCAGCGGATTGACCTCCAGCAGGCTCATGTCCTTTTCGACAAAGGCCTTGTAGAGGGCCGGAAAGACCGTCTTGGCATCCTGCGCAGCCGCGCCTTCGAGCTTCAGCGCTTTGCCGAGCTCGGAAACATCCTTGTCCGTAACGCCCTTCTCTGGATCGATTGGAAGCGTGATGATCTTCTCAGGCGTGTCATGCGCGACCGCCTCGATATCCATTCCTCCTTCGGTCGAAACGACGAAGGAAACACGGCCAACGGCACGGTCCACGAGGATCGACAGGTACAGCTCCCTGTCGATGTCGGCGCCATCCTCGATGTAGAGACGGTTGACCTGCTTGCCGGCCGTGCCGGTCTGCTTGGTGACCAGTGTCCTGCCGAGCATCTCCTTTGCGTTTGCAACAACTTCGTCAACGGATTTGGCGAGACGAACACCGCCTTTGGCATCCGCGCCAAGCTCCTTGAACCTGCCTTTGCCGCGGCCGCCAGCATGGATCTGGCTCTTCACGACATAAAGCGGCCCCGGCAGGCTCCTGGCGGCCGCTTCCGCCTCCCCCGGCTTGAAGATCGCCACGCCGTCGGCAACTGGCAGACCATAGGTTTTAAGAAGCTGCTTGCCTTGATACTCATGAATATTCATGACGGCTGTTCCCTGCTTACTTTTTGGCCAGGTTCGGCGCGATCTTGACGCAGGCCTCGCAGAGCGCGGCAACTGCGCCAACCGAGTTGTCGAACATTTTCTGCTCGGCTTTGTTCAAATCGATCTCGATGATGCGCTCGACACCGCCGGCGCCGATCACCGTCGGAACGCCGACATACATGCTTTTGACGCCGTACTGGCCGGAGAGGTGCGCCGCGCAGGGCAATACGCGCTTTTTATCCTTCAGATAGGCTTCCGCCATCTGGATCGCTGAGGACGCTGGTGCGTAATAGGCCGAACCGGTCTTCAGGAGGCCGACGATTTCAGCGCCACCGTCGCGGGTGCGTTGTACGATCTGCTCCAGCTTTTCCTTCGTCGTCCAGCCCATGTTGACAAGGTCCGGCAGCGGAATGCCGGCAACTGTCGAGTAACGGGTCAGCGGCACCATCGAATCGCCGTGGCCGCCAAGCACGAAGGCCGTGACGTCCTCCACGGACACCTTGAATTCGTCAGCAAGGAAATAACGAAACCGCGCAGAGTCCAGCACGCCGGCCATCCCGACGACATGGCTCGCCGGCAAGCCGGAGAATTTTTGCAGCGCCCAGACCATCGCGTCGAGCGGATTGGTGATGCAGATGACGAAGGCCTTCGGAGCATATTTCTTGATGCCTGCCCCGACCTGCTCCATCACCTTCAGATTGATGCCGAGCAGGTCATCGCGGCTCATGCCGGGCTTGCGCGGCACGCCGGCTGTGACGATGCAGACGTCGGCGCCTTCAATCGCGGCGTAATCATTGACGCCAGTGTAACGGGCATCAAAGCCGTCGACGGGCGAAGACTGGGCAATATCGAGCCCTTTGCCTTGCGGTATGCCTTCGGCGATATCAAAAAGCACCACATCGCCTAGCTCCTTAAGACCGATCAGGTGAGCCAGGGTTCCCCCGATCATGCCGGAGCCGATGAGGGCTATTTTGTTGCGTGCCATGTTGGATGTTTTCCCTTTGTCTGTGACCGGGCAGTGACGGCGCCGGGAGAGCGTTTGGGCCAAGGGTGGGGTAATATGCGGCCAGAAGTTCCGCCGCCAATTACCCCCATACGAAACAAAGTTCAAACGATTATTTTCGCATCAAGGATTTCAATCGTTTAGACCATTAGGGATTTACGTAAACGTCAAAGTATCAAGCATTGAGCGCTGACTAGCCCGACTGTCGCTCTATCTCCTTGCCGTGCCTGGCCGACCATGAATCGAGCCAGTCCCGGCTCTGCATCTCCATGAGCCGTGACGCGGTGCGCGCAAACTCGAAGGCTTCGGTCCCTCGTTTGCCTTGATAGAGTTGATCCGGAGGGGCGTCGGCACTCACCACGAGCCGTGCCTGGTGCTCGTAGAGCGTATCAATCAGCAAGATGAAACGCTTGGCTTCGTTCCGCCGCGCTTCCGGAAGGACCGGCACATGGTCGATGAAAATCGTGTCATATCGCGCGACGATCGCGAGATAGTCGCGGGCGGCAAGGGGTTTTTCACAGAGATCCGTAAAGGTGAACCTGGCCGAACTGCCTGCGGCTTTCGGAATGGCCACATGCCGGCCCTTTACAATCACTTCACTCGCGGCTTCCGTCAGGCCATGGCTCACTGCCTCCCAGGCCTCGTCCATCTTGCGGTCCGTATCGGGACCATTGGGCGTCATATAAACGGGAATATGATTGAGTTTCTCGAGGCGGTAGTCCCGTTGCGTGTCAAGCGCGAGGATATCGGCGTGCTTTTTCAGCAGGCTTACAAACGGGAGAAAAAGCTGCCGGTTCAGCCCCTCCCTATAGAGATCGTCCGGCGCAACGTTGGATGTTCCCACCAGCACGACGCCGGCTGAAAACAATGCGGAAAACAGCCGCGACAGGATCATCGCATCGGCGATGTCAGTGACCGAAAACTCATCGAAACAAAGTACCCAGGCTTCTTCCGCCAGCGACTCTGCGACCGGCGGAATGGGGTCGTCAGCTTTGACTGCGCCATTTTTGCGGGCCTGACGGTGCTTGTAGATGCGGTCGTGAACGTCCGCCATGAAGGCATTGAAATGAACTCGTCGCTTGCGTTTTGGGGGCGCCAGTTCGAAGAACATGTCCATCAGCATCGTCTTGCCGCGTCCGACCCCGCCGTGAATATAGAGGCCCTTGACCGGCGCGCGCACTTCACGGCTTTTGCCGAACAGCCAGCCGAGGGCGCTCGATTTCGCGGCCAGGCGTTTTGTCGAGATATCGCCGATCAACCGGTCGAGCGCATCGGCAACGACGCATTGCGCAGGATCGCTGTCAATCTCGCCGAGGTCGACGAGATGCTGGTAATGCTGCACAACCGAGGGATGCGTTTGGATGCCTTCGCGAAGATGCATGGATCGTTCTTCGGTGCGACAACACCCGGGGGCAGCAAAAAACTAGCGGGTGAGCGAGATTGGCACGCCGCTTTCGGTCTGGCCGTCGAACTTCTCGGGACCTGACGAATAGAGCCGAGCTAGGACCGATCCGTTTGCATCGTGCAGCGTCAGCTGCTTGCCGGCGACATTCCACGACTTGACCCCATCGATCGGGGCTGGGCAGCGAAGCGGTCCGGCGCGGAAACCCGCACCAAACTTGGTCTGCGGCGTGGCGACCTTGCAGGTCTGACCGGACACGGAAGCGGTCCAGACGCCGGCGACGCCCCCTGCCGTAAGGTCAGGCGCAGTGGCCGGAGGTTCGGTCATCGCCGGAGCGGCGGCAACCTGCTGACCAGGCGCTGCAGGGAACTGGGAAGGATCGGTCGTGCCGGGAGCGGCGGGCGGAGGCAACTGAGCGCCGGTGACAGTACCTGACGGAGCAGGCGTTAAGGGCGCCGGCTGATTGATCGAGGACATCCGTTCGCTTTGGCATCCGGCCAGGGCGAGGGAAGCCATCGCCAACGCCAGGAACCCAGTCTTCGAAAAAGCCATTGCGTCCTCCGTCGTGCGCACAACGCGCCGCCCGCTAGTCCCATCGGCATACAAAGTGGCGATGTTTGGGAAATTTCAACCGCTTGTGGTTAAAATAGAGTTTCCTGCGCCACACTGTTGCAGTTCGGCAACTACGAGCGCGGAGGTTCGTGCTCATTGTCCGGTTGATCGCCAGGTATCCGCACGAGATCTGACCCTCACCTGCACTGGCTAAATTGGCTTGCAGCTTGTTCAAGTACGCGTGACTCCTAATTTTCATTATATGAAACTATCGATCTTCGAGGAGTTGGTTCAACCGACCGGAGTGGCGGCGTTGGCTGAAGGCATCGCGCGAACGAGAAGGCCACTGCGGCGCAATCCCTATTTCCAGGGGCCAGCAACCGACCATTTCGACGGGCGAATCTTCTTTAATCCCGGAGGCAAGCCGCCCGGTCCGCTCTCGCATCTCCTCAAGTGGCAATTGGGTGGCGGCAGGGCGAGATGGCCGGTCACCTGGCCAAGTCCCTTTTCCCCGTCAGTGCCCGACACCACGATTTCCGGCGACAGGCTGCGCGTGACGATGGTTGGCCACGCCACCGTGCTTATCCAAATCGCGGGACTGAATATCCTGACCGACCCGGTTTGGTCCGATCGTGCCTCCCCGCTTTCGTTCGCCGGTCCCAAACGCGTCAATCCGCCTGGGGTGCGCTTCGACGCTCTGCCGCCCATCGATCTTGTTCTCGTCAGCCACAATCATTACGACCACCTCGACCTTCAGACTCTGAAAAAGCTCAACGAGAAACACGACCCGGCCGTCGTCACTCCTCTTGGAAACGATTCAATCATCCGCAGTGCTGTTCGCAGTATGAAAATTACTGCGCATGATTGGGGTGAGCGAGTGGAAGTGTCCGATTCCGTCAGAGTCCATATCGAGCCCGCCCATCACTGGTCGGCACGAGGCACGCGCGACCGGCGGATGGCCTTGTGGTCGGGCTTCGTGATCGAAACCCCGTGCGGGAACATCTATTTCGCCGGCGACACAGGCTTTCATGCCGGCCGGAACTACAGGCTGCTGGCCAGGAAGCACGGCGGCTTCCGTCTCGCGATCCTACCGATTGGCGCCTACGAACCACGCTGGTTCATGGAAGGGCAACATCAGAACCCCGAAGAGGCAGTGCGGGGAATGATGCTGTGCAACGCAGCTTTTGTTGCGGGCTGCCATTGGGGCACGTTCCAGCTCACCAACGAGCCCGTTGAGGAGCCGCGGGAGAAGCTTTGGGAGGCCCTCGATACTCACAAGCTGGAACGCGAACGATTTCGGCCTATGCTGCCGGGTGAGGTCTGGGACATCCCGAAGGACCTCCGCGGAACTTGATCTTCCGTCCGGCGTTTAGGCGCCAAACCGCCATCCGCTGCTGGAGCCGGAAGTAACATGATCAAATGGATTCTCATCCTTCTCATCATTGCTGCGGTTGCCAGCGTCCTTGGTTTTCACACGTTGGCGGGCGCCGCCGCGACCGGGGCAAAGATTC
>JBEVEP010000343.1:0-3705 GCA_040512755.1 Mesorhizobium sp.
CGCGCAACGAGCCGCACACCGTCGGGATCTTGGAGAGCTCCTCCGGCGGCAGGTCGTAGAGGTTCTTGTCCACCGCCTCGCCCGGGTTGATCTTGTTGGCGATGCCGTCGAGGCCGGCCATCAGCATGGCGGCGAAACCGAGATAGGGGTTTGCGCCCGGATCCGGGAAACGGATTTCGACGCGCTTCGACTTCGGCGACGAACCGAACGGAATACGGCAGGAAGCCGAGCGGTTGCGTGCCGAGTAGGCGAGCAGCACCGGAGCTTCGTAGCCGGGGACCAGACGCTTATAGGAGTTGGTCAGCGGGTTGGTGAAGGCGTTGATCGCCTTGGCATGCTTGATGACGCCGCCAATGTAGTAGAGGCAGGTCTCTGAGAGGCCGGCATATTCGTTGCCGGCGAAGGTTGGCTTGCCGTCCTTCCAGATCGACATATGGACGTGCATGCCCGACCCGTTGTCGCCGAAGACCGGCTTCGGCATGAAGGTCGCCGTCTTGCCATAGGCGTTGGCGACCTGGTGCACGACATACTTATAAATCAGCATCTTGTCGGCGTTGCGCGTCAGCGCGTCGAACTTGACGCCAAGTTCATGCTGGGCGGCGGCCACCTCATGGTGGTGCTTTTCGACGCGTACGCCCATTTCCGTCATGACCGTCAGCATTTCGGAACGCATGTCCTGCGCGGAGTCGATCGGGGGAACCGGGAAATAGCCGCCTTTGATGCGAGGACGGTGTCCCATATTGCCCGTCTCGTAGTCGGTGTCGTCGTTGGACGGCAGTTCGGTTGAGTCCAGCTTGAAACCGGTATTGTACGGATCGGCCTTGTACTTGACGTCGTCGAACACGAAGAACTCGGCTTCCGGACCGACATAGACCGTGTCGCCGATGCCTTCGGCCTTCATGTAGGCTTCCGCCTTCTTGGCGGTTCCTCGCGGATCACGGTTGTAGGCCTCGCCCGAAACCGGATCGAGAATGTCGCACAGAATGACCATCGTGGACTGCGCGAAGAACGGGTCCATATGCACAGTGTCGGTGTCTGGCATGAGCACCATGTCAGACTCATTGATCGCTTTCCAGCCGGCGATCGAAGAACCATCGAACATGACGCCATCCGCGAACATGTCTTCATCGACCTCGGACACGTCGATTGTGACGTGCTGCAATTTGCCCTTCGGATCGGTAAATCGCAGATCAACGAACTTCACGTCGTTATCCTTGATCTGCTTCAATATTTCATTGGCTGTCGTCATGTCATGTTTCCCTATGTGATGACGTTAAAAATAGGTGCGAGCGAGCGTCAGATGGCGTCTATGCCGGTTTCACCGGTGCGGATGCGCACAACTTCCTCGATGTTGGAGACGAAAATCTTGCCGTCGCCGATCCGGCCTGTCTGGGCTGCCTTGCGGATTGCTTCGTTGGCGCTTTCCACCGATTCGTCGGCGAGAACCACTTCGATCTTCACCTTTGGCAGAAAGTCGACCACGTATTCCGCCCCGCGATAAAGCTCGGTGTGACCCTTCTGGCGCCCAAAGCCCTTCGCCTCGGTAACGGTGATCCCCTGGAGCCCGACGTCCTGAAGGGCTTCCTTCACCTCATCGAGCTTGAACGGCTTGATGATCGCTTCGATCTTTTTCATCCAAAAATAGCCTCCGCTGGACAAAAGCGGAGTGCAACCCCGCTTCGCGCTCTGTGAAGCAGGAAGCGTGCCAGTTTCGATTGCACGACGCGGAAAACGAGATTTTTGAAATAGGATTGGTTTGTGATGGGTTTTGTCCGTCTCGGACGTGCAACTTGTATCGTCCGATTGACGAGTCTCCACCGGTCAAAACAGTCAGCTTGCTTAAAAAAATAGCAGGCAGCCCACTTACTGAGCATTTTTGCAATTTGCGCGAGCCTTGGAGACAAGGCTAAGGTTCCGGTGAAAGAGGCGGTAGGCACGTGGCGCACGAACTTCTGACACCGGACGAGATGGCGGAAGCTGACAGCAAGACGATCAACGCTGGACCGCTCGACGGCATCGCTCTCATGCGCAACGCCGGTGCAGCCGTGGCAAAGGTCATGCTCGAGCGCTTCGCGGCAGCGCGCAAGGTCGACGTTCTCTGCGGACCCGGCAACAATGGCGGCGATGGGTATGTTGCCGCGCGGCTGCTCGCCGAGAGTGGCGTCGCCGTCTCCGTTTGGGCATCTGGGCCGCCGCGGGCGGGAAGCGACGCCGCGCTGGCGGCCGCGGAATGTAAACTTGCGCCGCGACCGCTATCCGAATTCACCGCCGATCCGGGTTCGGTTGTGATCGATGCACTCTATGGAGCAGGCCTTGCAAAACCGATTGCCGGAGACGCTGCCACTGCGATCGAACGTGTAACGGCGGCGGGTCTTCCGGTTGTGGCTGTAGACCTGCCGTCGGGCATTTCCGGCGAGAGCGGGCGGATTTTGGGCAGCGCATTCCGCGCAGCAGTTACTGTAACTTTTGCGCGCAAGAAGCCCGGCCACCTTCTGTTTCCGGGGCGAGCGATGTGTGGGGAACTGGTGCTTGCGGATATCGGCATCGCGGATGCGATCATTGCCGGCCTGGAGATTGCAACATTCGAGAACAGTCCGTCGGTTTGGCGGGGCGCGCTCCCCGCACTGGCCGTCGACCTGCACAAATATAAGCGCGGCCATGTCGGAGTCTTTTCGGGAGGGCCGAGTTCTACCGGAGCGGCGCGGCTGGCCGCGATGGCGTCGGCACGGATTGGGGCAGGAGCGGTTACCGTCCTGTCACCGACAAGCGCATTGCAGGTGAATGCTGCCCACCTGACTTCGATCATGCTGCGCAAGGCAGATACGCTCGAGGATGTGCAAGCATTCCTGGCCGCTCGCCATCCCGAGGCGGTCGTGTTCGGGCCTGGCCTTGGGCCAGTCACCAAGGTCGGCGAAGTAGCGCTCGAGCTCATGACTGCAGCAGATGCGCCAGGAACCATTGTGCTCGACGCCGACGCGATCACGTCCCTCGCCATGCAAGCGGACGCTTTTTTCGAAACGGCCGCGCGGCCCGGCGCGGCCGCCACCGTACTGACTCCCCATGAGGGCGAGTTCGGTCGATTGTTCCCGGACATCGCCGCGAATGACGCGATGTCGAAGCTCGACAAGGCCTGTGCCGCCGCAAAGCAGGCCAATGGGATCGTGGTCTACAAGGGACCGGATACAGTGATCGCCGCGCCCGATGGCAAGGCGGCGATCAACGCCAACGGAACGCCGCTGCTTGCGACTGCCGGCTCGGGCGACGTTCTGGCGGGGACTATCGCCGGCCTGATCGCCCAAGGTATGCCGCCATTCGAAGGCGCATGCGCGGCGGTGTGGATCCATGCAGAGGCAGCGCGGCGCTTCGGGTCTGGTTTGATCGCGGAGGACCTACCGCTCGCGCTGGTGCCGGTTCTGCGCGAGTTGATGATGACTTGATGACGAATGATGTGTCACGCGCTTAACCGCCCATATCGCCCCTCAGCCCCCTGCCGGGACCTTCTCCCCGTTTTACGGGGAGAAGGGACGCTTGCCGGCACCTTGCCGCTTGTTCTGCAAGGCAGGCGATTGAAAGCAGCGACGGGAGCAATCTTTATCCCCGTAAAACGGGGAGAAGGTCCCGGCAGGGGGATGAGGGCGGCGCGAACGGTCAGGTTTTCTCAACTCGCAACCCGCTCCATGAAAGCCATAGCGCCATGCGGGGCGC
>JBEVEP010000344.1:0-10447 GCA_040512755.1 Mesorhizobium sp.
GGGGGGGGGCCCCCCCCCCCCCGGCCGGGCCCCCGGGGGGGGCCCCGCCGCGGGGGCAAGCCCCGGGGGGGGGCGGGGGGAGGGCGCAAAACTTGTAGTTTCGGGGGGGCCGCCCCCGCGCCCCGCTTCCCGACTGCTCCCAAAAGGGAGAGTTCTTTGACAATAGCCAGACCGGAAACGGGGCGTGGCGACGGAGAAACTTGTGCTTAAAATCATAGGCAGAGAACCGTTGAAACATTTCCCCGGCTGCTTGCCGTTTATTTCTCCAGAAACGCCGCGATACGCTCGATCGCCCGCAGGATGTTCTCTTCCGAGTTGGCATAGGACAGGCGGATATAGCCTTCGCCGAGGATGCCGAAGTCAGGTCCACCGATCAGGGCGACGCCAGCCTCTTCGAGCAGCGCCGAAGCCAGCTTCTTCGCCTTCCACCCGGTGCCGGCAATGTTCGGAAACGCATAGAAGGCCCCTTTCGGCGTGATGCAGGAAACGCCCGGTAGGCCATTCAGCCCCTCGACGACGACCCGCCGCCGGCGGTCAAAGGCCCGCATCATCTTCTCGACCTCATCCTGTGGTCCATCGATGGCGGCAATGCCGGCATATTGGCTTGGGGCGTTGACGCACGACCAGCAATTCACCGCGAGTTTGCGAATCTTGTCGTACAGGTACGCGCCTTCGCGCGTGTTCGGCCAAATGGACCAGCCCATGCGCCAGCCGGTCATCGCCCAGGTTTTCGACCAGCCGTTCAGAACAATCAACCGGTCGCGGATTTCGGGGAATTGCAGAAGCGAACAGTGCTTCTCGCCGTCATAGGTCATGACATCATAGATCTCGTCGGAGAGTATCGCGACGTCCGGATGAGCTTCGAGACCTTTCACGAGTTGTTCGATCTCGGCGCGCGGCGTCACCCCGCCGGTCGGATTTGCTGGCGAGTTGACGATCAAAAGCCGCGTCTTCGGCGTGATCAGCGCCAAGGTCTCGTCGGCCGAGAAGGCGAAGCCATTGTCTTCGCGGACCGGAACCGGTACCGGCCTTGCGCCGGTGAATTCGATCATCGACCGGTAGATCGGAAAGCCCGGATCGGGATAGAGGATATCCACGCCGGGCTCACCGAACATCATGATCGCCGCATACATTGTCGGCTTGCCACCGGGGAGGATCATGATGCTATCCGGGGAAACCTCGACGCCGGTGGTGGTCAGTGTCCGCCGCGCCGCCGCCTCACGCGTCGCCAACAGGCCCGTGGCGGGCGTATAGCCGTGATGGCCGTCCCGCAGTGCCTTGATCGCTGCTTCCACGATATGGGCCGGCGTCCTGAAGTCCGGTTGGCCAATGCCGAGGTTGATGATATCGCGGCCTTGCGCGGCCAGCGCCGTTGCCCGCGCCAGGACGGCAAATGCATTTTCCTCGCCGAGGCGGTCGAAAGCCGGGATCGTGTGGAGCATCGCGCGTATCCGTCTGGTTCTTCCGTGAAATGCCGGTTTTTGGGAGCGTCGTAGCGCAAGGTCCTCAAAAGTGGAATCACTTTCGCAGGAATCCTGCACGAACCGAACTGATCAGCATGCCACTACGCTCCAGCGGACGGTTGGCGTTGCGTTTCAAAGCAGTGAATGGAAAGTGTAATGACCGATGATCTGAAGAACTGGCAGCCAAGGCCGCGTCCCAGGCGCGAACCATTGGAAGGCCGCTACGTGGTGCTCGAGCCTTTGAGTGCCGCAAAACATGGCGACGGCCTGTTCGAGGCGTCCTCCGTGCCGGACATCGGGAGCCGCTTCCGCTACCTGCCGGATACGCCCCCCGAGAGCCGGGCCGCATTTCAGGCGTGGCTCGACAGTGCCGAAGCGAGTGCAGACCCGATGTTCTTCGCCGTCATCGACAAGGCCAGCGGCAAGGTTGCGGGCCGGCAGACTTTCCTGCGTATCGAGCATGTCCATGGCGTGATCGAGATCGGCCATATCTACTGGGGGCCGCTGGTCGCGAGAAAACCCGCCGCCACCGAGGCTCAGTTCCTGTTCACCAAATATGCCTTCGACGACCTGGGCTATCGGCGATACGAATGGAAATGCAACAATCTCAACGAGCCGTCGAAGCGTGCAGCGGAGCGTTTCGGCTTCACCTTCGAGGGCGTGTTCCGTCAGCACCTTGTGATCAAAGGCCAGAATCGCGACACGGCCTGGTATTCGATCATCGACAAGGAATGGCCGGCGCTGCGGCGGGCCTACGAAGGCTGGCTCGATCCGGCCAATTTTGATAGCGATGGCCAGCAGAAGCGCAAGCTGGAGGATTTCCGCGCAGAGTTCGGCGCATAAGGGAACAAGAATGGCTCACGGCCACGCACATGCTCATGGCGAAAGCCATGCCGACCATCATGGCCACTCGCATGGCCATGCCCATGGCGGCCACTCGCATGCCGCCGACAAGAGCCGTGTGCTGTTTGCTGCCTGCCTGACTGGTGGCTTCATGGTTGCCGAAGCGCTCGGCGGCTTGTTCACGGGCTCGCTGGCGTTGCTCGCGGATGCAGGTCACATGCTGACCGATTCTGTCTCGCTCATGCTGGCCTGGTATGCATTCCATCTTGCCGGGCGGGCCGCAACGGCGCGGATGACCTATGGCTTCGACCGCGTGAAGACCCTTGTTGCCTACACGAATGGCCTGGCGGTCTTCGCCATCGGGTTCTGGATTGTCTACGAAGCGTGGCATCGGCTGAGCGAGCCGACGCCGGTTCTCGGTGGCCCGATGCTCGTCATCGCGATAGTCGGCTTACTGGTCAATATCGTTGCCTTTCTCATTCTCCATGGCGGCGACCGGCGGAGCCTCAACATGCGCGGCGCCGCGCTCCATGTTCTGGGCGATCTGCTCGGTTCCGTCGCGGCTCTTGTGGCGGCGTCAGTCATTCTCGCCACCGGGTGGACGCTGATTGATCCAATCCTGTCCGTGTTGGTGGCAGTGCTGCTTTTCCACAGCGCCTGGGCGCTGATCAGGGAGTCCAGCCATTTGTTGCTCGAAGGCGTTCCGGTCGATCTCGATCGCGACAGCATCGCCAAAGACATAGAAGGCAATGTCGCCGGCGTGAGAGAAATCCACCATATGCATATCTGGTCGCTGGACGGCGCGAGAAATGTCGCGACGCTCCATGCCTGTCTGGCGGACGGCGCGGACGCCTATGCCGTCATCCGTACTATCAAGGCGCGGCTGGCTGAAAACCATGGAATTGATCATGCAACGGTGGAGCCGGAATTTGGACAATGTGCCGACGCTCATGCTGACCATGGTCACCACTAGAAGAGGGGTTATGCCGGCCAATGGAGACATCGATTGTGCACCGACGCTTCGCGTTCACGCCGAAGCGTTGCACCCGGGACGGATGCGCTGATGGATAGCAGCAACAAACAGGCTGCGCTGGCAGCAGCAGTCATTCTTGTGGTCTTTGGGCTTGTTGCCTTCTACCTGCCCACCATTATGCTGACCGTCGGCAGCGTGTCTCCGGCGGCTGCCGGCGCAGTGGCGATCCTATTTGTCGCCGCGTTCTTCTTGCTGTTCTGGTTGCGCGCGCGAGCGCAGCGTAGGAGGAAATGACATGCGCCTGCTGATCACCGGAGCAGCGGGGATGATCGGCCGGAAGCTTGCCGGCCGGCTGTGTCAGGAAGGGCGGCTCAACGGGCGGAAGATCACCGCGCTCGACCTGCACGACATCGTTCCCGCCGACGCGTTTTCCATGGAGGACGCGCATGTCGCGATCCATGTCGGCGATCTTTCGCAAGAAGGCGCCGCGGAGGCCCTGATTGCATCAAAACCGGACATTGTCTTCCACCTTGCCGGCATCGTTTCGGGAGAAGCCGAAGCGAATTTCGATCTTGGCTATCGGATCAATCTCGATGGAACGCGGGCCTTGTTTGACGCAATCCGTCTGGCCGGCCACGGTCCGCGTGTCGTGTTCACCTCGTCGATCGCGGTGTTCGGCGCGCCGTTTCCGGATGTGATATCGGATGAGTTCCATCCGACGCCGCTCACATCCTACGGTACGCAGAAACTGATCGGCGAGGCGTTGCTAGCGGACTATTCGCGTCGCGGCTTCTTCGACGGGATCGGCATCCGCCTGCCGACCATTTGCGTCAGGCCCGGCAAGCCCAACAAGGCGGCGTCCAGTTTCTTTTCAGGGATCATACGCGAGCCTTTGAATGGCAAGGAAGCCGTGCTGCCGGTGCCCCGCTCAGTCGTTCACACGCTCGCCAGCCCTCGCTCGGCGGTCAACTTCCTGCTTCACGCAGCCGGGATTGACGGGCAGGCGGTCGGGCCGCGCCGCAACCTCACCATGCCGGGGGTGGGGGTGACCGTTGGCGAGCAGATCGAGGCGCTGAAGAGGATTGCAGGCGCCGACATTGAGAAGCTGATCCGGGAGGAGCCTGACGACGCGATCTGGTCGATCGTTCGGAACTGGCCGACCCGCTTCGAGGCGAAACGTGCCCGCGACCTTGGCTTTGCCGCAGAGCGGAGCTTCGACGAGATCATACAGGCATATATCGAGGACGATTTGGGCGGGCAGCTCAGGCAGCGAGACTCGCGCTAAGCAAAACCAGGCCCAGGATCAGCACGAGGCTTGCGCCGCCAATTTCGATGGCGGTGTGGAGCCGGTTGCCGGAACGGCCATCGCCGGCAAAGGCCACAGCCCAGTTCTTGGCGGTCACCGCGATCGTCGCCAGCACCGATACAGTGATCGCCGTGCCGACGGCCATGGCGATCACCGACAGAATGCCGCCGGCCCAAAGGCCGTTGAGAAAAGCGAAGCTGAGCACGATCAGCGCGCCCGAGCATGGTCGGATCCCTACGGCTGCCACCGCAGACCACGCCGCACGCCAGTCGAACCGGTCGGCCGAAAGCAGAGCCGGATCAGGCGCGTGCGAATGACCGCAGGTCTCACAGACTTCGCCCGGCGCATGAGAATGGCCGTGGTGGTGATGGGTGTGATGGGAATGCCCGGCGTGGTCGTGGAGATGCTGTCCCCCGTCAGGATGGTGACGATGATCCGCGTGGTCATGCAGCGAACCGTGGTGTTCCTGCGCGCCATCTGCATGGCTGTGTCCGGCATAGCTATGTGCGATCGCATGATGAGCGTGGCCATGATCATGCGTGTGATGGTCGTGCGCGTGTGCAAACGACAGGCTGTGCTTGGGATTGGCGCCAAGGAGCCCGTCCAGCAGCGGGCCAGCCTTGCGCCAGAGCAGCCAGGCGCCAAACGCGCTGATCAGCGCGTAGCTCACGACTTCGAGGAACCATGTCGCGTCCGTCATCGAAACCGACGTGCCGCGCAGTACGAAATAGACGAGAGTCATCACGGTGATTGCGGTCGCGGCCTGCAGGAAGGCCGAGAGGAAGGACAGCGCGATCCCGCGGCGCAGCGCCACTTCGTTGGCGAGCATATAGGACGAGATGACCGCCTTGCCGTGACCGGGGCCGGCTGCATGAAAGATGCCGTAAGCGAAAGACAGGCCGACCAGAACCCAGAGCTTCGAGCCGTCCTGACGCATCGCCTTGAGCGCGCCGGTCAGCGAGCGATAGAAGGCCTGTTGCTGGATATTGATCCAGTTGAGCCACGCCGCAAACAGGCCCGTGGAGGGAAGCGTCGCCTCGTTTGCGCCGATGCCGAGTGAGCTCTGCGCATGCGCATGGCCGAGAAAATGGGTGAGCACATAGGTCAGGGCCAGCAGCCCGAACACGACACGGATGGTTGTCTTGCTCAAGGATCAGCCCTTGCAGGTAAGTTCGAGCTTGGTGGCGAAAATCTTGCTCAGATCGGTGCTCGCCGGATCGTTGAAGAAGGCATCGGTCAGATTTGACTGGTTCTGGGCGATCGCTTCGTCGGGATCAGGCCGGATCACCGCTAGGGTGCAATCTGAGGGCAGGCCTTCGACGGCCATGTTCTCGTCCTCAACGAAGTCGATCGATGTGTAGAAGGTTGGGTCATAGACGCCGAAATCGACCTTGCCGGCCAGTTTGAGCGGATCCTTTGGCTCCGACTCGAAGAGGATGATCAACTGGTCGTTTTCGAAGTTGACCATGAGCTGAGCGGGCGGCTTCATGGCGACGTCCTTGCCATCCGCCGTGACGATTTGAAAGTAGTCGTATTCGGCGATGGAGCTGTTCACGGTGTTCGCCACCTCCTGAAGCTCAGAGTCGTCGAGCTTGAGATCGGCGTTCGTGTCGAATTCCATCAGCACGGTGCTCGAGAACACGTCGTCGAAACGCCACAGATGACGGAGCGATTTCACCGATTTGTCGGGGTTCAGCATCACATCGAGGCGGGCTTCGGCAAACACATGCGGATGGACCAGAGCCGGACCCGTGGAGGCCAGGAAGACCGCCGAGGCGCTCGCCAGCATTGTTGTTCGCGCGGTCTGTCGCATCCAGCTGTGGTAACCCCTGTGATTTGGAGATTGCCGAGAGTTACCAGAATCCCGGCAAAATTGGGACCGATCCCGCGCTTCTTTGCATCACTTGAACCGCACACCCTGTCTGGCCAGTTCGGCCCTGACGGCGGCGAGGTCGAGCAGCGTCAGATCTTGTCCAAGGCGGACCGACAGCGCGGCTGCGATGCCCGCCCCTTGGCCGGCCACGGCGCAGCAGGCCATGTTGCGCGTGGCGGCATGGGCGATCCGGTCACCGCCGATGGCGCGGCCGGCAACAAGCAGGTTGCCGACACGCTGCGGCAGCAGCGCACGGTAGGGTATCTGCATATAGCGCCCGGTGGTCGGCAGGATGAGGACACCGTACCCATCGATGAATTCCGGATAGATGCCGATCGTGTCATCGAAGCGCGCTTCGTTGCGCACGTCGGCCTCGGTAAGATTATACATGGCGTCGATCTTACGCGTGTCGCGTATTCCGATCGTCATACCGAAATTACGCAGTCGTGCACCCGCGCAACCGGGGGTGTAACGTCGCAGTGCCTCGATCGCGAGCATCGCCTGTTTGCGGCCCTCGATCTCGAAGCGCGTCATGCTATCTGGATCGGTCCCGTCGCATCCCGCCAGATGGATGAGGTTCATGTAAGTCAGCTCACCCGTATCATGCATCGCGCCCCAGGTGCCGGCTATGGTATTGAGACGCGCGGGGATGACACCATCCTTGATCGCTTGGGCGAAGGGTTTTCCAAGATAGGGCGAGAACATCTTGTCCTCCTTGCCGGAGGTCTCGACCTGCCACTCGCCGCTGGACCAGTCGCCATAGGTCTGCGGATCGGTGCGTACACCGTCGAGGAACGCGCGCTTGTCGACCCCGGCCAAATGAAACATGACGGAGGCCGCCTGCATCGCTTCGACGGGTGTTTTGATGGTCGGCGCGCCAGCCCTCTCGGCGACATCGGCATCGCCGGTTGCGTCGATGACGATACGGGAGAGGATGGCTTCGCGGCCGGATTTGGACTCGGTGACGATGCCAGCGATGACATTTCCATCCATTATGGGAGCAACAAATTGGCGATGCAGCATCGGATGAATGCCCGCTTCCTCCACCAGCCGGTCGGCCACGAGTTTGAAGCCTTCCGAATCCAGTTCATACGACAGCGACTGACTTTCCGGCACTGCCGCGCCCATCGCCTTCGCTTGATCCTCGAATTCACGGCCGATACCGCCCGCCTCGACCGTTGCTTCATGGCGATACCAGGCAAAACCTTCGACGCCCACGACAGTGATGTTGCCGCCAAAGCAGCCGAAACGCTCGACCAACGTCACATCGACACCGGTTCGCGCCGCGGCAATTGCGGCCGCTAAGCCACCGGGACCAGAACCGACGACCAGAACATCGGTCTCATGGATGACTTCGATCCGTCGTGACGGCTCGGTGATAAAAGCGGAGCTCGAAGGCATTGTAACTTCTCAAATCCTGCGGCGATCACGATGCCTTTAGCACGATGTCGCGCCGATGCATCGCCATCCTTGGGCGAAGCGATCTGCGTGGGCGAGGAGCCATGGCGCGCCGTCAAGGAAATGCACCCAACGGATCAGGCCTCTCGTGACTTGAACCAATGGACGAGGAAATCGACGAGCACGCGCACCTTTGCCGGCAGATAGCGGCGGTGTGGATAGACGGTAAAGATGCCGGCGCCACGTGGGATCCGGTCATCCAGGACCGCGACCAAACTGCCCGCGGCGATATCGGGCGTGGCGATGAAATCCGGGAGCAGGGCAAATCCCAGGCCCGAAAGAGCGGCGGCGCGAGCCGCCATTGGGCTATTGACTTCAATCGGACCGGAGACGGAAACGCTGACTGGCTCGCCGTTGTCACCAAGGAACATCCAGTTCGAGAGGTAACGCGAATTGGTGTCGACAATGCAGGGCAACTGCGCGAGGTCCTGAGGCCGCTGCGGTTCTCCGCGCTCGGCAATGAAATCCGGCGAAGCGCAAAGGGTTACGGAGAAGGGGGCGAGCCGGCGGGCGATCAGCGAGGAATTCTCCAGCCGGGAAATCCGGATCGCCAGATCGAAGCCTTCCTCGACCAGCTCGACGAAACGGTCATCGAGATGAATTTCGAGGATGATATCGGGATGCTCCTTGGCGAAGTCGATGAGAGACTGGCCAATCGGAGCATCCGCGAAGCTGCGCGGCGCGGAGAGCTTGATGCGGCCCCGTACGTCCCCGGCTGACTCCCGCACCGTTTCCTGCAGGCTGTCGATCTCGCGAATGATTTCTGAGGCGCGCCGGTAATAGGTGTGGCCTGCTTCCGTCAGGGAAAACTGGCGCGTTGTGCGGTTGAGCAGAAGCGCGCCAAGCTCGTCCTCGAGCTCGCGCACATATTTCGACAATAGCGCCTTGGAGCGGCCGATTTTGCGCGCGGCGGCGGAAAAGCCCTCAGCATCGACCACATCGATGAAGGCGCGCATGCGGGTAAGCGTATCCATTCCTGATCAACTCCTTCCCGCCGATTTGAGGATTTGGCCGCCAAGTGCGATCAGTGCAAGATCGCTATTCGGAGGACCGAGCAGCGATATTCCGAAGGGTGCACCGTCGACATTTCCCAGCGGCAGGCTGATTTGCGGAAAGCCTGACAAACCGGAAAGGCAAAGCAGTCTCAAGGCGCGTTCGCGAAAGGCTTGCGTTTCCTTGAAACTTGAAGCCTTCAGCGGGGCCGCACCCGGTACCGTCGGCAGGACAAGAACACCGCCGTCTCCCAGGCGCTCGCGCATCTCCGTCCGGAAGCCGTCACGCCGCATGGTTTCCACTGCCACGGTTTCCTTGTCGATGGTTGCGCCGAACGCGAACCGCTCCTTGACACCGGGGCCTAATCCGCGGTCTCGCTCGGAAATCCACGCGCCATGCGACTGCCAGGATTCATAAGCCTGCAGCCTGCGAAAGCACCAATAGAGATCGTCGTTGGACTGGCCAAGCGGCTCAGCTTCGGCTGAAACACCGATAACTTGACCAACCGTCGCGAGACCGCTGTCAAAGGCTGCGGCTTCCTCCGGGCCGGACACCAGTTCGTCCAAAGCGCCGAGATAGAGCGGGCGGGTGAGCGCGGCCGCGCGGTCGCTATCGCCAAGCAGGACCTGCGCGACCTTTTCATAGGTGTCGATATCCTTCGCAAACCATCCAAAGGTGTCGAGGCTCGGCGCCAGTGGCATGGCGCCGTCGAGCGGGATTCGGCCGTGGGTGGTGCGCAGACCGACCAGTCCGCAGAAGCTCGCTGGCGCGCGGATCGATCCCCCGGTGTCTGATCCAACGGCGATGTCGACCAGCCGGCCGGCGACCGCCGCTGCCGATCCCGAGGAGGAACCGCCCGTGACACGGTCCGGGGCGGCAGGATTTGTCGGCTGTGAGAAATGCGCATTCTGCCCCATCAGCGAGAAGGCCAATTCGTCCGTCTGGGTCTTGCCTGCGAATCGCGCGCCGGCATCGAGCAGCGACTGCACGGCGGCAGCTGTTTTTAAAGCGATTCGGCCTTCCGATGCCTTCGCGGGATTACCGCAACCGGTCACGTAGCCGGCGACATCGAAAATATCCTTGACCGCGAGGGACAGGCCCGCCAGTGGCCCGGATTCCGCATTGGGAACAGGCACTTCAGCCAAATCCAGGATGGCGTTGAAGGGATCGCGGAAACCGGTCATCGTTCAAAATCGGAATACGATCTGCGAACAATTGTTCAGCGATAGAGTTTTTTCAAGCCGCACGCCGATTTTAATTGATTGTTACAACCTCCAAACCTATATCCGCGCTTGCCCAAAGTCGCACGTGCCTGTGGGCGTCCCCCGACCCTCGAATGGCGAGGGTATCGGGACGGTACCTGGGGAGTAACGAACCCAGTCGGTCGAGTGGCCAACCACATGATCGAGGACGTCTTGAAGCAACGACGGTGCGGGCCTTTCTGGTGTCTGCCGATCGTCCATAGATCGGGGTTACTGAAGAGGCACACCTTCATTGCCGGCAGTGCGGACGGGTCTCCCATCCAAGCCAAGGCAGAC
>JBEVEP010000346.1:0-3832 GCA_040512755.1 Mesorhizobium sp.
GTGGTCTCGATCACGACAGTCGTCGAGGCGTCGAAGGCTTTCCGGGCGGGAGCCGTAAGGCTGGTTACGCGCTCGTCGGTCATATGCATCGTGCCGAACAGAAACGAAACGCGGCCATCCTTTTCAATTTTCCAGAGCAAACCCTTGCCGTTCGGCACTTTCGCTGCCTCTGCGCGAATGGACGCCATCGCCGCTGGGTCATCTCTTTCGAGCGCCGCCAACATGTTACTCCCCGTGCAAGCCGGAGTTTCAGCTCTTGCCTTGCTGCTCACAAACGCGATGGCGAAAATCAGCGAGATCAGAAACAGCATATTCACCGCCGCAAGCAATTTCAGCGTTGCAAGGGCTGCCTGATCTGCGATGGCGATTGCACGTTTCATAGATCAATCCCTACGGGCAAAATGCGGCGAAACGGTTAAACCCGGGCGCAGAATTGTCTCAGTATGCACTTCTTCAGGCGCGTGGGTGCGCAGCTTCATAGATTTCGAGCAGGCGAGCCGTGTCGACGCCTGTGTAGATTTGCGTGGTCGAAAGGCTGGCATGGCCAAGAAGTTCCTGGATCGTCCGGAGGTCTCCGCCACGGCCAAGCAGGTGGGTTGCAAAGGAATGGCGAAGCGCATGTGGTGTGGCCGTGGGCGGCAGGTTGAGCGCCGAGCGCAGCTTCTGCATTTCGCGTTGGACTATGGCGGGATTGAGTGGCCCGCCTCGCGCGCCACGGAACAAGAGGCCCTCGGGAGCAAGATGATAAGGACAAAGCCGCCGGTATTCGGCGACCGCCTGTAACGCGACCGGTAGAACAGGCACAAGACGCGTTTTGCCGCCCTTGCCCGTCACCCGAAGAACACTGTCCCCAGAGCCAGTCAATTCGGCGCCGGACAGCCCCAACGCTTCGGAAATGCGAAGGCCGGAACCGTAGAGGAGAGTCAGGACCGCTGCATTTCGCGCCGCGATCCACGGCTCCTCGGCCAGCTGCTCGCCGGATGACACGACGCGTTTTGCATCGGCTGCAGTCAGTGGTTTCGGCAAAGATTTCGGCTGCTTTGGCGCGCGAAGAGCGGCTGCGCCTGCGGCGTTCGCAATGCCGCGTCTCTCCAGGAATCGCAGAAAGGAGCGGACCCCGGCAAGACCCCGCCCAAGGGTCCGAGCACCAGCGCCGCTCGACCTGCGCCATGCGAGGTAGGCGCGAAGGTCCGCTGTCCTCAACTCCTTGATATCGGAAATACCGGGGGGACCTCCGCAATGCCCGGTCAGGAACTGGAAGAATTGCCGCGTGTCGCGCTCATAGGCGTCGAGGGTCAGGGCGGCGAGGCGCCGCTCAAGGCCAAGAGCCTTCAACCAATCGACGCGCGCGTCGAGAAGATCCTGACGGGCGGAGATAAGGAATTCCTGCATGGCGGCTCGCGCTTGGCTTCGGGACGCTATGTTGAACGTTTCAGGTTAGCATGTGGTGAAGCCGCTGATTGAAAATGAGCCAGTCGGAAGCTAGAGACGGGCAAAGGACACAGTCATGCCCAAGACCGACAATCTCATCCAACTCGCCGTGATCGGCGCGGCGCATGGCATCAAGGGTGAGGTGCGTGTCAAAACGTTCACCGCGGATCCGATGGCGCTTGGTGACTATGGGGCTCTTCTTACCAAGGACGGACGCCTGCTTGAGGTAGTGAACCTCCGGCCGCAAAGCACCGTGGTCGTGGCCCGCTTCAAGGGTGTGAACGATCGCAATGCGGCGGAAGGGTTGAATGGCACAGGCCTTTTCGTCGACAGGTCTGCGCTGCCTGCGGGTCTCGATGACGAAGAGTTTTATCACGCCGATCTCGTCGGAATGGATGTACGCGACAATACCGGCGCGATTATCGGTAAGGTGACGTCAGTCCAGAATTTTGGTGGCGGCGACATTCTGGAACTCGCGCTCTCGGGGCATGGCGAGGTGCTTGTTCCCTTCACCAAGGCGGCAGTTCCGGAAGTCTCCGTTTCAGGCCGCTCGATCACGATTGACCCCGTCGCGGCTGGGCTTATCGATGAAGAGGACGATCACGATGCTTCGCATCCGGAATTATCGCCGGAGAAGGGCACCTTCGATCCTAAGCGGAGGCCTCGCGGGCCGGGGACGGCCGGAGGGAACCGATGACGTTTCGCGCGAGCGTCCTGACGCTCTATCCTGAGATGTTTCCGGGTGCACTCGGGATGTCGCTGGCCGGCCGCGCGCTCGATGCGGGACTCTGGTCGCTGGAAACCATTCAGATCCGTGATTACGCCACAGACCGGCATCGGACTGTCGACGACACGCCGGCGGGGGGTGGCGCAGGGATGGTGATGCGAGCCGATATCCTTGCCAAGGCCATCGATGCAGCGTCGCCGGACAGTGACCCGCGTCCAAAGCTTCTGATGAGCCCGCGCGGGCGCCCGTTGACTCAGGCATGTGTTCGTGAGCTCGCCACGGGACCAGGAGCGGTGATCCTTTGCGGTCGGTTCGAAGGCGTCGATCAACGCGTGATCGAAGCACGGGGGCTGCAGGAAGTTTCCATCGGCGACTATGTCCTGTCAGGCGGCGAGGTCGCAGCGCATGTGCTGCTGGACGCTGTTGTGCGTTTGTTGCCGGGCGTCATGGGCAATGAGGCTTCGGGGCAGGAAGAGAGCTTCGAAGGCGGCCTTCTGGAACACCCGCACTACACAAGGCCTCAAGTCTTCGAGGGCCGCGCAATACCGGAAGTGCTGACCTCCGGAAATCACGGAAAGATCGCTGCGTGGCGGCGCGAGCAGGCTGAAAAACTGACTGCAGAGCGCAGACCGGATCTGCTTTCTGGCCTGCGGCAGCCGAGATCGGGAAAAAAAGACGTCCCGATTGCGTGACAAACTTCGTGGAAACGTGTATGTGCCCGCCCGAAACCGGGAGAACAAGCTTCCGGACCCGTCAATAAGTACGGTGAATTCGCCCCTGCCTCTTCTGAACGTTGGGAAGAATAGGCATAGCCGCGCGGTCCCTGGACTGTCAGGCAAGGGCTGGGCGCTCTGGCTGTCGAGAAGCAAGAAGAGGTATTTTGAGATGGACATCATCCGTCAGCTCGAGGCCGAACAGGCCGCAAAAATCGAAGCCAAGCGCAAGCTGCCCGAATTCCAGCCCGGTGATACGGTGCGTGTCCAGGTCCGTGTGACCGAGGGCACACGGACCCGCGTACAGGCCTATGAGGGCGTGGTCATCGCGCGCTCCGGATCCGGTTTCCAGGAGAATTTCACGGTCCGCAAGATTTCCTACGGCGAAGGCGTGGAACGTGTATTCCCGGTGTTCTCGCCGATGGTCGAGGGCGTTGAGATTGTCCGCCGGGGCAAGGTGCGTCGCGCCAAGCTCTATTATCTCCGTGATCGTCGCGGCAAGTCCGCCCGCATCTCGGAAAACACTGGCGTCCGCGCCCGCAAGCTGAATGACGCGGAGCGCGATGCGCTCGCCGCCGAAAAGGCGAAGATCGAGGCTGAAAAGATCGCGGCGGCCGAAGCGTTGGCAGCCGAGAAGGCAGCTCAGGATGCCGCAGAAGCCAAGGCTGCTGCCCAGGCTGCGGCCGAGGCTGAAAAGGCTGCTGAATAAGGTTCGGCGACAGTCTTCAGAAAAAGGCGGCTTTGGCCGCCTTTTTCTTTGCGCGCCCGTCTCCGCTCACAGCGCGGATAAGAAGGGCCGAAATTTCTTTATCCACGCCCCTTCAGCCCCTCGCATAATCCCCGGCATCGCCCTCACGGGAACCTGGTGCGCACCGGGTATCAGGGAGGGCGGCGGTGCCGGGCCGGTCGCGTGGCGGAAACGCGGCTGGAAATTTTCATCCGAGGCCCGGGCCCGCTTCGC
>JBEVEP010000305.1:0-18258 GCA_040512755.1 Mesorhizobium sp.
CGTGGCGGAAACGCGGCTGGAAATTTTCATCCGAGGCCCGGGCCCGTTTCGCGGCTCCCCCGCACCGGCAGAGGCCACCGCGGGGGCCCCGACGATCGGGCAAGACCACCGGCGGGGCGCTGGGAAGGCGCCATAAATTTACTTTACGAGGTGCCGACCCAGCGCCCCGCTTCCCGACTGCTCCCGACAGGGAGGTTCTTTGACAATGGCCAGACCGGAAACGGGGCGTGGCGACGGAGAAGCCTGTGCTCAATGTTCTCCTCACGGGCTCGCGCAAGCGGAATGTCATCAACCGAGTGGTCATTAACCTGGATTCACTGCCGTGGGGCAGTCCAACATCCCCTTGCACTTCTACCTTCCCTCCGCCAAAACGCCTTCGCCATGCTTATCATCGACGATCTCTCCCTACGCATTGCCGGACGGCTTCTACTCGATCATGCGTCGTTGACGCTTCCTGCCGGCTCAAAAGCCGGACTGGTCGGTCGGAACGGCACCGGGAAAACCACGCTTTTCCGCGCGATCTCCGGTGATCTGGCTTCCGAGACCGGCAGAATCTCGATGCCGAAAAACACGCGCATCGGTCAGGTCGCACAGGAAGCGCCGGGCACCGACGAGCCGCTAATCGAAATCGTGCTGAAGGCCGACACGGAGCGAGCGGCGCTCTTGGCAGAGGAAAAGACAGCGACCGATGCGCACCGCATCGCTGATATTCATATGCGGCTGGCCGACATCGACGCGCATTCCGCCGAAGCGCGCGCCGCTACGATCCTCGCTGGCCTTGGCTTTGATGCCGAAGCTCAGAACCGTCCGGCTTCGTCGTTTTCGGGCGGTTGGCGTATGCGCGTCGCGCTGGCATCCGTGCTCTTTGCCGAACCCGACCTGCTTCTCCTCGACGAGCCGACCAACTATCTCGATCTCGAAGGCACGCTTTGGCTGGAAAACTATGTCGCGCGCTATCCTCACACGGTGCTCCTGATTTCGCATGACCGCGATCTCCTGAACCGCGCGGTCAATTCGATTGTCCATCTCGATCAGCAGAAGCTGACCTTTTGGCGCGGTGGCTATGATCAGTTCGAGCGCCAGCGCTCCGAACAGCAAACCCTGCAGGAGAAAGGCCGCGTCAAGCAGGAGGCGGCCCGCAAGCACATGGAGGCCTTTGTCGAGCGCTTCCGCTACAAGGCGTCGAAGGCGCGGCAAGCACAGTCACGACTGAAGGCGCTGGAAAAAATGAAACCCATCGCGGCCATGGTGAACGACACGGTAAAGCCGTTCAATTTTCCCGAACCGGTCAAGACGGTGGCTTCGCCGATCATTGCGATCAACGGCGGAGCGGTCGGCTATCGGCCCGGCGAGCCTGTGCTGAAGCAATTGACGCTTCGAATAGACGAAGACGACCGCATCGCGCTCCTTGGCGCCAACGGCAACGGCAAGTCGACGTTCGCGAAGTTGCTTGCTGGCAGGCTCAAATCCGAGAACGGCACCATGACCGTCGCCCCAGGGCTGAAAGTTGCGATTTTTGCGCAGCATCAGCTCGACGATCTCCGCCCGGAGGAAAATGCGATCGAGCATGTGCGCAGACTGATGACCGACGCGCCGGAAGCAAAGGTTCGCTCCCGCGTCGCGCAGATGGGCCTGACGACCGAAAAAATGAACACCGCAGCCAAAGACCTCTCAGGTGGCGAGAAAGCGCGCCTGCTGATGGGTCTCGCGGCGTTCGAAGGCCCTAATCTCCTCATTCTCGACGAGCCAACCAACCATCTCGATATCGACTCCCGGGAGGCATTGGTTCACGCACTCAACGACTATTCCGGCGCAGTCATCCTGATCTCGCATGATCCGCATCTGATCGAGGCGACAGCGGATCGTTTGTGGCTGGTCAAAAACGGTTCTGTCCGGAGCTACGACGGCGACCTAACAGATTATCGCCGGGAAATAACAGGTGATGCGGGAGATCGCCGGCAACGCCGTGAAGCCGAAAAAGCATCGAAAGCGGATCGTCGCCGCGAAGCGGCCCAGCGCCGTGCGGCCCTTGAGCCGATCGCGAAGGAAATCCGCGCAACAGAAGCATTGATGGACCGGATTCGTAAGCGTATCGATGGCATCGAGGACGAACTGGCCAATCCGGCCCTCTATGAAAAAGAACCATCGACCGCGACCCGGCTTGCCAAGGAGCGTTCCGAGCTTTCCAATGTGCTGGCCGGTCATGAGGAAAAATGGCTGACCCTCTCGGCTGAGTACGAGGAAGGAACCGCCGAATGACGATCCGACGGGAGAAGGACGGGGAAATCACGGTCGTCACGATCGATCGGCCGGAAGCGCGCAACGCGGTGAACCCGGAGATGGCGCTTGCCCTTTTCGAAGCGTTCATCGCTTTTGATCGCGACAAGACGCAGGAAGTTGCGGTGTTGACCGGAATGCCTGGCATGTTCAGCGCTGGCTTCGATCTGAAATGGGCTGCCCGTGGCGCAACGGAGAAGTGGTTCGCCGAGCACGACCTCGACGGGAGCTTCGACGATCCTGTGAAATATCCGCGCAAGGGTCCCATGGGGCCAACGAGACTGCTGCTTTCGAAGCCGGTCATTGCGGCGATTTCCGGACCTGCCGTGGCGGGCGGCATGGAGCTTGCCCTATGGTGCGATCTGCGCGTGATGGAAAAATCGGCCTATATGGGCGTCTATTGCCGACGCTGGGGCATGCCACTGATCGACGGGGGGACCGTGCGGCTACCGCGCATTATTGGCCACGGACGCGCGATGGACCTGATCCTCACCGGCCGGCAAGTGAGCGCTGACGAATGCCTTGAGATAGGCCTCGCCACGAAGGTTTGCTCTGACGGGGATTCGCTGGAAACTGCTATGAAGCTGGCGCGCGATCTCGCCCGCTTCCCGCAGGGATGCATGCGCGCCGACCGGCTTTCGGCTATAAGGCAGTGGTCCCTCAATCTGCCGGACTCCCTTATCGGTGAGTGGGAGAGCGCGGAGGTTCTCCGCTCCGAAGGGGCAGCCGGCGCCGCACGGTTCACATCGGGGAAGGGACGATCCGGCGATTTTGACGAAATCTGAGAGCAGGCTGTCGGTCTTGGCGCTGCCGCCAACCGGCAAACCGCAATAAGTGAGACGAGAATCGTGGATTCCAGGTATTTCGACAGACGTGGTTATCCGATCGTCGGGGCGGCGGTCGGATATAGCAAATGGGCCGAAACGTATGAGGATACGGTTGCAGTGGGACTCGACCGGCCGCTGCTTGAACGAGTCCGTTCTATCGAGTGGAAATCGGTTCAGCAGGCGGCCGACCTCGCATGTGGAACAGGACGCACGGGAGCATGGTTGAAGCAACAGGGCGTCCAGCGAGTGGACGGCGTGGACATCACGCCAGAGATGCTGGCGCTCGCGGAAAAGCGTGGGGCGCATGACAGGCTCTTTACCGGCGACGTGCAATCATCGCCTCTCGACTCTTCCGACTATGACCTCGCAACGCTGGTCCTCGCAGACGAGCACCTTGCCGATGTCGCGCCGGTCTACCTCGAAGCTTCTCGCCTCCTGAAATACGGAGGAAAGTTCCTTCTCGTCGGCTATCACCCGTTTTTCCTCATGAACGGAATGCCCACGCATTACCACCGGGCAGACGGATCGGCGGTCACCATCGAAAGTCACGTTCATTTGTTCTCGGATCACTTCAAGGCAGGCCGCACCGCCGGATTGTCGCTGATCGAGATGGAGGAATGCGTGATCGACGAGGATTGGATCGCGACAAAGCCCAAATGGCGGAAGCATCTGCACTGGCCAGTGAGCTTCGCGTTCGTCTGGCAAAAACGGCATCAGTCATCAGGCCAGATCGCCGGCGATCCGCAATGATTTGGAGACTGGCTGGGGGACAAGATGCTTTGGCTCTTGCCGAGCCGATTCCTAGACGCTCCCTCTTCTGCCCCAGCGGGGTGCGGGCGGCTGTGAATTCGGGTTGGGCGGAGTTCCACCCCCGCGTCTCCTCATGGCAAGCACGAAACCGATAAAGCCAACAGCGGTCAGTACGTAGCCGGCTGGCTGGACGCGCCCATCGGGCGCCGCCACTTCAGAGCGCAAGATCAGTTCAGCTGACTTGACCGTCACGCCCTCGGCGTCGCCGGGCCCGAGAGTGAACCTGTAGGTGCCATCCTCCACCTCAGGGATCAGGCCGGCGTTGTCGCGGTATATTCTCTCCTGCGTTTGCGGATTGGTCTCACGAGGGCGGGCTTCCTCGAAAGCGAGCGTTTCGGCAAGAACAGTGCGACTCTCACGATCGGCGGTCAATGTCAGGACGGCGCCATCGCCATTGAGGACCGGCTGACCTACGGTCGACATCTCGACCAGCACACGCACAGGTGCATCGCTTGCCTTCAGATCCACGTCGACAGGTTGATAACCTTGTGACTCCTCGTATAGCCGCCAATTGCCGAGATCATGGCCGCCAAGGTTTTCAACCAGGTACGGATACCCGAAACCGAGCCCCAAGCCAGCAAGCAAGACGAGGAAGAAGAAAATCCGCGCCAGGAACCTCATGTGTCCTCCTCACCAAAAAGATCCGGCAGACCGAGCGTCCAGTCACGCCTTACGTTCCCACCGTTTGTCAGCCGCCTGCTGCCAGTAGGTAACCTGATGGCCCGCAGCCTTTATGTCTTTCCAGTGCCGGCGCGCGGTTTCCAGTTGGGTTGCGTCGTGCCCATCGAACATGAAAACAGCCCTCGCATATGGAGCAAGTTCAGGGGGCTCAGCTCCATCGACAAGGAAACGGACTTCGGCGGCGTTCGCATTGCCCTCCCCCGTGGTTAACACGACCGGTTGATCCTCCACCCACGCCTCCCGGTCAGTCGCATGAGCAAGGAAAGAGTCGTCGCGGAATGTCCACAGGTGTGCATCGAGGGCATCCCGCCGCTCATCCGTTCCGGTCTGGACGACGGCTTTCCAGCCGCGCTGAAGGCTGCGCTCGAGCAAGCCCGGCAAGGCGTCCTCCAGCGCGGATTCGGTCAGGTGATAGAACAGGACTTCAGCCACAGACCTCCTCCGTCAGTTCGCCTCAGCCCTCATAGTGGTCGTACACCAATCGGTCGAGGAGACGGACACCGAAGCCCGACGCCCACGATTGATTGATCTCATTCGCGGGCGATCCCATTGCAGTTCCGGCGATGTCGATATGCGCCCAGGGGGTGTCTTTTACAAACCTCTGAAGAAACTGGGCGGCCGTAATCGAGCCGCCGAAACGACCGCCGATGTTCTTCATGTCTGCATTCTTGGAATCGATCAGCTTGTCGTACTCCGCCCCGAGAGGCATGCGCCACACTCTTTCCTGCGTCGCCTGCCCGGCCGCGCTCAACCGCTGCGCAAGCTCATCATTGTTGGAGAACAGGCCTGCATAATGCTGGCCAAGTGCAACCATGATCGCCCCGGTCAGCGTCGCCAGATTGATCATGAGCTTTGGTTCATATCGCTGATTGCAATACCAAAGAGCATCGCAAAGCACGAGGCGCCCTTCCGCGTCGGTGTTCAGGACTTCTATGGTCTGGCCAGACATCGAGGTCACAATGTCGCCAGGGCGTTGCGCTTGGCCGTCGACGCTATTTTCGACACAGCCAATGATTCCGACGACATTTGCCTTCGCCTTGCGCGCCGAAAGCGCATGCATCAGACCAACGACGGCGGCGGCGCCGCCCATGTCGCCCTTCATGTCTTCCATGCCGGCCGCTGGCTTGATCGAATTGCCGCCGGTATCGAACACAACGCCCTTGCCGATGAAGGCAATCGGCTTGTCTTTCGGCTTTCCGCCTTGCCATGACATCACTACAAGCCGTGGCGGGCGAGCCGAACCCTGCGCGACGCCGAGCAATGCGCCCATGCCGAGTTTACGCATCTCCCGTTCGGTCAATATCTCGACCTTGACGCCCAAGCCTTCCAGTTCCTTGGCGTGCGCAGCGAGCTCGACCGGGCCAAGCACATTGGCCGGCTCGTTGACCAGGTCCCGCGCGAGCACAACACCATCCACGACGCTCTCCGCCACGGCGAAGGCTTTCCTTGCGGCGGCGGGGTCGGAACAGAGGATCGTGACCTTGGCCGGCTTGGCATTCGGCTTGGCGTCCCCATTGTCCTTCTTGGTCTTGTATTTGTCGAAAGAGTAGGCTCGCAGCAGAATGCCTGCGGCGAAATTGGCCACGTTTTCGCCGGTGACGTCGACGCCTTTCACATCGAGCAGGATCGTCACTTCAGTCGGCTTGCGAAGCTGGGCAAACGTCGTTCCGCCGAGTTTGAACCAGGCATACTCGTCCATCGCCGTCGATTTTCCGGCTCCCACCGTCAAAAGTCGGTCAAAGCCAATGCCCTCCGGGGCAATCAGGTCGATGGACGTGCCGGATTTGCCGGTAAAATCGGCGATGGAGAAGGCCTTTTCCAAGATTTTTGCTGGGTCGCAGGCCTTCCCAGCGTCGCTTAGACCTCCGTCCTCTGTAGAGAAAATCACCACGCTTGCCTTCTTCGGCGTGGCAATCTTGGCAAAGCTGATCGTCGGTCTGGCAGTCATCGAGTATCCTGTCGGGAGAAGTGCCCGGCTATGGGCGCGGCAATGATCGTATTCAGGCTATAGCAAGGCTTTTTAGCCAAGGCGAATCGTACGTTTCTTCCTCAGCTTGCCGTACAGATCGTATCCCCGAGAGGCGATCCCGTCGCAGGTGCTTGCGGGGAAGCGTGGCAACGGACTATTAACCTCGTTCATTGGCCATTTATTAGCCGATCACGTCGAGAGTTCAGCCTAGCGGCGGCATTTTTGCGCCGGGATAGATATTGTGAACCAGTTGTGCGCCGTTTACGGGGCGGTTAGTTTAGCAGACGGCATCATTTGTGTGCCAATTGCGTATGTAACGGAACGCTGTTTTTATGAAGGTCGTCGAACGCTATATTCTGCGACGGGCGTTCGGGGTTTTCACCGCGGCGCTATTCTGGACCTTGGCCATCGTCTGGACAACGCAGGTCTTGGCTCGCATCGACTTCGTTACCTCGAGCGGCCAGTCCGCGCTTGCCTTTTTCGAACTGGCGACCCTCATTCTGCCTTCTGTGATCCCGGTCGTGGTTCCCTTCGCGATAGCCATCGCCGTCGCCCAGACCTTGTCGATGATGAACACCGATTCTGAGTTGGTCGTCATCAATGCGGCTGGCAGCTCGCGCCTGACGACCATTAGGCCCGTCCTCCTTCTGGCGGCCGGAGCCAGCATCTTTTCATTCGCGGTCGACAACGGTCTCGATCCCTACGCGCGTCAACGGGCGCGCGAACTGATCTCTACTGCGCGCGCTGATCTGCTCTCGACGGTCGTGCAGGAGGGAAGCTTCCAGAAGATCGACGAGGGGCTATTTGTCCAGATAGGCGAACGGCTGCCGAATGGCAGGCTGGGCGGAATTTTTGTTGCCGATTCAAGGGAGAAGAATGTCGATCTCGTGTACTACGCCAAGAGCGGCGTCGTCGTTGAACGAGACGGGAAGAACGTTCTTTTGATGAGCGACGGCGTTGTTCATCGTAAGGTGGTCGGTTCGGAGGTTTCCGTCATCCGATTCTCCTCCTATGCTTTCGACATGTCCGCGCTGGCGGCGGCTGCGTCGGAGGTTTACTTGTTTGCCAAGGACCGGACGCTGGGGTTCCTCCTGAACCCGGACCCGAACGATCCCATGTACAAGTCCAACCCGCAGCAGTTTCGGGCCGAACTACACCGGCGCCTCACTGAATGGACCTATCCGCTCGTTTTCGCGCTTATCGCGCTGGCCGTGGCTGGCGATGCCCGCTCCCATCGCGAGGCTCGCATCCACCCAATGGTGACAGCCCTGACGATTGCACTGATTGTGCGTTGGCTTGGCTTCTTCGTAGCGAACCAGGCCCAGACCGTCCCCCTCTTCTCTACTGCTGTATATGGCGTCCCCATTTTCTTTGCCGCTGTCGCGTCATGGTTCCTGCTCACTCACCGCACAATGGAATTGCCTGTCTCCTGGGCAGAAGAAATCTCTTCCTTTATTCGACGAACGGGCGAACGCGTAACGCTGTTGCGCCACCGGCTGTTGGGCCATAAAGCCCAATCGGCGAGAGGGTCTGCCTGATGGGTTGGACACTTGGCCGCTACTTCTTCGCCCGCTATCTGACTATCACGGCGTGGTTCTTTGTCGGTATTCTCGCGCTGGTCTTTATCATCGATTTCACAGAATTCTCCAGCAGCGCCGGCGGGCTGCCCGGTTTCACGGTGAAAACCGGGCTTGCCGTTTCGGCACTGCGCGTCCCGATGGTGATGCAGCAGGTGGTGCCATTCATCGGGCTCTTCGCCGCAATGGCGACACTGGTTTCGTTGAACCGCAAATACGAGCTTGTGATCGCTCGCGCCGCCGGCATCTCGGCATGGCAGTTCCTATTTCCGATCTGCATCGGGGCGCTTCTTTTCGGCCTTGTTACAATCGGGGTTCTTAATCCCATTGCCGCCCACGGGCTTTCCCGGGCGGAAGCCATCGAGACTGCGCTCCGGTCTGGCCACTCAAATTCCGTCTCGGCTTTCAGCGCACCCTGGATTCGCCAGAAGACCGACGAGGGCGACACGATCATCGGCGCCCGGGCGATTCTCAACCAAGGTCTCGAACTCTCCGACGCAGTGTTTTTCCAGTTCGACGAGCATGGCGACATCACCCGCCGTATCGATGCGAAACACGCTTTTCTTCGCGAAGCCTATTGGGAATTGACGCAAATCGAGCAGTTCCGCGAAGGCAAACGTGAGACTGCGAGCGAATCCATCAGAATCAAGACCGATCTGCGCCCTGAGATCGTTCAGGAAAGGCTTGCCCGTCCTGAGTCCATCCCCTTCTTCAAGCTACCCGGCAAGATTGACGTCGCGCGCTCGTTCGGGCTCAAAGCAAACGCTTTCGCCGTCCAATTCCATTCGCTTGTCGCCCTTCCGTTGCTGCTGGTTGCGATGACGCTCATCGCTGCCACCGTATCGATGAGATTTGCACGGATGGGCCAGTCGGCCACCATGATTCTGGGTGGAATCGTTGCCGGGTTTCTGCTTTATGTCGTTACGGTTCTTGTTAAAGCGTTTGGAACGGCGGGATTCGTGCCACCGGTTGTTGCAGCCTGGTTTCCGGTTGTGGTGGCGATGTTTTTTGGAGTGACATTCCTACTCCACAAGGAGGATGGTTAGTGGTCTTGGCGCGAGCCAGTTTTCGTTCGTCGGCTCGTCTGGCGCGCCTGTTTGGCGCGACGGCACTGGCGTGCGTTTTGGCAAGCGTGTTCGCACCCGCACCTGTTCGTTCACAGGGTGTGGATATTGCCGCCCCCGAAATTCCGGCAGATTCTCAGATGCTGCTCGAGGCCGACACACTGGTCTACGATAACGACGCTAATACCGTGGCAGCAGTCGGTGGCGTCCAGATTGAATACGCGGGAAATCGACTGGTCGCGCAGCGGGTAACCTACGACCGAAAATCCGGCCGTCTTATCGCCAGCGGCAACGTTGCAATCGTCGACAGCACCGGAACCCGCATCTTCTCCAACAAGATCGACATCACTGAAGATTTCGCGAACGGGTTCGTCAATGCACTGCGCGTCGAGACGGCAGAAAAGACTTACTTCGCAGCCGAAAGCGCGGAGCGCGAGCGAGGTGTCGTCACGACATTCAACAATGGCGTCTACACGGCTTGCGAACCGTGCGAGGAAAAGCCGGACAGAGCACCGATCTGGCGAATCAAAGCGCGGAAAATCATCTGGAATGGCGAAGCCAAGACTGTGCGCTTCGAGAAGTCGCGCTTTGAGATGTTCGGCTACCCGATTGCCTACCTTCCAGTCTTCGAGGTCGCCGACCCCACCGTGAAGCGCAAGACCGGCTTCCTGATCCCAGGCATAGGCTATAAGTCCGAGCTGGGCGTCGGTTTCAATATCCCCTTCTACATCGCGCTTGCGCCGACTTACGATTTGACGCTTTCGGGCCGGTATTACACGAAGCAAGGCTTCTTCGGCATGGCCGAATGGCGTCAGCGTTTCAACAACGGCCAGTACAACCTCAGGGTTGCCGGAATTCACCAGGATGATCCGGGGGCATTCCCATTCGGAACGGAGAACGGTGGAACTGAGGCCGATCCAAACAAGAATCGCGCCATGATCGGCACGAAAGGCGACTTTACCATCAATCCGCGCTGGGCCTTCGGCTGGGACATCCTTGCCCAAACGGACAAGAATTTCGCCTACACCTACGCTATTCCTGACTATTCATACTATATCCAGCGTTCGCAGCTCTACTTGGTCGGCCTAAACGATCGAAACTACTTCGATCTCAGAGCAATGCACTTTCAAGTCCAGGAGAACGTGCCAGACGAATTTACCACGGCCCGAAACGAGGAACAGCCTTGGGTCCTTCCGACATTCGACTATTCGTACACGCCCGATGAGCCGGTCCTTGGCGGCGAGCTTAACTTCGATGTCAACTCCCGGATCATTGATCGGACGCGCCTGGACGATACATTGGTCATTCCCGTGGTGCGCGGTGCCGAAGGCACCAGCAGCCGCCTGACGGCTGAAGCCGAGTGGAAGAAGGCGATCGTCACTGACGGCGGGCTGGTCATCACGCCCATGTTCGACGTTCGCGGCGACGCAACGCACGAGAACCTTTCGTCATCCTCACTGGCGGCAATCAACGATATGGCCGGCGAACTGAACGGTTTGGCTTTCAGCCCCGAGGGTGCCACCTACGACGGTGTCGTGGCAGACATCAGATCTGCCTACAACCGCTTCATGGCAACCGCAGGCCTCGAGTTCCGCTGGCCGGTCTTGTTCTCGTCGGTCAGTTCGAGCCATGTTCTGGAGCCGATGGCGCAGGTTTTCGCGCGACCTGACGAACGATTTGCAGGAACGCTCGGCGTGTTGAACGAAGACGCGCAGAGCTTCGTCTTTGACGCGACGACGCTTTTCGAACGGGACAAGTTCTCGGGCTATGATCGCATCGAAGGCGGTACCCGCGCCAATGTGGGCTTTCGCTACTCGGGCAGTTATGCCAACGGCTGGGCCACAAATGCGCTTTTCGGCCAGTCCTATCAGCTCGCAGGCGAAAATTCCTTCGCTTCGCCCGATCTCGTGAATGCCGGAGCCTTTTCCGGTCTGGAAACCGACACTTCCGACTTCGTTGGACTTGCTGGATTTGCGAGCCCGCGGGGGCTGTCGGCGTCCGCCAGTGCCCGGCTGGATGAGCAAACGCTCGAGTTGAGGCGGGCCGAACTGAAGGCCGGCTACGTGACGGCTCCGCTTACACTGACTGCCAAATACGCCTTCATTCAGAACCAGCCGCTCTACGGTTTTCCAGAGGACCGGCGCGAACTGACGCTTGCCGCTTCGTCTCAGCTTCGTGAAAGCTGGCGCGTCTTTGGATCGGCAACCTATGATTTCGAAACCGACGTTCTCGTTCGCAGCGCCGCAGGCTTTGCCTATGACGACGAATGCTTCTCCTATTCGATGACTCTGTCAGAAACACGCGATCGCATTACCGAGGATTCGTCGCAAAGCGTCGGATTTAACGTTTCGTTCCGCACGATCGGCGACTTCGGCACCAACACGAGCATGTTCAACACGCAGTAGCTCTCATCTGAGGTCATCGTTTCGCCGCATAGGCGTAGCATGCACTATCGCTCCAAACGATATACCGGGTTCAGGATTGACTAGGATGAAACTGGTCCGACAGCATTTGATTTCTACTGGCCTGGCGCTTTTCCAACGACATACCGGGTTCAGGATTGACTAGGATGAAACTGCTCCGACAGCATTTGATTTCTACTGGCTTGGCGCTTTTGATCTCAGCGATGGCATTGCCGGCACTCTTTTCTGCGCCGGTTCTTGCTAGCGAAATCAAGTATGTCGTGAACGACATCCCAATCACCAGCTATGACATTCAGCGCCGCGCCGCTTTTATCCGCCTGCAGCGGGGCAAAGGCGATGCGTCGGAGCAGATGATTGAACAGACCCTTCGCATGGCCGAAGCAAAGCGTCTCAACGTTCGCATCACAGACCAGCAAGTGGACGATGCGTATGCCCGCTTTGCGAAAAACAACAACATGCCTCTGCCCCAGCTGGACAATATCCTGGCCCAATCCGGCGTAACAAAGCAGCACTTCAAGGACTTCATCCGTGCCCAGATGAGCTGGAGCCAGGCGATCGGAATGCGCTCGCGTTCCAGCGGCCGGATGACCGAGCAGGAAGCCGTCAGGAAGATGCTTGAAAAGGGTGGCGCCAAGCCGTCCGCCACCGAATACATGCTTCAGCAGGTGATCTTCGTGGTGCCGGCGAAGGATCGTGGCAAGATGGCCAGCCGCAAGCGCGAGGCGGAAGCCATGCGAGGTCGCTTCAATGGCTGCGACTCGACCCGCCAATTTGCCAAGGGCCTCCTCGATGTGACGGTCCGGGATCTTGGCCGGGTTCTGGCTCCGGAGTTGCCGGCCGAGTGGGCCGAATCGATCAAGAAAGCGCGTCCCGGCACCGCAACTAGCGTCCGTGAAACCGAGCGTGGCCTCGAATTCATCGGAATCTGCAGTGCGCGCGAAGTTTCCGACGACCGCGTCGCGCAACTGGTGTTGAACGGTGAAAAGGGTAGCGGCGACCAGAAAGCCGATGAAGTCAGCAAGACGTATACTGAAGAACTGCGGAAAAAAGCCCGCATAGTCGAACGCTAGACCGTGCCGCCCCTTGCCTTGACGGCTGGCGACCCTTCGGGGGTCGGCCCTGAAATTGCGATTGCGGCGTGGCGCATGCGCGATGCCGCCAATGTACCGCCCTTCTATATCCTCTCAGACCCCGCTCTTATCTCGGCGCGAGCTCGCGCTCTGGGAATCGACTTCAAGGTCCGTGAAGCGACACCCGATACGGCTGACAGAGTGTTTGCTGATGCGCTTCCGGTCGTTCCGCTGGCAGCAGGCTTCACGGATTCGGTCGGGCGCCCGGATCGTGCGAACGCAGCTGGCATCCTTGAATCCATCGATCGTGCGGTCGCCGATACTTTTGCCGGCGCAGCAAGCGCCATTGTCACGTGCCCGATCGCCAAGAAACCGCTCTACGAGGCTGGCTTCAAATTTCCCGGCCATACGGAGTATCTAGCCCATCTGGCCGCGGAACGAACAGGGAAGCCGGCTACGCCAGTAATGATGCTCGCAGGCCCAGATCTTCGGACGGTCCCTGTGACAATCCACATTGCGCTGGCTGAAGTGCCTGCTGCGCTGACGATCGATGGGATTGTCACAACGGCTCATATTGTGGCTGTCGATCTCGTGGCCCGCTTTGGCATTGCGAGACCGCGCCTGGCGATTGCGGGCCTCAATCCGCATGCCGGCGAAGGCGGCGCTATGGGGCGGGAGGACAAGGAAATCGTGCTGCCAGCGGTGGAGACATTGCAGGCGGAAGGTATTGACGCGTTCGGGCCACGGCCCGCCGACACCATGTTTCATGCGCGTGCACGCGCGGCTTACGACGCTGCAATCTGCATGTATCACGATCAGGCCCTGATCCCTGCGAAGGCGCTCGCCTTCGATGAAACCGCTAACGTGACCCTCGGCCTTCCCTTTGTGCGCACATCGCCCGACCATGGCACTGCCTACGATATTGCCGGCAAGGGAGTGGCGCGCGCGAACAGCCTTATCGCCGCTCTGCGGCTGGCTCATCGGCTCGCCAGCCGGGCTGCGGCATGAGCGTCGACGGCCTGCCGCCCCTGCGCGAGGTCATCGAGCGGCACGGCCTCGCGGCGAAGAAATCTCTTGGCCAGAATTTTCTTCTTGATCTCAATCTGACCGGGAAGATCGCGCGCACAGCAGGCGACCTTACGAGGCACACAATCATCGAAGTCGGGCCAGGGCCCGGAGGACTCACCCGTGCCCTGCTCCTGCATGGCGCGCGGAAAGTTGTGGCGATTGAAAGAGACGAACGATGCCTCGCGGCCCTGGCCGAAATCTCGGACCACTATCCGGATCGTCTCGAGGTGCTACCTGGCGATGCATTGAAAGCCGATTTCGCGACACTCGCGGGGAATGAGCCGGTAAAGATCGTCGCCAACCTTCCCTACAATATCGGGACGGAACTGCTGGTCGGCTGGCTCACGGCTCCGAAGTGGCCGCCTTTCTACGACTCGCTGACACTCATGTTCCAGCGCGAGGTTGCTGAGCGTATCGTTGCGCGCACGGGAGAGGATGCCTATGGCCGGCTCGGTATCCTCGCACGATGGCGGGCCGAAGCGAAAATCGCTTTCGATGTGCCGCCGCAGGCGTTCACGCCGCCTCCGAAGGTAACGTCCTCAGTCGTGCATCTTGTCCCGCGCGCCTTACCTCTGCCGGCCGATGTCCGAAGGCTCGGGCGGGTCACCGAGGCAGCATTCGGACAGCGCCGCAAAATGCTGCGCCAAAGCCTCAAGAGTATCGGAGGCGAAAAGTTGCTCGAGGCAGCGGGCATCGATGGAACACGCCGTGCCGAAACGCTGAGCGTCGAAGAATTTGTCCGGCTTGCAAATATTATCTGACAAGGGCTCGGGCTAAAGACCCTTGCGACTCGGCTGTATGATTGATACCTTTGGATCAAATTGAGCCAGAGCAAATGGTTACGTCTGCACAAATTCGTGCCGCCCGGAGCTTGATCGGCCTTTCGCAGGGCCAGATGGCTGAGGCGACAGGCCTTTCAATTCCAACCATCAAGCGAGCAGAATCGGAAATTGGACTACGCGCGTCGCGAAGCGCGATCGACACAATCCGCAGGGCGCTCGAGAAAGCGGGAGCGATCTTCCTTTCGGAGAACGGAGAAGGCGCTGGTGTTCGGCTCCGAAAGTCGACTCACGCCGAGGGTTTGCGCCCCGAAGAACTCAATGCTGCAAACGACGACTGATGTTTCGCCGGCAGCCTGCCGATCAGTTTCGAAACGTGATGTCCTCGGCAACGATGTCGGCTGAATATCGCAACTCTCTCAGCGGCTTCACCTTGCGCGTGGCCTCAGCGTAGATCGGATGGGCCTTATAGGCCGTCAACGCGGCCTGATCCGCGAACTCAGCGTAGACCACGACATCAATGGCATCACACAGCGGATCCATCTTGGTGTTCAGGGAGACTTCGAACGTTCGTGAATGTGGGATCCTGCCAAGCAACTCCAGCCCACCTTTGATAGCGGCGATATCCTCGCCTGCCTTGGCACTGAAAAACACGATATGCCGTATCAAATGCCGTCTCCTTCGCCACAGCACCGGGCAAATTCGCCAAGATGCTGCCTTTGCAAACCGATCAGCGGGGTTTCCAAAATCGTTGCCGATTTCAGTCGACGCGCCAAATTGGGGCATCTTTTCGACCGGCGCTTCGATCGCGTCAATGCGCTGAGTTAGCGCACTGAAGAGGCAGACGCCTCAGTGTACGGACACCTCAGACGCCCAGAACGGCCGCGAGGTGTCTCATCTCCCGAACACTCATGTCGAGGTAGTAGCCGTCATTCGAATAGCCATCCCAGATCAAAAATCCGGTCACGAGGCAAATGGCGACGACATAGCGCATGGATGGCTCCCCCTGCCCTCCGGACAGTCCCGCTGCTGACGACTGCTAGACTGCGGCTCTATGTCTTGTGGCCGGAAAGCGGCCTGCCCGTATTGCGGCAGTAGTGTAGCCGATTCCACAACTTTCGGCGGCAGGTATCGGCAAATATGGTTTTCAATTTCTTGGCGACCTCTTGAAGTTTCTTTCGTGACAGGGAAAATCGCCGCTGGAGCCTTCATTGGGACGCTGACGGTTTGGCCAACCGGCGCGATCGAAGTCGGCATTGTGGGGCCTGACCAAGGCCTGCCACACCGTCGGTGGATCCCGCTAAAGTGATATCCGGAGACTCCCACGCGGTTGTTTTGAACTGACCAAGGAATTGGACTGCATCGCTTCCTTGTATAATCGTCCGGGATTGCGCTGATGGGGACAGAAAAGGCTGCTGACGTACCGTTGATCGGTCCTGTGCGGCTGAACGCGGAAAATTTTGGCGAAGTCGCGCGAGGATTGCCCTCGAAGGCTCGAATGGTTCTGGCGGCGGGAATGAACCTGGCGCGCGGAACGCTGAATATTCGCATGCCAGACGGTCGCTCGGTCATCATGGGTGGCAACGCGCCCGGCCCGCAGGCACAGATCATTCTGAACAACTGGAACCTCCCTGGCCGAGCCTTCGTCGGAGGCACAATCGGAGTGGCCGAGTCCTATGTCGACGGGGACTGGGAGAGTCCGGACGTAACGAGTGTGCTTGAGCTGTTCGTTGTCAACACCGAAGCGGGCGAAAGGCTTGCTGGCGGCGCGAGTTGGGTCCTTACCACGATCCAGCGCATGCGGCACTGGCTGAATGAGAACACGCGTCGGGGCTCGATGCGCAACATCTCTGCGCACTATGACCTGGGCAACCAGTTCTATCGGCAGTGGCTCGACTCGACGATGACCTATTCGTCGGCGTTATTCTCGGCTGGCGCCAACGATCTCGAAAGTGCTCAGACCGCGAAGTACAGAGCACTGGCCCGCGATGTTGGCATTGGCTCAAGCGATCACGTCCTGGAGATTGGTTGCGGCTGGGGCGGTTTTGCCGAATTCGCGGCGCGAGAGGTCGGATGCCGGGTGACAGGACTTACCATTAGCCGCGAACAACATGCTTTCGCAACCGAGCGCATCGCCAAGGCCGGCCTTTCCGATCGAGTCGAAATCAAACTGCAGGACTATCGCGATGAGACCGGCAAATACGACCGCGTCACGTCGATCGAAATGTTCGAAGCCGTCGGCGAGAAGTACTGGCCAGTGTTCTTTGGCAAGATGAAAGAGTGCCTGAAGGCTGGCGGCACCGCGGGCCTGCAAATCATCACAATCAACGAATCTGCCTTCGAACTCTATCGTCGAAGGCCGGACTTCATACAGAGGTACATCTTTCCCGGCGGTATGCTGCCAACGCCGGCAATCCTCAGAACGCTCAGCGCCGAGCAAGGCTTGTCGTTTCTGCGGGAGCGGGTGTTTCCCCAGGACTATGCGCGAACGCTCGCCGAATGGCGAACCCGGTTCTGGGAATCATGGGAAAAGATCGTCCCGCTGGGCTTCGACGAACGATTCAAAAAGCTCTGGGAATTCTATCTGCACTACTGCGAGGCCGGATTTCGAGCCGAGTACATCGATGTGCGCCAGGTGATATTCAAGGCCTGAAAAGGCCGCTCGGCAGTACTCCGTCTAATTACCGACGCCGTGCGGGCAACCCGTTCCTGCGTCGGACTGTTCACGCCAGTTCCGGTTTCATGCCCAAAGCCGTGCGATCGATGACTTCCCGCAAGGCAAATGAGGAGTTGATCTTCGTGACATGCGGCATTGCCGAGAGCCATTCCTTGTGAATGCGCTCGTAGTCCGCGAGGTCACGAGCGGCGATGCGCAGGATATAGTCGTATTCGCCGGACATCAGGTGGCAGGAAAGGATGTTCGGGCAGCGCTTCACCGCCGCTTCGAAGTCCGACAGCGTTTTCTCGAATTGCCCTGACAGCGATATGTGCACAATCGCAGTCATCTGATGCCCGAGCGCTGCGTTTGATAGCCTCGCATGGTAGCCGCGTATCACTCCCGTCTTTTCCAGGGTGTCGAGCCGGCGCGAGCAGGCCGACTGCGAAAGACCGACCTTCTCAGCAAGCGCGGCGTTAGAGATTCGCCCATCCTTCTGCAGCGTTTCGAGGATGGCGATATCAATCCTGTCGAGAGCCATCCGTCGAATTTCCTTCGAACATGCAGGAACTTTACGCAAGGATTATCGATATCTGCCATGGCAGGCAATCAGATATGCAAACACATGCGAACGTTTCGGTGCTTGAATCGTTGATCTGGGAGGCGGCCTGTACAGGGGGCCAAAGGGAGAATTGCCAATGCGCGTCGGTTGCCCCAAGGAAATCAAAAACCACGAATACCGCGTCGGGCTGACGCCTGGATCGGTGCGCGAATATGTTGCTCACGGTCACGAAGTTCTGATCGAAACGGGTGCCGGGGCCGGCATTGGCGCCGACGACAATGCATATCGCGCAGCAGGCGCCGCGATCGTGAAGACCGCCGAAGAGGTTTTTGCCAGATCCGACATGATCGTGAAGGTCAAGGAACCGCAACCGGGCGAGTGGGTGCAGCTGCGTTCCGACCAGATCCTTTACACCTATCTGCATCTCGCGCCGGATCCGGAACAGACCAAGGGGCTGCTGGCCTCCGGCGTAACGGCGATCGCCTATGAGACCGT
>JBEVEP010000309.1:0-4687 GCA_040512755.1 Mesorhizobium sp.
CTGGAAGCGGAACTGGCATCCGTCAAAGCGCAGAAGGCAGAGGCCGACCGCGTACAGAGAAGGTTGAGCGACCTTCTGACACGAGGAACGTCGGCCCAGGCGGACTATGACAGGGCGGCAACCGCAGCCGAACTCGCCGCGGCGGCCGTCGGCCAGGCGGAGGCAAACCTGGCGGTCGGACGACTGCCGGCCCGCGCGGAAGCGATCAAGGCGGCGGAAAAGCAGGTCGAACAGGCCAAGGCAGCGCTTGACCAGGCGCGCTGGCGCCTGTCGAAACGCGTCCTTGCCGCGCCCTCGCCGGGCCGTATCGACGACGTGATCCGCGAAGTCGGCGACATCGCCGGTCCTTCTGAGCCGGTGATCTCAATGCTTCCGGACGGAGCGGTGAAGCTCAAGGTCTATGTCCCCGAGGAGCATTTCTCGTCGCTGAAAGTCGGAGCGATGCTCGACGTCCGTTGTGACGGCTGTCAACCGGGGCTCAAAGCTCGCATCAGCTACGTTTCGCCCGATCCGGAGTTCACACCGCCCGTCATCTATTCGCTCGAAACGCGCCAGAAGCTCGTCTACCTGGTTGAAGCGCGGCCGGAGCGGGAGGCGGCGCCTCTGATGCCTGGGCAAATCGTGGATGTGGTTCTTTCACGTGACGAAGGCGCCGGACAGTGAACGCGATCGAAGTCTCCGGACTGGTCAAACGCTTCGGCCAGAAGACCGTCGTCGATCGTGTGTCGATGACGGTCGCCGAAGGTGAGATCGTCGGTTTCCTGGGTCCGAACGGTTCCGGCAAGACGACGACCATCCGGATCATGTGCGGCCTGCTCACGCCGGACGAGGGCGAAGGCAAGGTGCTCGGCTATGACCTCAGGACCGAAAGCCTGAAGATCAAGCGCGAAGTGGGTTACATGACGCAGAAGTTCTCCTTCTACGAAGACCTGACCATCGCGGAGAACCTGGAATTTGTCGCGCGTCTCTATGAGCTAAAGCCAGTCGACGAATATGTCGCGCGGACGCTGGATGATCTCGGCCTGACGTCACGAAAAGACCAGTTGGCGGGAACGCTCTCCGGCGGCTGGAAACAGCGACTGGCGCTCGCGGCCTGCATCATGCACGAGCCGAGGCTTCTATTGCTGGACGAGCCCACGGCCGGCGTCGATCCAAAGGCGCGCCGCGAATTCTGGGACGAGATCCACCGCCTGGCGCGGGATGGGCTGACCGTACTGGTGTCTACCCATTACATGGACGAGGCCGAGCGCTGCCATCGCATCAGCTATATCTCCTATGGAAAGATGCTGGCGAGCGGCACCGTGGACGAGGTGATCAGGGATGCCGGTTTGACGACTTTCGTCATCAGCGGTTCCGGATTGAACGGCGTAAGCGCGGAGCTCGAGGGCCAGCCAGGCGTCGAGCAGATCGCGCCCTTCGGCACGACATTGCATGTCGTCGGCTCGGACAAAGCAGCTCTGACCAAATCGCTGGCCAAATTGAAAGGTCGCAAGGACATCACCGTGGAACCCGGTGAGACCAGTCTGGAGGACGTTTTCATCCAGTTCATGGCGGGCTCGAAGGACAATATGTCGTGAGACGCACCGTTCACACGATCTTCTCATTTGCCCGGCTCGGCGCGTTGCTGGCCAAGGAATTCATCCAGATGCGGCGCGACCGCATCACGTTTGCGATGATGCTTGGCGTGCCGCTGATGCAGCTCGTATTGTTCGGGTACGCGATCAATAACGACCCGAAAAGCCTGCCGGCCGCCCTCGTGGTAACGAGCAACGACCACTACACGCGGGCCATGGTGTCGGCATTGCAGATGACAGGCTACTATCGCTTCGATCACGTCGCGGCCACCGCAGCGGAAGCGGAAGCCCTCATGGCAAAGGGCGCAGTTGCCTTTGTCGTCACCATTCCTTCCGATTTCGCACGCCGCGTGGAGCGGCGCGAAAATCCGCAAATCCTGATCGAGGCGGATGCCACAGACCCGGCGGTGGCGAGCGGTGCGATTTCAACGCTCGGGACGGTCGCCAGCAACGCCCTGCTGCGCGAGCGGGGGATGCAGCAAGAGGCGGCGGAGAATGCCGGTAGCGAACTCCAGGTCGTTGTTCACCGGCGTTACAATCCGGAGAGCATCTCGCAATTCAACATCGTGCCCGGCCTTCTCGGCGTCATCCTGCAGATGACGATGGTCATGATGACCTCAATCGCCCTGACGCGCGAAACCGAGCGTGGCACGATGGAGAACCTGCTTGCCATGCCCGCCAGTCCACTGGAGATCATGCTGGGCAAAGTGTTGCCATACCTGGTTGTCGGGGCCGTGCAGGTAGCGGTCGTACTGGTAGCCTCGAAGCTTCTGTTCTCGATCCCTTTTACTGGGTCTCTTCCGCTACTTCTTTCGGCGATCCTGATTTTCGTGCTGGCCCTCGTGCTTCTCGGCTACACAATCTCGACGGTCGCTCGCACCCAAATGCAAGCGCTGCAACTCACATTCTTCTTCTTCTTGCCGTCGATCCTGTTGTCCGGGTTCATGTTTCCTTATCGCGGCATGCCCGGCTGGGCGCAGACCTTCGGTGAGGTTCTGCCGCTCACGCATTTCCTGCGCATCATTCGTGCTGTGATGCTGAAGGGCGCGGAGTTTTCCGCGATTGCCACCGAGGTCGGCTGGCTGGTGCTTTTCGTCGTGCTTTTCGCCGGCATTGCGCTCGCGCGATTCAGGCGGACGCTCGATTAGAGCAATTCCCGGAAAAGCGGAAACCGGTTTTCCGTTCGGAATTCCCTTGAACCCAAGAGTTAGAGCCGTTCAGCGATTCAATCAAAGACCGAACCGCTCTGGAGCGGGGGCGCCGACGATCGATGCCGCCCTGTAACCCTGGTTGGACACCGATCTTTCGAGCCGGGTGCTGTGCCCGATGCTCGGACCAGCGCACAGTTGTTGAGCATTGAGGTGTCATAACGCCAGCGGCGACCCGAGATGTGATCCCGGGTCGCCGCGCTTTTGTATTACCGAACGCCGAACTCAGTGTGCCGGCGCGACCTTTGCCAGACCAATTGCGCTGTGCATATCGTCTTCAACGAGATCGCCATTGAGCACGCGATTGGCTCTCGCACGATCGATATCGCCTTCCCACACCGCGATGACGACAGTCGCCACGCAGTTGCCGATGAGGTTGCCGAGTGCGCGGGCAATGCCCACGAACCAGTCAACCGAGAGCACCAGGACAAGCCCGATCGCCGGGATCACCGGGATGGCGGAGAGCGTCGCGGCAAGAACCACGATCGCCGATCCTGGCACACCATGAGCGCCCTTTGACGTCAGCAAGGCAACGCCGAGCACGACAAGGAGATCCGACGTCGCGAGCGGTGTGTTTGTTGCTTGCGCAATGAACACCGCGGCAAGAGTGAGATAGATGGAGAACGCATCAAGGTTGAAGGAATAGCCGGTCGGGATGACGAGACCGACAGTCGAGTCCTTGATTCCCAGCTTCTCCAGCTTGCGCATGACCTGTGGCAAGACGCTGTCCGACGACGCGGTTGCGAGAACGACCGCGAGTTCCTCACGGAGGTAGGCAATGAGTTTCAAGATGCTGAAGCCGGCCATCCTCATGATCAGGCCGAGCACGACGAAAACGAAGACAATGACGCTCAGGTAGAACAGCACCACGAGGTAGCCGAGCTGCTGAAGCGACGCGATACCGTATTTTCCGACGGTAAAGGCAATCGCTCCGAACACGCCGATAGGCGCCAGCTTGACGATGAAGCCAATGACCTTGAACAGGATATCGGTCGTGACGCCGATGAACTGGGCGACGGGCTTGCCGCGCTCGCCGAGCAGGCTCAGACCGGCGCCGAACAGGATGGCAAACAGCAGCACCTGAAGCGTGTCGCCCTTGGCGAACGCATCGACGACCGTTGTCGGGATAAGGCGCATCAGGAACTCAACCGTGCCGCCTTGCACCTGGGTTACCCGTTCCGCATAGGCCTCGAGTGCTTTGGGGTCGAGCGTCGCCGGGTCGACATTCATGCCGTGTCCGGGCGCGAAGAAGTAGGCAACCGCCAAGCCCATGAGCAGGGCGATGGTCGTGACCACTTCAAAATAGATGATGGCCTTGGTGCCCACGCGGCCGACTTTCCGCAGGTCGCCAGCGCCGACGATTCCGTGAACCACCACGCAGAAGATCAGTGGCGCGATGATCATCTTAATCAGCTTGATGAAGCCATCGCCAAGTGGCTTGAGCTGGGTGGCGATGTCTGGCCACACGAAACCTACCAGAACGCCAAGCACCAGTGCCATCAGCACTTGGCCGAAAAGAGACTTCATAAAGTTGGGCATTTCCTCTCCTCCATAATTGGTCCTGCTCCCTCCTCCGGGAGCTGGACGGACCTGAGGCGGACCGCTGATCTACAACGAGACGTTAGAACCAACAGTGACCGCGGCTCCGTACCCTGTCCCCCGCCCGGTCGACTCGGCGCCTACCTCAATAATCGAATAAATCTCCTATTATTTCCGATACGTCCAATATATAGTTCGGTTTGATCAATACAAATGCAATATATAAGGATTATCTAAATTAGCAAACTAGAGTTACGACATCTTAGATACTTCGTGGCTGTTGCTGAAGAGCTTAATTTTACCGCCGCCGCAGCGCGGTTGAACATTTCCCAACCGCCCCTCAGCCAGCAAATCAAGGATCTCGAA
>JBEVEP010000031.1:0-12990 GCA_040512755.1 Mesorhizobium sp.
TATCTGCTGCTGGCCATACTATCCTCCTTCGCCTTCGCGGCCATCGAACGTTGGGCAGGAAAGGCCGAGTTCAACCGATGAGCACTGGCACGATCAGCCAAAAAGCAGATTTCGATCTGCCTCCACCATCAGCGTCCCACTGGTCCGGCGAGCGGATCGCCGGAGTGGCGCTGCTTGTCCTTTGGGCGGCTTTGGGTATCGCCCTTGCCGTCTACATCCTGTTGGCGTGGAACCCCGATCTCTACTCGCGTTACACCTCCAAATATCTTTCCGGCCTCGGCGTGACACTGAGCCTGGTCGGCAGTTCGATCGTGCTTGGAGCCATACTGTCGGCGCCGATTGCCTATGCCCGAATGTCTCGAAACCCTATCCTGTCCGGATTGGCATACGCTTACGTGTATTTCTTCCGGGGCACGCCGCTGATCGCGCAGACCTTCCTGGTCTACTACGGTCTCGGGCAGTTCCGGCCGCAGCTCGAAGCGATCGGCCTCTGGAGTTTTTTCCGTGACGCATGGTACTGCGCAATTTTGACCTTTTCCCTCAATACGGCGGCGTATCAGGCCGAGATTCTGCGCGGAGCGATACAAAGCGTTCCGAAGGGTCAATGGGAAGGCGCCGCGTCTCTTGGGCTTTCCAAACTGCAAACACTTTGGAAGATTATCCTGCCGCAGGCCCTGATCGTCGCGCTCCGGCCCTACGGAAATGAGATCATTCTGATGATCAAGGGATCTGCGATCGTGGCAATCATTACGGTCTACGACCTGATGGGGGAAACCAGGCGCGCCTATTCCCGCAGCTTCGATTTCCAGACCTATCTTTGGGCCGCGCTCATTTATCTGGCTCTGGTTGAAACGCTCAGGAACGCCATCGAATGGATTGAGCGTGGCATCACCCGTCACTTGAAACGTTGATCAAGGTCCGCTCGGCCTTGACGAATTCACTCTAACGCATAGACCTGACCCCTTGCGGATGCGCGGGGCGTCTCGTCGAGGACCTGCGGCGGGTTGGCGCAATCACATAACTCAGGAGCAAAACATGGCTTCGGTAGCATTCCTTGGTCTTGGCGTGATGGGCTATCCGATGGCAGGGCACCTGAAGAACCGCGGTGGTCACGAAGTGACTGTCTACAACCGCACGAGGGCCAAAGCTGAAAAATGGGTTTCCGAACACGGCGGTGCACTCGCCGCGACACCCGCCGAAGCTGCTCAGGGTCGGAATTTCGTTTTCTGCTGCGTTGGTAATGACGACGATCTGCGCCAAGTCACCACGGGTCCGGACGGCGCGTTTCACGCGATGAAGAAGGGCGCGGTCTTCATCGACAATACGACGGCCTCGGCAGAGGTTGCCCGCGAATTGGCGGAACAGGCGTCGAAGCGCGGCTTCGAATTTCTCGATGCGCCTGTCTCGGGAGGTCAGGCCGGCGCGGAAAACGGCATCCTTACCGTCATGGTCGGAGGCGATCAGGCAGCCTTTGAGCGCGCAAAGCCTGTGATCGAGGCTTACGCGCGTATGGCTGGCCTCATGGGCCCCTCCGGGGCCGGGCAGTTGACGAAAATGGTCAACCAGATCTGCATTGCCGGACTGGTGCAGGGCCTTGCCGAGGGCATCCATTTTTGCAGGAGGGCCGGGCTTGAGATCGAAAAGGTCATCGACGTCATTTCCAAGGGAGCGGCGGGATCCTGGCAAATGGAAAACCGTCACAGAACGATGACTGCGGGCAAGTACGATTTCGGGTTTGCCGTGGATTGGATGCGCAAGGATCTGGGCATCTGCCTTGCGGAAGCTGATCGCAACGGTGCACGCCTTCCCGTCACCGCGTTGGTCGATCAGTTCTACAAAGATGTTCAGGCGATGGGTGGAAATCGCTGGGATACGTCGTCTCTCCTGGCGCGTCTGGAAAAATAGAACTCCAGCGATGTCTGCCCCCTCGCCCGCGTGGAATGCCGATCAAGTCGTCGCGCATCTAAGATTGCTCGGTTCCGAAGAGAATCGTGCCGGAATGGCTCGCTTCGGCATCCGTACCGAAGCAGCGCTGGGTGTGCCGAACGCCGTTCTGCGGCCGCTCGGGCGGGCGCTGAAACGTGACCATGGTCGGGCCTTGGCGCTTTGGGAGACCGGCATACGCGAAGCCAGGCTGCTTTCTCTTTTCACCGATGAGCCCAAAAAAGTGACGCGCACCCAGGCTGAAGGCTACGCTGCCGCGTTCGACTCCTGGGAAATCGTCGATCATGCCGCCGACCTCTTTTGCGACGCAGGTCTCGCCACGGAACTGGTTCCGGTATTCGCCGCTGACGAGCGCGAATTCGTGCGCAGAACCGGCTTTGCCATGATGGCATGGGCCGCGGTTCACCTCAAAAAGGAGCCAGATGAAACCTTCGTTCAATGGCTGGGCCTTGTCGAGGAACACGCCAAAGACAGTCGCAACTTCGTCAAAAAGGCCGTCAACTGGGCGCTGAGGCAGATTGGAAAACGCTCTACGGCTCTGCGCGGCCCTGCGCTCGCTCTGGCCGAGAGGCTTGCCGCCTCGGCTGACAAAAGCGAGCGCTGGATCGGCAAGGACGCCGTGAAGGAACTGACCGATCCAAAACAACTTGAGCGGTTGGCCGCCAAAACAGCGAAGTACATTGAGCGGGGCCGCTGACGCTGTCAGTGGCGACGGCTCTCGGCTCAATCCCGGGCGAGCGTCCTGCCCTGCTTGCTACCTGCTAAGCGGCCGAGGATGCTGTATCTTTGTCGAGCACCATGTAATCCAGAGGCAGTTGGGTCGTGTATTTGATCTGCTCCATCGCGAAAGCCGACGACACATCGCGGATTTCGATCTTGGCGATGAGCCGCTTGTAGAAGGCATCGTAGGCGGCAATGTCAGGCACGACGACCCGCAGCAAATAATCGATATCGCCGCTCATGCGATAGAATTCAATAACTTCCGGGAACTCCTGAATAACTTCGGAGAAGCGGCGCAGCCATTCGAGGCTATGTGAGTTCGTCCGGACCGACACAAATACAGTCACGCGCGTGTTGATCCGCTCCGGATCGAGCAACGCCACACGCCGCTTGATGACGCCTTCTTCCTCGAGTTTCTGGATACGCCTCCAGCAAGGTGTCGTCGAGAGCCCGACTTTCTTGGCGATGTCCGCAACGGCCAGCGTAGCGTCTTCCTGTAGAAGGCGCAAAATTTTTCGGTCAAGACGGTCCATATGGGGCTCCAGTAGAATGGTATGCTACTTTGACTGGGAAAAAGGAATGCCGCAAGCACAAATTCACGAGGTGGCGGTAGCGGCGTGTTTGTCCGATTCCGGATGCAGATGGCGCCGGACCTCTGCTTTCAGGAAAGGCAGCAATTCCGTTTCAAACCATGGATTGCGCTTCAGCCAACCTGTGTTGCGCCAGGAGGGATGCGGAAGGGCAAGAACCTTCGGCGCAGAAGTCTCCGTATAGATTCGCCGCCAATCTCTAACCGTATCGGTAAGTGTTAACTTACGCACTTGTCCCAGGTGCCACGTTTGCGCGTAGATGCCGAAGGTGAGCACGAGGTCGATCTGAGGCATCAAGGCCATGAGAGGCGCTCGCCATGCGGCGGCGCATTCCCTGCGCGGCGGCAAGTCCCCGCCCTTGGCGTCCTGGCCCGGAAAGCAGAAGCCCATGGGGGCGATCGCAAACAGGTCAGGATCGTAAAACTCGTCCCGGCTGACTTCCAGCCAATCCCGGAGCCGGTCTCCAGAGGCGTCGTTGAACGGCATACCCGTAGCGTGGACTTTGGTGCCCGGCGCTTGTCCCGCAATCAGAATCCGCGCGTTCGACGACGCCGTCAGCACCGGACGCGGTTCATGCGGCATCGGCTTGCCGAGTGGATTATCGCGACAGATCCGGCAAGCACGAATTCTCTCGGTAAGGTCCTTAAGTTCGGGGCTCATGGAATGGTGGCGGGTTGCCTTCACAATGCTGGTTCGAGGCCGGTCTATTGTTCACATATGGGCTTGCCACCAACGTTTTGCTGATAGCGTTTATGCGTCCGCGCTTGGACGAGCGCGCAATGCCGTGTGCCAGCGGATCACATTGACCAACTCTGCGGGCACCTGAATGCGGGCCGGCTTCATGAAATCGATCGCGATCAGACCCGTGATGTCAGCGATGGAATAGGTATCTCCAGCCGCAAATTCGCGGTTTGCAAGTTCATTGTCGAGAAGTTGCAGAAACTCGATCACCTTCGGTTTGTTCGCCTCACCCCATTGCGGAACCTGCGGCACTTCCATCTCTTTCATAGCAGGATGGATGTGGCGGAATGCTTGTCCGACGCTAAAGAACAGGTTCAGCTCAATCCGGCGCTGCCACATCTCAACCAACGCCTTGCCCAGAGCGCCCGTTCCGAACAAAGCGGGTTCGGGATGCAACTCCTCGAAATATCGGCAAATCGCGATCGATTCAGTAATGATCGTGCCGTCGTCCAACTCAAGCACAGGGAGGCGGCGGAGTGGATTGCGGGACGCAACCTCCCCTTGCCGGTGCTCCATGGCGCCCATATCGATTGAAACCCTGGGTATCTCGATGCCCTTTTCCGCCAGAAAGACCCGCACGCGGCGCGGATTAGGCGCTCGGCCGCCATCGAAAAGCTTCATACCGTTCCTCCGATTTTCCATTCTTGTGGCAGATGTGCTCAATCAGGAAAAGCCGATGACGCGGCGGATCCAGTCAATGATACTGCCTTTGAGCCTGTGTTCGTTTTCCGCGAGCCCCCCGTGGCTGTCCCGCCAGTCGCGGGGGCGATCAAACGGTCCTGCCCACAAGCCCAGCTTTTTCTGACGAGCCTGAGCTTCTTCTTCAAGGTAGTCGCCGTAAGCAACTGCCCAGCCACTCGTGACCTGCATCCGATTGAGATTCACCCCGGCAGCCGTGCATTCGGCCAGCAGGCGGCCGTAGCGGTCATGTTCCCATCCTGAACACGAGACGGATTTTCCGCCGATGAGTTTGGCCAAAGCCTCACGCGAGCGCCGCCCGCAGGCATAGTTTTCGCCGTTTTTGACACAGGTTTGGGCATATTCCGGCGCGTCGATACCACGCAGCCGGATGCGCTGGGCGCCGAGTGTCAGCGAATCGCCGTCGTTGACGATTGCAGCTGCCGTTGGCAACTGAACTTCGACGCGATCGAGCCGCGCCGAAATCAGCAGCAAGAGCCCAAAGATAGCCATGGCCAGCCCAATATCGAGCAATTTTCGGAACAGGCTGCGTTCAGGACGCGGGTAGCCGCGCCGATATCTACCAGACCAGGATCGGATCATCCGCGGAAGGGACTCTTAATCATTACAAACTAGCCTGCGCTAATATTTGATACGCGCCAGAATAGAAAATCCATGCCGCTGCAACAATCGAACACGGCGGATAAATTCATAGTGGACCGCCGGAAGCCGCGTCGCAACAACGATGTGTCGAAGGCTGTGCGCAAGACTCGCGATCGTCTTTCCCAGCAGGCAGGCAACCCAACGCTCGACCGTGAGCTGCTGAAGCTTCACGCTCGGGCGGTGATCAATAGCGCGACCGCTATTCCTCTGCTGGTGCTGTTGATCTCGACGGCGGCAGTGCTCGCAGGCTCGCGCACGGATATCATGATTTGGTCGCTCATCACCGTGACCGGCTATGCAGTCCTGTTCGCGATCGCGCTTCGAATCAAGAAGATGGATGTTGCGAACATCACAACCGTTTCCGCACGCGGTTATCTCCTGCTGGGGCATTTTTTGAGTGGAATCGGCTGGACCTATTTTGCCCTGCTGCAATGCGAGCGATGTGACGCAAGCCAGTTTTCGGTGATCAAGGCAGTCGCGCTTTTGATAGCCATCGCCGCAACCGCGCTTATCGGTTCCGCCTTGAGCGGCGCGCTTATCGTAACGTTTATCCTCCCGGTCGCCGTCTATGCGTTCGCCGGGCCGGCGCTTTCCCCGTCGGCGGAAAGCATAATGGCTGCCCTGCTCGTCCTGTCCTTGCCCTTCTTCTCTTATGTCGCCGGCAATATGAACAAGTCAGCGATCATGCTGATTTCATTTCGACCCGAGATGGACGCCCTCCTCGCTGAAGTCGAAACCGCCAGGTCGATATCGGACGAAGCCCGCTGGAGAGCCGAAGAGGCAAACCTTGCAAAGTCGCGCTTTCTCGCTTCGATGAGCCATGAACTACGCACCCCGCTCAACGCCATTCTGGGCTTTTCCGAGGTGATGGCGAGTGAGGTGCTAGGCTCACTGAACAATCCGACCTATCGCGACTATGCCCGCGACATTCATGGTTCGGGCCAGCACCTCCTCGATGTGATTAACGAGATCCTTGACCTCTCCCGGATCGAGGCAGGCCGCTATCAGTTGAACGAGGAGCCTATGGTCATCCTCGACACGGTTGAAGAGTGCTGCCGTATGATGGAACTCAAGGCCCGCAACAAGAACATCCGCCTCGTCCGGCAGTTCGAAATCGGGATGCCGCGTCTATTCGCAGATACGCGGGCCGTTCGTCAGATTGTTTTGAACCTGCTTTCCAACGCCGTAAAATTCACGGGAAGCGGCGGCGAAATCCTCGTGCGCGTTGGCTGGACCGCGGGAGGCGGTCAATACGTTTCGGTCAAGGACAACGGCCCCGGTATCCCCGAAGACGAGATCCCGATCGTACTATCGGCCTTCGGCCAGGGTTCGATCGCGATCAAGAGCGCGGAACAGGGCACCGGCCTGGGCTTACCGATCGTGCAGGGCCTGCTATCGATGCACGGCGGCGAATTCCAGCTATTGTCGACACTGCGCCAAGGTACTGAAGCCATCGCGGTATTCCCGCCATCGCGCGTCATGGAGGCGCTGCCGGCGGTTCCTGCACGCGCTGCTGTACAACCGGTGCGCCGGCTCAGGGCTGTCTGATAGCGGCTGCCATGCCGGAAAGCGAAAGTGCAGCCGCCCGGATAATTCCGGCTGCCAGGGCCGCTCCGGTCGCCTCTCCGTGATGCAGTTGAAGATCGAGGATCGGGCGAAGTCCAAGCCTCGCTGCCGCTCGCGCATGGCCGGGTTCGGCTGAAAGGTGTGCAAGCACGCAATGATCGAGAGCCGCGGGGTTGATAGTATGCAGTACGGCCGCGGCCGCAGTCGTCGCAAAGCCGTCAAGAATGACGGCCACCCGCTGCTTTCGCGCGGCAAGGATGGCACCTGCAATCGCTGCAAATTCGCGCCCGCCAACACGCCGCAATGCTTCCAGCGGATCCTTCAGATTCTTGCCGTGGAAAGCCAGAGCGCGGTCTACGACAGCCGCTTTGCGCGCGACCATCGCATCATCCGCGCCGGACCCCGATCCGACCCACTCGGCGCCGCTCCCGCCAAGCAGCGCTGCGAACAAGGCGGCGGCGACCGTGGAATTGCCGACTCCCAGATCGCCAATGCAGAGCAGATCGGTGTCGGCTACAGCTTCCATCCCGAACGCCATGGTGGCCGCGCACGCACGCTCATCGAGAGCTGCATCCTCCGTGATATTCGCAGTCGGAAGCTCGAGAGCAAGGTCGAACACCTTGAGCCCGAGATTGGAGGCAATGCAGAACTGATTTATCGCTGCGCCGCCGGACGCGGTCAGTTCCACAAGTTGGGCGGTCGTCACCTGCGAGCGGGGCGAAATGTCCTGACCGGCTATGCCATGATTGCCGGCAAAGATTGCGACCAGCGGCCTGTTCACGACCGGCGGGACCCGCCCCGTCCAGGCAGCCAGCCACTCCGCAATGTCTTCGAGCCGGCCAAGCGACCCCTTCGGCTTGCCCGTGCGTTCATAGAGAGAACGTACGCCGGCTGCCGCCCGTTCGTCAGGACCTTCAAGGGCCGCCAGCAGGCTACGAAAATCGTCGAATGGAAGTCCGCTTGTCATCTCGCGTCTGTCTGCCTCTGTGCTGTACCGCTCGTGTCCGTTTTCATCTCTCTACACAATCACACGCATTAGGAAATGATGTGACGCAAGAAGCTTTTTCCGCAGCGCGTTTAAACGGGCTTGCATCGTCTTCGAGGCTGCACCATCTGGGAAGTTCGAAACGGAATCGCCATGACGGCCATCGAATCACCTTGCATTCTTGTTTGCTCGATCGACATGAAAACCGGCTACTGTTTTGGGTGTGGCCGGACACGCGATGAGATATCCGGCTGGATCGCCATGACAGCGGAAACTCGCCGCAGCATCATGGCGATTCTGCCTGAGCGCCTTGAGACAGTCGAGCGCAAACCACGACGCGAGACGCGGCGCGCTCGTATGGCGCGTGAACGCAGCGCCGCAGGACAGCCATGAGTCGTTTTCTTTGGATCATCATTGCAGTCATCGGCGGCGGTCTGATCCTGCTGGTCCTGAATGACTCCGCGGGTTCGACATTCGGCATCGCCAACGACGCCTTTGGCCAGACGCTCTATCTCGGCATTTGGGGAACAGTGCTTGCCGCCGGAATCCTCGGCTCCGGGATGCGGCTGGGCTATGTCGCGCGCAGCCTGGCGCTATGGTTGCTGGTCATCCTTGCCCTGATCGCCGGCTATCAATACCGTTACGAGCTGCAGGACTTCGCAAACAGGGTGACAGCCGGTCTTGTTCCGGGAAGCCCGCTTTCCATCAGTGACGGCGACGGCAATCATGTCGTGATGCTGGACAAGCTCTCGAACGGCCACTTCGGGGCGCGGGCGGCAATCAATGGGGCCGCGGTCGACGTGCTGGTCGACACCGGCGCCAGCAGCACCGTGTTGACGGCTTCCGATGCCAGGCGTGCCGGCTTCGATACCGCTGCTCTCAGCTTCACAATCCCCGTGTCCACGGCGAACGGTACAGCCAAGGCGGCGCGCGTGATTGCAGACACGATCACAATCGGCGCGATCACGCGCCGGAATGTGCCGATGCTGGTCGCCGAAAGCGGCGCGCTTGGCCAGACGTTGCTCGGCATGAATTTCATCGGAACTCTGTCCGGTTTCGATGTGCGGGGCGACCGGATGATCCTGAGGGACTGAGCCTGGCTGCGATGCCCGCTAGTCAAAAAGACTGATGAAAAAGCGCGCCGAAACGAATAAGCAAAACAGGCCGAAGCCAATCTCGAGATGCCGTTTCTTCAGCCAGTGCGCCAGATGGACGCCATAAGGCGTGACGATCAGCGCAATCGGTATGACGAGAGCGACGGCTATCCAGTTGATGTATCCCGTGGAGACGATAGGAAGCAGCGGATTGCCCCAGCCTGCCCAGATATAGCCGATCGTGCCCGGGATCGCGATCATCACACCGACACCGGAAGATGTGGCGACCGCCTGATGCATCGGGCGCCCGTAGAGGGTCATGAAGGTATTGTTCATCACGCCTCCCCCGATGCCCATCAGCGTCGAAAAGAAACCGATGAGCACGCCGATGAAAGACCGCCACGGATTTCCGGGAACTTTGTCGCCCAGACGCCAACTGTCACGGTTGAACAGCAGCTTCAGCCCCACCAGCACCGTAATCGCTGAGAAGATGATCCGCAGGCCTTCGCTCGAAATGTATGCCGCAGCGATGGAAGCGAGAATGACACCGGCAGGCACAGGGATCAGAAAGGACCTCAGCAGGTCCATATCAACCGCGCCCTTGGCTTTATGCCCCGTGAAAGAGCGGATCGAGGTCGGAACGATGATCGCCAGCGAGGAGCCGACGGAGAGGTGCATCCTCACAATTTCGTCTACACCCAACAATCCGAAGACCTGGTAGAACACCGGTACCAGCACGGCGACGCCACCGATCCCGAAAATTCCGGCCAGAAGACCAGAAACGACGCCGGAAGCGGCAACTACAGCAGCGAAAGTGGCGATCTCTCCCGCCGCCATATGCATTTCCGGCATTTCTGGCCTCTCCGGTGGGTTGGCGGATGGCTATCCTGCCGATTGGCGAAAGTAAACCGGCCATCAAATGGCAAGCGAGCAATGGATCGGAGGCACGAAGTGGAAGCCGTCCCTGTGACGGTGGTTCGCGTCAAGCAGCCTTGCTGTCCGAGCCGAAGTCTACTGCCGCAAACGCCCGATGCAGCACCTCTGGCCCGGCCCCGGCCTGCGCAGCATCGGTGGAAAGGATCTGCCGGTAGCGCCGCGCCCCCGGGAGGCCATGGAAAAGCCCGACCATGTGGCGCGTGACATGCGCCAGACGTCCTCCGTGCTCAATGTGGCGGGCTGCATAGGCGGCCATCCGTTCGACCAGAACACCAAAATCCACGGGCGGCTGGCTCTCCCCGTAAATCAGACGATCGGTATCGGCCAGGATAGCGGGCGTATGGTAAGCCGCACGGCCAAGCATCACGCCGTCCACGTAGTCGAGATGCCGCGCGGCTTCATCCAGAGATTGGATGCCGCCATTGATGCCGATGAATCGATCGGGATTTTTGCCTTTCAGCCGGTAGACGCGATCATAGTCAAGTGGTGGAATGTCCCGATTTTCCTTCGGGCTCAAACCTTCGAGCCACGCCTTGCGCGCATGTACCCAAAGGGCATCGGCGCCGGCGGCAAATACCGCATTCGAAAGGTCATCGAGCGCAAATTCCGGATCCTGATCGTCAACGCCGATACGGCATTTGACGGTAACCGGAATCCCAACCGCCCCCTTCATCGCGGCAACGCCCTCGGCCACCAGATCGGGGGTCTTCATCAGGCAGGCGCCGAACGTGCCTGATTGCACGCGGTCGGACGGGCAGCCTACATTGACGTTGATCTCGTCATAGCCGAACGCTTCGCCAATCCGCGCAGCCTCCGCCAGCTTGGCGGGATCGGAGCCGCCGAGTTGCAATGCGACGGGATGCTCACAGGCATCAAAACCGAGCAGCCGCTCTCGGGCTCCATGAATGACAGCATCAGCAACCACCATTTCCGTATAGAGCAGCGCCCGGCGTGTGAGTAGCCGATGGAGGAAACGGCAATGACGGTCCGTCCAATCCATCATAGGCGCAACGGAAAGAACTCTTCGTTTGTTAGAGTACTGATTTTTCATGGTTTTCTAGAACGCCAGCACTGTGGCTGCTGCTTTGCCTTATTTGGCCCACTCTCTAACACTCGTATCTATTTGAAACCACACTTTAGTTCCATGCCGGGCTGACCGTTCGTCAACCCACGGATCTTTCAGCGCGTTTCCGGGCAAGGCGAGCCTGCATCATTGCTGCCGAGTGAAACAATTCGGTGCAGTGCGATCGGGTTCAACGCATAGTTGCGGCTGGTAAATACGAGTGCTAGGGTGCGCTTCGGAGACGGGGGAACCCATCGTGGGGGCGGACTCCTGGGAGGAGATCTGACATGGCCACCTACGTGGTGCTCGCAAACTTTACAGACCAGGGGCTTCGCGCAATCAAGGATTCGCCGCAGCGCGCTGAAGTGCTGAAGGCACTCGCCGAAAAGAGCGGCGTGAAGGTGCGGGACATCTTCTGGACGTTTGGTCAGACCGAAATCGTCGTCGCGATCGCTGAATCCGACAATGATGTCGCCGTGACGGCTCTCACGCTTGCAATCTCGCAGTTGGGCAACGTCAAAGCACAGACCTTGCGTGCGTATGACGCCAATGAAATACGCGAAATCATCAGCAAGATGCCATAGTCGGAGTCGCCATACCACGCAGGCCAAGAACACATGGGACGCGGCGGATTTCGCAGCCGGTTCAACCGCGTCGCATCGGTCAGCGTTACTCTCTGAAAGCGACAGAGCGGTGTGTCAATTGCGTTGGCGCCGAGGCTGCCGGCTCCCTTACAACGAGAACATCGCCGTTGCGTACGATCTCGAAATCGACGGGCGGTTCGCCAACGGACTGTGGTACCGAGATGACCGCGCGCTGGCCGGCCGCCAGCGTCGTGCTGAACCGGATCGGCAATCCGTCTGCGCCGGCGGCCAATGTCGTGATGACCTTGTACCCCTCCTGATCGGCCGTGTAGTACAGAATGCCTTGCATGGCGCCGATACGGACGCTGTGACCGCTTCCCGGCGTCAGGTCTGCAGCCGTTGAGATACCTGTCATTGCCAGGCAGGCAAATGCAGCAAATGTGGTCAAACGCGAAATCCTCACGAGTCCCTCCTTTTGAAGTCGACGAACCGCATTGCGGCTCTGGATGGAAATCACCGAATGTGACGCTGGCAGTCGCCTATGCGGAAACGTCAGGCGCGATGGAACTGTCGTCGGTTCGCCAATCGGCCAGGTGCGCCGCTGGCGTTGACCAGCGGATGTTGAGACGACTCTTTCCTTTGCCAACCGAGCAAGCCGACTTTGGGGGAGTGGTATTTCAGCTTGATGTCGCGATGACGTGGATTTGTTTCAATTTCGCTTCGAATTGCATCGAATAGCTTTCAAATGAGTTCCGAACGTTTGGAGTAGTACGTTTGACGCGCCGTCGAAGCGAACCCTGTGCCACCTTGCCGACTGGCATGCGAAGGAATTCCTCCGTGGAACAATTGAATTTGAGCCTGGAGATCGCCTTAGCTTGCTCGATGCGCTAATTCGGCGGCAGCAATCGCTGTTGATGGATCTCGGCATGTCCCTCCCCAACCCTAACTCTGCTCCATTGCCCCTGATCGAAATCTGTGTGGAAGGTATCGACGGGTTGGTCGCGGCCCAGGAAAACGGCGCGGACCGCGTGGAACTTTGTGCTAGCCTGGTCGAAGGCGGGATCACGCCGAGCCTTGGCACCGTGCGCCTGGCGTTGGAAGTAGCCACAGTTCCGTTCCACGTCATTGTCCGGCCGCGAGGTGGCGACTTTCTGTATTCCAACGCCGAATACCGCTCGATGCTCGCCGACGTGGACGCGCTGCGGGACCTCGGCGTTGCCGGTGTTGTCGTGGGCTGCCTCAACGCCGACGGGACGATTGACGAAGCCCATATGACCGCTCTCGTGGAGCGTGCCGGTCCACTCAACGTCACCTGCCACCGCGCCTTCGATATGACCCGAGATCCGTTCGAAGCCCTGGAAGCGTTGATCCGTTGCAAGGTCGGGCGTGTGCTGACGAGCGGTCAGCGCGATACCGCGGTCGACGG
>JBEVEP010000036.1:0-5764 GCA_040512755.1 Mesorhizobium sp.
AACGTGCCGGACGCTGAGGCAAATGAGCGGGGTCTGGGCCACCACCTGCGACAGCTATGTCGGCAGCTCCGGCGGCCCCGTCCTCGTCCACCAGGATAACCAGATGCGCTTGGCGGCTATCATGGTGGGAGCAGGTGGAACTGAAACGTTTGCTGTTCCACTGGAGGGATGGCCCGGTCTGCCGCTTGGACCGGACTGTCCTTGAAAAACATCGCAATGGCGGTCGGCTACAGCGTCCGACTTCCACTGCTTCTGTAGTTCGGCGATGGCGGCGCCGATTACCATTCGGTCTGCTCGGGCGGCAGCCGCCGGGCGATCAGGCGCAGGATAGAACGGGGCGGCATGGGCCGCTTGCAACCGGCATTATGGCTCGGCGTTTGAGGCGAAGATGCTCAGCCCGAGCTGCTTCGAGAGATAGCGCGCCGCCAGCTGCCCCCTGACGCTGTTTCCGGCGGCATCCAGCCGCGGCGAAAAGGTACCGAGGCCGCCCTTGCCTGGCGCTACGGTCACGATGCCGCCGGCGATTCCACTCTTGCCGGGCAGGCCCACTTGATAGAGCCAGTCTCCCGAGGTCTCGTATAACCCCGCCGTTGCCATGACCGCCAACGCAAAGCGACAGGTATCCGCGTCGATCACGTGCTCCCTGGTCAGCGGATTGACGCCGCCATCAGCCAGCGTCGCACCCATGACGGCGAGGTCCTTCGCGTTGACGCGGAGAGAACACTGCATGGTGTAGAGATCGATCGCCTCCCCAGGGTCTGCATAGATTCGTCCATATGTCTGAAGCAACCGGGCGATCGCCTGGTTGCGGGAGTTGCTTTCGAGCGCGCAGCCATACACATCTTCGTCGATCAGCAGCTCACGGCCGGCGAAGCGTGAAAGCCCTTCGCGGATCAGGTGCCATTTTTCCACACGGTTCGCTCCTGGCACCAGGCTGGAGGTGGCAATCGCGCCGGAATTGACCATTGGGTTGGTCCGGCCGTCCCCGGCCCGCTCCAAAGCTTCCAGTGAGTTGAAAGGTAGGCCGGTCGCGTTCACCCCAAGCTTAGTGCGCGCTTCTCCTGCACCGATGGCCTGGCACACGAGAGCAAAGACGAACGGCTTCGACACGCTCATTATGGTGAAATCACGGTCCCAGTCGCCGGCCGCATGCCATGACCCGTTGGCCCCGACGACACAGATGCCGAAAAGCTCGCTCGGCATGACGCCAAGGGAAGGGTAGACGTCCGAGTTGCGGCCATCCGTGTTCGATCTGAACCTATCGTGCGAGGCGCGGACAAGCGCAGCCACCACATCCGGTGGCGGCAGGCGACCGGTCGAAACATAAGACGTCGGGGGAGCCTCCCCTTCGGGATCGGAACTCATATCATTCCTCAGCAAGCCGATCCGCTCATCGCATCGGCACGGCTCCGACTGACACGTCGACATGCAGGCCAATCGGATCGTCCGCATTGCCAGCAAAGCCACCCGATATCGGAATGGCCTGCGAGGCCTCTCGGGCTACGCCTACTCGGATCAGATTGGCGCCGGCGACCAGCCCGTTGGTCGGATCGTACTCGACCCAGCCGGCACCCGGCAGATACACGCCGCACCAGGCGTGCGTACTGCCGCCTCCCCGGGTAGTGCCCGAGGTGTCATCGTAGAGGTACCCGGTGACGAAGCGCGTGGCGAGGCCGAAACTGCGCAACGCCTCCATCATCAGCACAGCAAAGTCGCGGCAGGTACCGGTGCCGAGCTCGAGGGTCTGCGCGGCGGTCTGCGTCCCTTCCTCATGCCGCGCACCATACCGGAACTCCTGCTGGATGACGTGTGTCATCGCCTCCAGCACCGTCAACGTCCCCGTGCTACCGGCCGCGGTAATGACGCGCCGAGCCCAGGCATCAACCTTGCGGTCCGGGTCCGGCATTTGCCGCTCGGTAAGGCGCGCCAGATCGGGGATCTCGTTCTGCGCGTAGGAGAAAGGGAACACTTCGGCCGTGGGTTCAAGACTGTACTGTGGCAATGGCTGGCCGTCGGGATGGTGCGTGAGATCCAGCGTCGAGACGACGGTCAGGCGGTCGGTCCTGAGCGTCTCGGGCCATTCGAGGAAGCAGATGGAGTTGTCGAACATATCGTGCTTCCAGTGCACGGCAGTCGGCTCCGGCTCAACCCTTAGCTCGGCACGATGCAATCTCAGGTCGTGACTGTCGTCGGGCCGGACCATCAGCCTGTGACGCAGAAGGCCGACCGGATTGCGGTAGGTGTATTCGGTCGTATGTACGATCTTGATCCGCGCCATCTGTATCGCGTCCCGGCAACCGCCCCTCTCTACACTAAAGTGGAACGATCACCGAGGGGCACATGCGGTTTTCAGGTGGACGTCGGTATCCAATTGATGGAACAAGCTCACCCCATCGCCCTGTGCAGGAAACCGTGATGAACCAGGATCTTATCCTCGTCCTGCTTATGCTCGCGGCAGCGGTCGCCATGTTCGTGATCAACCGGCCGCGCATGGACGCCGTGGCGCTGCTCGTGATCGTGGTGATGCCGCTCACCGGCATCATCACCATGAACGAGGCGCTGGCGGGGTTCAGTGATTCTTCCATCATCCTCATCGCTGCCCTGTTCGTGATCGGGGAAGGCTTGGTGCGCACGGGCGTCGCGCGCCGCCTCGGAGACTGGCTCGACGCCAAGGCAGGCACCAGCGAGAGCCGTCTGCTCATCCTGCTGATGGCGGCGGTAGGCGGCCTCGGCTCACTGATGAGCTCGACGGCGGTGGTCGCTATCTTCATCCCAGTGGTACTGCGCATCTCGCAGAACCGTGGCATGTTGCCAGGTCGGCTGATGATGCCGCTCAGCTTTGCCGCCCTCATCAGCGGTATGCTGACGCTCGTCGCCACCGCGCCGAATCTCGTCGTCAACGCGGAACTGGTCCGCCAGGGGGCGGAGGGATTCGGCTTCTTCAGCTTCACGCCGTTCGGCCTGCCGCTGCTCGTCCTCGGCATCCTCTACATGCTGTTTGCGCGTCGACTGCTGGCCACGAAGTCGGCCGACGTGGGCGCCTCCAGTCGTCCTACCTTGCGCGAATGGACCGGGCGCTACAGGCTCGCCCAGCGCGAGCAACGCGTCTTCGTCACCGAACGTTCCTCGTTGGTGGGCAAGAGGCTCGACGAAATCTCGCTACGCGCCGCCGGCGTGAACCTGCTCGCGATCGAGCGGCGCAAGGGTCTCGCCACGAAGATGCTCCGCCCCATGGCGCAAACGCAGATTGAAGCCGGCGACATATTGCTTGTCGATGTGAACGCCCCCAGGGAAAAAATCGAGGCGCTGCGCAAGGCCTATGCGCTGGAGCCGCGTCCGCTCGGCGATGGCAACGACTATTTCAGCGACCAGTCGCAGGAGATCGGCATGGTCGAGGTCATACTGCCTGCCGAATCGAGACTCATCGGCCAGACCGTGCTCGAAGCGCGGATGCGCTCCGAATACCGGCTCACCGTGATCGGCCTGCGGCATGGCGGCAAGGTAGTGACGGAAGGCCTGCTGACCGAAAAGCTCAAGCTCGGCGACACGCTGCTACTGGTCGGCTTCTGGTCCGACATTCGTGATCTCCAGGACGACATCGCCGACATGGTCGTGCTGAACATGCCGGCCGAGCTTGAAGACGTGCTGCCCGCCGCCAGTCGCGCACCTTATGCACTCGGTGTGCTTGGCCTCGTGGTTGTTCTGATGGTGAGCGGTATCGTGCCGAACGTCCAGGCTGCGCTGCTCGGCTGCCTGCTGATGGGGCTGCTCGGCTGCGTCGACTTTAACAGCGCCTATGGCTCGATCAGCTGGAAGACGCTGATTCTGATCGTTGGCATGCTGCCCTTCTCGCTCGCCCTGCAGCGGACCGGCGGCGTCGACCTGGCGGCAGACGTGGTGGTCAATCTCGTCGGCGGCGCTTCCCCGCGCTTGGTGCTCGCGACCCTTTTTGTCATCACCGCCCTCCTTGGCCTCTTCATCTCCAACACCGCGACGGCCGTGCTGATGGCGCCGGTGGCATTGGCCATCGCCAAGGATCTCGGAGCCTCGCCCTATCCTTTCGCAATGATCATCGCTCTGGCGGCGTCCACCGCCTTCATGACGCCAATTTCTTCGCCGGTGAACACGCTGGTGGTCGGACCAGGCCAGTACAGCTTCGGCGACTTCGTGAAGGTTGGGGTGCCGTTCGCCATCGTCGTGTCGATTGTCAGCGTGCTGCTCGTTCCCGTCTTCCTGCCCTTCAGCTAGGCCGTGCAGGCGCACGGTCCCAGTTTCACCGTCATAAACATCGGGCTTACCCCCACTGCGGCGGCGCGCTTCATGGTGGAGAATATGGCGTAGTCGAAGGCAGTCTCTATGGCTCCTACCGCTCAAGGCCTCGGCGGCGAGTACATCGCCATTGATCCAGACTACCCGACCAAGCCCTGGAATTCTTTGCGCCTCTGGTGCGCGAAGTCTTCTCACGCGGGCCTTTGATACTGCCGTGACCCGGAAGGGAGAACGTGTGGCGATGTCCGATGACCGCACCTCTGCGACACGTCTGGCCGAGTAGTACGGGCAGCGGTGGTCAGGCCACCCCCTGGCTTCCCGGCAGGCGGGAGAGTGGGGAAACATGATGCACACGGTCAACGCCGTCGCGGCGGCGGTGCCGTTCCTCGAGAAGTCGGCGAGTGGCTCAATCGTCTCTAATCTCGAGCGTCTCCGGCTTCGAGGTGGATTTCGCTGCCGGCTCCTACGGGGCAATGAAGGCCGCGCTGATCCACTATGCGAAAGGGTTGAGCCGGCAGCTCGTCGGGAAGGGCATCCGCGTGAATTGCGTGTCGCCCGGCAACACCTATTTCGACGGTGGGATCTGGCAGACGATCGAGAAGGACATGCCAGCCCTGTTCGAGTCCACGCTCAAGGTCAATCCGACCGGCAAGTTCGGGACTCTTGCCGAGGTCGCGAACGGCGTCGTGTTCGTCTCGAGCCCAATGGCGAGCCGCATCTCAGGCACCAACCTGGTAATCGACGGCGCCCTCACCGTGGCTGTCTAGGAGTTCGCGCGATGAGTAAATCAACCCGTCACACGATTCACCGGGATCACATCCACCACGGCTGGAACAACGCGTTTCCCCCGGCCCTGACGATCGCGCCTGGCGAAACCGTGCACTTCGAGACCCTCGACGCCTCGTCCGGACAGCTCACACGAAACTCCACGGCGGCCGACCTGGAAACGCTCGATTTCACGCGGGTGAACCCGGTTACGGGCCCCGTATACATCGACGGCGCAAAGCCGGGCGATGCGTTGAAGGTGAGCGTGTTGTCGTTCCGTCCATCCGGCTGGGGTTGGACGGGAAATATTCCGGGGTTCGGCCTGCTCAGCGATCAGTTCCCGACGGCCAGACTGCATCATTGGAACTACGATCCGGGGCTCACCCCGGCGATGTATGGGCCGGGCGGGCGCGTGCCCCTTCGGCCCTTTACGGGGACGATTGGCGTGGCGCCGGCGGCGCCGGGCCTGCACAGCATCATCCCGCCGCGCAATGTCGGCGGCAATATGGATGTCCGTGACCTCGCCGAAGGCGCCGAGCTTTACTTGCCCGTCGAGGTCGAGGGAGCGATCTTTTCTGCCGGCGACACGCATGCTGCCCAAGGCGACGGGGAGGTGTGTGGAACCGCGATCGAGAGCCCGATCGACGTGACGCTGCGGTTCGATTTGGTGAAGGGGGCTAATCTGCGCTCGCCGCGCTATGTCACCCCAGGCCCTGTCACCAGGCACTTT
>JBEVEP010000049.1:0-49600 GCA_040512755.1 Mesorhizobium sp.
CGGCTCCCCCGCACCGGCAGAGGCCACCGCGGGGGCCCCGACGATCGGGCAAGACCACTGGCGGGGCGCTGGGAAGGCGCCATACATTTACTTTACGAGGTGCCGACCCAGCGCCCCGCTTCCCGACTGCTCCCGAGAGGGAGGTTCTTTGACAATGGCCAGACCGGAAACGGGGCGTGGCGATGGAGAAACTTGTGTTGGAAAGCCCCCTCACCGGCCGCTTCGCGGCCACCTCTACCCCATTTTCATGTGGGCGAGGAAGGGCGCCAAGTTCTCGGCCATCGATTCCTCTCCCCTCACGAAGTGCCGAGCAAAGCGAGGCGGTGAGGGGGTACTTGTCGAACCACACCGGGCCAACGGTCAAGACCATACAACCGCAAGCAAAAGCCCGGAGGCAAGCTCCGGGCCTTCTCGTTCAACCGCCGGACCTGTCAGCCCGGTTAGTTCACCTGGCCGATTTCCTTGAAGCCCTTGCCTTCGATGACCATCTCGATGATGACGCCCGGCACATCGCCGGCTTCATCGAATTCCTGGCTGCCGGAGGCGCCTTCGTAATTGATGTCCTTGCCTTCGGCGAGGAGCTTCACCGCCTTGTCCCACTCGCCCGGGTAGATGGTTTCGCCCGGCGCGCTGGCCATTTCGCGCAGCGCTGCGCTCACACCCTCGCGTCCGTCCTTGCCGTTTTTCTGAATGGCAAGAGCAAGTAGGAATGCCGCGTCATAGGCCTGAGGAGCGAAGGACGCCGCCGGGTCCAGACCGGCTGCCTTCGCAAACTCGGCATACTTTGCAGTGCCCGGCGTTTCCGAACGGCCGATCTTGGTGCCGATGAAGCCATCAAGCTTACCCTCGCCAATGGCCGTCACCAACGAATCTCCGACCATGCCGTCGCCGCCTGCAAATTTGGTGAAGTCGCCGCCCTCAAGCGCCTGCCGGACGATGGTCTGGCCAGAGCCGTCGACATAGGCGAGCACGACCAGCATCTCGGCGCCGGACGAGGCCAGCGAACCGATCTCGGCACGATAGTCGGCCTTGCCGTCCTCATGCGCTTCCTTGGCAGCAACCTTGCCGCCTTCCTTGACGAATGCCGCTTCCAGAGCGTCGGCGAATCCCTTGCCGTAGTCATTGTTGACATAGGTAATTGCGATGTTGTCGTGGCCTTTCGTCTTCAGCAGATGCGCAAGCACGTTCCCGCTATAGGCATCCGACGGCGTTGTGCGGAACACCAGATCCTTGTCGTCCAAGGTAGTGAGAGCCGGAGACGTCGCTGCCGGCGACACGATCACGACGCCGCCGGGAATGGCCGCACTGTTGGCCGCCGCGATGGTCTCGCCGGAGCAGAGCGGGCCGACGAGAGCCGTCACCTTCTCGGCATTGACCATGCGGTCGGCGGCGTTGGAAGCTGCGGTGGCATCAGCGCAGGTGGAATCGCCCTGCACCATGACGAGCTGGCCGCCAAGGATGCCGCCCTGTTCGTTGATTTGCTTGACGGCGAGCTTTGCGCCTTCATGGATCGGCGGCACCAGGCTTTCGATCGGGCCGGTGAAGCCGCCAAGAAAGCCGATCTTGACATCGGCGGCCTGTGCGGCGACCGAAGCCGCCAGCATGGCGGCGCCGGCGACTGACGCAGCCAGCAGTTTGCGAATCGGATTACGCATTCAAATTCCTCCCTTAACCCTTCCTGGTTACAGCGATTTTTGCCGGCGGAAGTTGCCGGACGAAGGCGCGATACTGTTATCGCTTGCGGGGTTTGTAAAGCCGATCCGAGCGTTGATCCAGAGGCAGTTTTTGTGCGGGCTCATTGCCGATGCAAAGGCAGGCGGCGCGGAGTGGCCGTGGATACGACCGGTTCGCTAAATATGCAGGGCGTGGCCAAGCGCCTTGAGGGCGGCTTCCTGGAACCCCTCGCCCTGCGTCGGGTGCGCATGGATCGTGCCGGCAATATCTTCAAGCCGCGCTCCCATCTCCAGAGCAAGGCCGAAGCTGGCCGCCAACTCGGACACCCCATGGCCTACCGCCTGAATGCCGAGCACCAGATTGTTGTCGGCGCGCGCAACAACCCGGACAAAGCCATTCTCGCCGAGCATGGTCATTGCGCGGCCATTCGCCGAGAACGGAAACTGTCCAATCCGGATTTCGCGGCCGAGCGCACGCGCCTCGTCCGGCGAAAGACCGGCGGTGACGATTTCCGGGTCGGTGAAGCAGACGGCCGGAATGCAGCGCTTGTCCCAGCTTCTTTTGTGGCCGGCTATGATCTCCGCGACCATTTCGCCCTGCGCCATGGCGCGATGCGCCAGCATCGGCTCTCCGGTGACATCGCCAATCGCATAGATACCGCGCATTGAGGTTCGGCATTGGTCATCGATGCGGACGAAACGCCCGTCCATGTCCAGGTCGATTTCCTCGAGGCCCCAGCCATCAGTGACCGGCTTGCGTCCTACGGTGACAAGGATCTTGTCCGCCTCGATCTTCAGTTCCTTGCCGTCCGTAGTCTCGACCAGCAACGCATCCTGCTTGGACGACAGACCCTTTGCCCTCGCGCCTGTCAGCACTTCCATGCCAAGTTCCCCAAGCCGCTTTGCGACCGGGCGAGTGAGTTCGGCATCGTATTGCGGAAGTATCCGGGCCTCCGCCTCGACGACCGATACGGCCGAGCCCATCTTGGCGAATGCGATGCCAAGTTCGAGACCGATGTAGCCACCGCCGATGACCGCCAAATTCGGCGGCACGCTTGTGAGCGCAAGTGCCTCGGTCGACGAAATCACCGGCCCGCCAAACGGCATGAAGGGAAGTTCGACCGGACCCGAACCGGTCGCGATCACCACGAATTCCGGCCGGATCACCTGAAGCCCGGTCTCGGTCTCGACCTCGACGGTCTTGCCGTCCCGAAACCTCGCCGCGCCTTCGACCGACTTGACCTTTGCCTTCTTCAAAAGGCCGGAGACACCGCTGTTCAGGCGTCCAACGATCCCATCTTTCCAGGCGACCGTCCGGCCGAGATCGAGTACGGGCTTCTGCACCGAAATGCCGAGCGGGCTCTTCCCGCGCGCCATGTGCAGGGTTTTCTCATATTCCTCGGCGGCGTGGATCAGCGCTTTGGAGGGAATGCATCCGACATTGAGGCAGGTACCGCCTGGTTTTGCCTTTTCAACAATCACCGTATCGATGCCGAGCTGACCGGCCCTGATTGCGCAAACATAGCCGCCCGGACCGGCGCCGATGACGAGAAGCCTGCAGGAGATCTCTTTCATTGCTTAGCTCTCGACAAAAATCATTGCAGGTGTTTCCAGCAATGTCTTGATACGTTGCACAAACACCGCCGCGTCCCAGCCGTCGATGACCCTGTGATCGAAACTGGACGACAGGTTCATCATCTTGCGGGGGATGAACTGTGTGCCATCCCAGACCGGCCGCACCAACATCTTGTTGACGCCGACGATTGCGACTTCCGGATAGTTGATGACCGGCGTCGTGGCGATCCCACCCATGGCCCCCAGCGACGTGATCGTGATCGTCGAGCCGGAGAGTTCCTCCCGCGTCGCAGTGCCGGTCTTTGCGGCCTCCGCAAGCCGGTTGACCTCGGCGGCGCAGTCCCACAGATCACGCGCCTCGGCATGCTTGACGACAGGCACGACCAGCCCAGTGGGCGTCTGGGCGGCGATACCGATATGGATGCCGCCGTGCTGATGGATGATGCCGGCGTCGTCGTCGTACAGGGCGTTGAGGTTGGGCTGCTCGGAGATCGCCTTCACCATCGCTCGCATGAGGAACGGCAACAGGGTCAACTTTGCGCGGTCGGGCCGCTTTTGCTTGTTCAGATTGGCGCGCAATTCCTCAAGCGCAGTGACGTCGACCTCCTCGACATAAGTGATATGCGGTATGCGCGATTTGGACAGCGACATCTTTTCCGCGATCTTGCGGCGAAGGCCGATGACCTTGATGTGTTCGACGGCGTTGTTCTCAACAAGCCCGGTGACGCGCGCAACCTGCGGACCGCGCGCAACGAATGCCTCGACGTCCTCGTGCGTGATACGCCCGCCTGGCCCCGTACCCGAAACCTGACGCAGGTCGATACCGGCTTCCTTCGCGCGCAACCGGACAGCCGGCGATGCGACAGGCTTCTCCCCCTCGGCGCGCGGAGCGCCAGTGGACCGTGCGGCGGAGGCTTTGGCGGGAGCGGGCGCATCCGGAGTGGCGGCCTTGGCCGCGGGCTTCCCCGGCGCTGCTGCTTCGGCGGCCGGCTCTTTTTTTGGCGCTGCTGCTGGCTTCGGAGCCGGAGGAGCTTCGGCGGCCGGTTTCGCTTCAGCAGTCCCCTCGCCTTCGACCTTGAGCCGGATCAGCGGCGAACCAACCGCGATCGTCTCGCCGATCTCCGCGCCGAGCCAAAGGATTTCACCATCGACCGGCGATGGAATCTCCACAGTCGCCTTGTCGGTCATCACAGCCGCGAGCACCGTATCTTCCCGCACCAGATCGCCGACCTTGACGTGCCATTCGACGAGCTCGGCCTCGGCGACGCCTTCGCCAACATCCGGGAGCTTGATCACATGCTCACCCATGATCAGGCCTCCATTGTCTCGATGAACGCGCGGCCGACGCGCGCCGGTCCCGGGAAATAATCCCACTCCTGCGCATGCGGATAGGGGGTGTCCCACCCCGCCACGCGCGCAACCGGCGCTTCGAGGTGAAAGAAACAATTCTCCTGCACAAGCGAGGTAAGTTCAGCGCCGAATCCGGATGTCAGCGTCGCCTCATGAACGACGACGCAACGGCCGGTCTTTTTCACCGACGCAACGATCGTTTCAAGATCGAGCGGCAGGAGTGTGCGGATATCGATGATTTCCGCGTCAATGCCGGTTTCGACCACTGCGGCTTCCGCGACATAGACCATCGTGCCATAGGCGAGGACGGTGAGGTCGCTGCCCGCCCGGCGAACGGCCGCCTTGCCGAGCGGCACGGTGAAGTAGCCTTCCGGCACTTCGCCCAAATCATGCTTGGACCACGGTGTCACCGGACGATCATGGTGGCCGTCGAAGGGGCCGTTGTAGAGCCGCTTCGGTTCGAGAAAGATGACCGGATCGGGATCCTCGATCGCCGAAATCAGCAGCCCCTTAGCATCATAAGGGTTGGAGGGCACCACGGTCTTGAGGCCCGAAACATGCGTGAACAGTGCTTCCGGGCTCTGGCTATGCGTCTGGCCGCCAAAAATGCCGCCGCCTGTCGGCATGCGGATGACAATCGGGCAGGTGAACTGGCCGTTGGAGCGATAGCGCAACCGGGCCGCCTCCGAGACGATCTGGTCATAGGCGGGATAGACATAGTCCGCGAACTGCACTTCCACACATGGCCTCAGGCCATAGGCCGCCATTCCGATTGCGGTCCCGACAATGCCAAGCTCGCTGATGGGCGCATCGAAGCAGCGGTGCTTGCCGTATTTCTGCTGAAGGCCTTGCGTGCAGCGGAAGACGCCACCGAAGTAACCGACGTCCTCGCCGAAAACGACGACATTGTCATCGCGCTCCATCGAGACGTCCATCGCGCCGCGGATGGCTTCGATCATGGTGATCCGGGGCATGGCCTATACCCCCGCCTGCTGACGCTGACGCCTCAGATGCGGAGGCATTTCGGCATAGACGCCTTCGAACATGTCACGCACCGAAGGCTTGCCTCCGGCATGCAGCGTGCCATGTCGCTCAGCCTCTTTCTGGGCTGTAATCACGGTGTCCAGAATTTCCGCTTCAGCCTGTTTGTGGCGCTCCTCCGACCAGCGGCCTTTGGCAATCAGATGGTTCTTCAGGCGGATGACCGGGTCGCCAAGCGGCCATGCCTCCGATTCCGTCTTCGGGCGATAGGCGGATGGGTCGTCCGAGGTGGAATGCGCACCAACACGGTAGGTGACATATTCGATCAGCGTAGCGCCAAGATTTCTCCGCGCGCGTTCGGCCGCCCATTTGGCCACCGCATGCACGGCGAGATAGTCGTTTCCGTCGACACGCAAGGCGGGAAGGCCGAAGCCGAGGCCGCGCGCCGCGAAGGTTCCCGATCCGCCGCGGGCTATGCCCTGGAAGGTCGAGATCGCCCACTGGTTATTGACGATGTTGAGTATGACCGGCGTCCGATAGGTCGAGGCAAAGACCAGCGCGGCATGGAAGTCCGATTCAGCGGTGGACCCGTCGCCGATCCACCCGGCGGCGATTTTGGTGTCTCCCTTGATCGCCGACGCCATCGCCCAACCGACCGCCTGTACGAACTGCGTTCCGAGGTTGCCGGAAATCGAAAAGAAACCGTGCTCCTTGGAGGAATACATGATCGGGAGCTGCCGTCCTCTCAACGGATCGCTCTCGTTCGAGTAAATCTGGTTCATCATGTCGACCATGGGATAGCCGCCGGCAATCAGCAGGCCGGCCTGCCTGTAGGTCGGAAAATTCATATCGCCGGGCAGCAGCGCGCGGCGGAACGCGCAGCTCACCGCCTCCTCGCCCATATGCTGCATATAGAATGATGTCTTACCCTGGCGTTGCGCCATCACCATCCGCGTGTCGAAAGTCCGCAGCGTCATCATGTGGCGGAGGCCTTCCGCTAGTTCGTCGTCCGTCAGTGTGCCCGCCCATGGACCGACCGCTTCGCCTTCGCGGTTGAGGACGCGGATGATCGAATAGGCGAGATCGCGAAAGGATTCCGGATCGGCATCGATCTCCGGACGGCGTACCGAGCCGGCGCTTGGAATGGGCACATTCGAGAAATCGGGCGTCCCGCCGGGACGGACAGCAGGTTCGGGGACGTGAAATCGTAGCTGCGTGCCCTCGGACATGCTCTATCCCCTCCCCGGCGTGGGTGCATCGTACGCGTCTCGGCTGCGGGCCGCGACTATCCAAACCAATTACATTCGGATGCCAGGGTCAAGCACGGAGCGCCTCGCAATGAGATGACTGTCAAAACCGGGCTACAATGGCAGCGCCGTCGTCGACTTGATTTCGGAGAGCGAGAACACAGAATTCACTTCCTGCACACCCGGAAGACGGCTCAGTTTCTCGAAGAAGAATGCCTGATAAGCGTCGACGTCAGCGGCGACCACCCGGATCAGGAAGTCGAACGCTCCCATGAGGACATGGCATTCGATCACTTCCGGGTATTTCCGGATCGTTTCGGCAAATTCATCCAGATTCTGACGGCCGTGCATCGTAAGCTTCACAAGCGCGAAAACCTGCGCGGTGAATCCGACTTTACGGCGATCGATGATCGCAACCTGGCGGGTGATATAGCCCTCGTCCTTCAATCTCTGAATCCGCCGCCAGCATGGCGACTGCGACATTCCCACCAGTTCTGCGATTTCGGCGGTCGACCGGGACGCATCTTCCTGCAAGAGGTTCAGGATTCGGCGGTCGAATTTGTCCAATCCATGTTGCATTGATTATTCTTCGGAAATGCAGGTTGCAGGCACAATTATGCTCCACAGGCGCGAAGTAGCAATGCAATAGGCAGGAAAATTCGGACGATTCAGACTAGGATTTCTCATCAACTAGCAAAGATGAGGTCCCCAATTGGCTGCCACGCTCGCTGCCGGCGCAATGCCGCCGGAGAAAGTCCGTTTCGTTGAAGATTCCGAAACCGGACTTCGCGCCGTTATCGTTATCCACTCGACCGCTCTCGGCCCCGCAGCCGGCGGCTGCCGGTTCTGGTCCTACAACGACAAGGCCGACGCCGTTGCCGATGCGGTACGCCTCGCTGAAGGCATGACCTACAAGAACGCATTGGCCGGCCTGCCGTTCGGCGGGGGTAAAGCCGTGATCATGCGCCCCGAAGGCACGTTCGACCGGCCCGCTCTTTTCAGGGCGTTCGGAAATGCTGTTGCAAGTCTGGGCGGTGCATATATCACCGCCGAAGACGTGGGCACCCATGTTAGCGACATGCAGGCCGTCTGCGCCGTCACCCGTCACGTCGCCGGATTGCCGAACGAAGGCAACAATGCCGGCGGCGACCCCTCTCCGTGGACTGCACTCGGCGTGTTCCTGTCGATGCAGCATGCGGTGGAGCGCAAGTTCGGCAGTAATCTTGCCGGCAAGACTGTTGCCGTGCAGGGCATCGGCAATGTCGGTCTGGAACTGTGCCACCTGCTCCACAAGGAAGGCGCGCACCTTATCGTCGCCGACGGATCTGCTGAGCGCGCTGCGCTCGCCGAGCAGCTTTACGGCGCGGTCGTCGTTGCTCCCGATGAATTACTTGGAGCGGACGTCGATGTGGTCGCGCCATGCGCGTTGGGCGGTATCCTCGACGAGACGTCGATCGCCAAGCTCAAGGCCAAGGTAGTCTGCGGCGGAGCAAACAACCAGCTCGCGTCGCCGGAAGACGGCAAGCTGCTCACCGCGCGCGGTATCCTGTACGCACCGGACTACCTGGTCAACGCAGGCGGCATCATCAACGTCGTGGCCGAGCATCTGGGCGAGACCACGGCGGCGGTTGAAAAGCGTGTCCGTCAGATTCCGACGCGGCTCGCTGCCGTTTTTGACGCGGCAGAGGAAAGCGGCGAGGCGCCGAATTTCGTCGCCGATTCCCTGGCCCGCTCCATCGTGGCAAAAGCAAAGGCTGTCGCGAAAGTTGCTGCCTGATCCAGCTGCAAGGACCTTTTTGGGCTGAATAGACCTCAGCCCTTGGATTTTCCAAGCGACAAAGCGGTTCGTTCGCCCCATCATTCACCCCGGGCCCTTCAAGGCCCGGGGACGAGCTTGTTGAGAAGGACGCGACGCTCTTGGATCGTATCGATGAATTGCTTCACCCGGCGGCGTCCGGTGACTCCCGCTTCAAACCGGATCGCTACGGCTCGTTCCGCGGACTGTCGACCTCCGGCTTTCATCGGATCGTCTATGCCGATTGGGGACCCGTGGAGGCAGAAGCTACCGTCGTTTGCGTGCACGGGCTGACCCGGCAGGCACGCGACTTCGACTATCTCGCTTCGGCTCTCTCGGCACGCGGCTACCGTGTGGTCTGCCCTGATCTGGCCGGCAGAGGACAAAGCGACTGGCTTCCGAATGTGCTCGACTATGTCTTCCCGCAATACTGCGCCGACATGGCGACGCTTCTGGCGTCGCTCGGCGCGAAAAAACTCCACTGGATTGGCACCTCGCTTGGCGGGCTGATCGGCATGGTCCTGGCGGGAATGTCGAACAGTCCTATCTCAACGCTGACCGTGAACGACATTTGTCCGGATGTCCCCTCCGGAGCCGCTGCGCGTGTTGGATTTCGCATGGCGGGCGCGCCCACTTCCTTCGCCTCGATCGAGGAGGCGGAAAGTTACAACCGCAAAGCCTTTGTCGCATGCGGCGCATTGACGGACCAGCAATGGCGTCATTTCACCATGCACTCGCTTCGATACGACGAGGCAAGGAACCGGTATTTTCCGACCCTCGACCCGAAGGTGGGCACCGCTTACGGCTGGCTCTGGTACTATCAGATGACGCTCTGGCAGTATTGGGAGAAGATCAAGGCGCCGATCCTTGCGATACACGGGGCGGAATCCGACTTCGCGCCCCAACGTCTTATTCAGGAGATGAAACGGCGGACGCCGCAGATGGCAAGCCACGAGGTGGCAGACACGGGGCATATGCCTATGTTGATGGCCGCCAGCGAAATCGACGCCATTGCGACGTTTCTTTCGAAGCATTGATGCCGGAGATGCCGGTCCCGACCAGGGAGGACGGAAAATGTCGAAGCAATCTGACACGCAGAAGCCAGCCGCGCTCGACCCGTTCGAAGCGGGTCGCCAATGGCTTGCGGTCGCCGAGAAGGCGCAGAAGGTCATGACGCAATTCGTGGACCGCCAGCTATCAGGACGGACGCCAGACATAATGCCGGTAGCGGCCGATCCGATGGCGCTTGGCCGTCTTTTCACCAGCGTGCTCAGCGATCCCGCAAGATTGGGATACGCCCAGTTCAATTTCTGGCAGCGACACGCGGACCTGTGGCAGCGGTTGACAGAGACGAAGAGCGACGACACCGGGCAGCAGCCTGTGAAAGACCGCCGCTTTCGCAGCGAGGAATGGCAGCGTGACGTCGTCTTCAACACGCTGATGCACAGCTATCTGATTGGCGCTGATTGGTTGCGGTCCCTGCTCACCAACCGCGATGACCTTCCCGCCGCCGATCAGAAGAAACTGTCCTTTTTTGCCGAGCAGCTGATCGATGCGACGGCCCCAACGAACTTTGCGCTCACCAATCCGGATGTTGTTCGCAAGACGCTGGAAACCGGCGGCGCCAATCTGCTGACGGGATTCTCGAATTTCCTCGATGATCTTGCGAGCGATGCGGGGCATGTGCGCCGGGCGGATCAGGAAGCCTTCGAACTCGGCGTCAGCATCGCCGCAACCAAGGGTTCCGTTGTCCTTCGCACTGACATGATGGAACTCATCCAGTACGAGCCGACGACGGAAAAAGTGCGCAAGGTACCGCTGTTACTGCTGCCGCCCTGGGTAAACAAGTACTATCTCTTCGATCTCCAACCTAGATCGAGCTTCATAAAATGGGCGGTCGATCAGGGCTTCACCGTGTTTGCGATCTCCTGGGTAAACCCGGATGCCTCGCACGCGAATAAGGATTTCGAGAACTACTGGCTGGAGGGACCGCAGGCTGCCTTTGAGGTGATCGAGAAAGCCACCGGTCAGAAGAAAGTCAATCTGTTCGGATACTGCCTCGGCGGCACACTGACAGCCGCGGGCCTCGCCTATCTCGCGGAGAAGGGTGACAACCGCGTCAGCTCGGCCACCATGGTCGCGACAATGACCGACTTTTCCGATTTCGGTGATTTCGAACTCTTCGTGAACGAGGAGAATGTCGGAGCGCTCGACGGCAGCCGCAAGGGATATGTCGAAAGCGCCGATCTCAGCCGCCTGTTCAGCCTGCTTCGGGCGAACGACCTGATCTGGTCGGCGGCGATCAGCAGCTATCTGCTTGCCGACAAGGCAGTCGCATCCGATCTCCTTTACTGGTTCTCTGACGGCATCGGCATGCCGGCTAAAATGCTCGACACGTTTCAGCGCGAAATCCTCATTGATAACGCACTGACAAAGCCGGGCAGGATCAAGATCGGGGGAGCGGCGATCGACATCCGGAAGATCAGGACGCCGCTCTGCTTCATTTCACTCCGGGACGATCACGTCGCCAATTGGGAACAGACCTATCGAGGCGCAGAGCGTTTCGAGGCGCCCAAGCGCTTTATCCTCGGCGGCTCGGGACATAATGCGGGTACGATCAATCCTCCAGCAGCCAACAAGCATGGCTACTGGACCAACGACGCCTTTCCTTCGGAGCCCGGCGAATGGCTGGAAAAGGCCGAACGGCACGAGGGGTCATGGTGGACCGAATGGGCGTCCTGGCTGACCAAGCACAGCGGGGCCGAAGTCAAGGCACGGCCAGTCAGCGCTGGACCCTTGCCAGTCCTGGAAGCCGCGCCCGGTTCCTATGCACGGGTTCGCCGATAACCCGAGGACGATCGCCACGGCCGACAGACTGTGAACAGGTTGGAGGTCGTGGTCTTGGCAGCGCCCGGTTCAGCCGGTTCCTACAACCCCTGAGCGGCGCGCTCCAGCGTGGACGCATCTTCCCCGAAGGCGCGTGTCGCGCGGACCGCCGCTTCGAGCAACGGCCGTTTCATGCGTTCGAAGAAGGCTCCGTCGACTCGCGTGCGGGGGCCTGCGATCGTCAATGCACCGAGCAGAGCCTTGCCCGGTCCGAAAACTGGTGCAGAGATTCCGGCTGTTTCGGGATCACGCTCGCCGTCGGATACGTAGCAGCAGGTCCGGCGAATCGTCTCGTAGGGTTCGCCCTTTTCGCCTGAAAACGCCACCAGAACCCGGCCACCCGAGCCGGCAAGCAAAGGAAGGACGTCGCCCTCCCGGATCATGTAGCGGATCGGGTGCTTGGCCTCGATCCGATAGAGGCAAGTCCGCACATTCCCTGACCGCACGTAGAAAGTGACACTTTCCAGGCTCAGCTCGGACAGCTCACGCATGACAGGCATCAATATGTCAGCATCAACCAAGCCCCTCTGGTAGAGCGCGCCGAGCCGAAAGGCCGCAGGTCCGACGCGATAGCGGCCGCCTTCCAGCCGCTCCAGGTACTGGCCACGCAGCAGCGATCCGGCGAGCCTGAGAATCGTGCTCTTGTAGAAGCCGGTCCGTGCCGCGAGTTCTGCAAGAGACAGCGTGCGGTCGGACTGTGTGAAGGCGTTCAGAATTGCAATCGCCCGGTCGACTGCAGCAACGCCATCGGCCACGGCGTTATATGCAACTTTCGCGTGCGGGATTTCAGATGACACGCTCCCGATTCCCTGTAATGGTGATGAAACTCATTCTGCCACATACCGAGGCGTTCTGTCCAGCAGAATGTCGTTTTGCTTGACAGAATGAGCCGCGCCCGGCATGAGTCCGGTTGTATTTGCCTGGGAACAGGCGCATGTGAAGAGACCTCGATCTGGGGTCGTAATGAGGAGGAAATAATGCTGAGCAGACGCACTTTCTTGATGAGCACCGTCGCAGCCGGCGGGGCCGCAGTCGCAGGTCTGCCGCTTGGCATGGCCGCAGCTCAGGAACCGCCACAGCTCCAGATGTTTGTGCCAGCCGCGCCCGGCGGCGGTTGGGACCAGACGGCTCGCACGATGGACCAAGTTCTGCGCAGCGAAAAGCTGATCAGCGGCGCCCAGATCACCAATGTCGGTGGCGCGGGCGGAACCGTGGGACTGCCGCAGTTCGTCAACCAGTGGAAAGGCAAGCCGAATGCGCTGATGATCGCCGGCATGGTCATGGTCGGAGCCATCATCGCCAACAAGTCGCCGGTAAATCTGAGCCAGACCACGCCGATCGCCAGGCTGACGGGCGAGTTCGAGGCTCTGGTCGTGCCCGCAGCATCCCCCTTCCAAACCGTGGCCGACTTTGTCGCCGCACTGAAGGCAGACTCGGCCAAGGTTCCGGTGGCTGGCGGTTCAGCCGGCGGCACCGATCACATCCTCTTTGGCCTCATTGCAAAATCGGCCGGCGTTGATCCGACGACGATCTCCTACGTGCCGTTTGCCGGCGGTGGCGAGGCGCTTGCAGCGCTGCTGGGCAATCAGGTCGCGGCCGGCATTTCCGGTTATGGCGAATTCTCCGAGCAGGTGAAGGCCGGCACGCTGCGTCTGCTCGCCATATCTGCCGACAAGCGTCAGGAAGGCATAGATGCGCCCACGCTAAAAGAGCAAGGCGTCGAGATCGAACTCTTCAACTGGCGCGGAGTGTTTGCGCCGCCGGAAGTCTCCGACGAGGACAAGGCGGCTATGGTGAAGCTGGTGGAAACCATGGCCGGCAGCGCCGCCTGGGCCGAAGAAGTGAAGAAGCGTAACTGGACGCCAATCCTTCTCACCGGAGACGAGTACGCGAAGTTCCTGGCCGAGGACGCCGCTCGGATCGAAGGCATCCTGAAAGACCTCGGACTGGCCTGATTTGGCTCGACGGAGCCCGTTCTGCGGGCTCCGGCTACCCCATGACTGCCCGAGCAGAGGATGCCGCCTCCCGACGCGTCGGCATGGACAAGGCTCCAGCTCACCAGGAAACGCACCACGCAGGAGCTAGCACGTGAGCGTCAGCGACCCGCATTCGGACCCGCACCCAGGCCTTGCCCTACCGGAAGCTCTGATCGGCATCGGACTTTTGGTCTGCGCCGGCGCAGTCGTCTGGCAGACTGCCGTCATGCCGGTTTCGCCCATGTATTCCAAAGTCGGCCCGACCGTCTTCCCCTACATGACCGCTGCGGGGCTGGCGATCCTCGCGATCTTGCTCTTCATCCAGGCCATGCGCGGGGGCTGGCAGCCGGACGACGAGAAAGAGGTGAAAGCCGATTGGAAGTCGGTAGCCTTCGTGGCGGCAGGACTGGTCGCCAACGTCGCGCTGATCGGACCGCTCGGGTTCACGGCCGCTTCCGCGGTTCTCTTCGTGCTGGTCGCGCACGGCTTCGGCAGCAGGCAGCCGATCCGCAATGCAGTCACCGGGCTGGTGCTGTCGCTTGCGGCCTATTTCGGTTTTGCCAAAGCCCTCGGCGTAAATATCGGCGCCGGCGTCATCGAAAGACTGCTGGGAGCCTGAGCCCATGGACACACTTTCCCAACTCGCCCATGGCTTTGCTGTCGCGCTGACCTGGCAGAACCTTTTGTGGTGTCTGCTCGGTACGACCCTTGGCACCGCCATCGGCGTGCTGCCCGGACTTGGGCCGGCGCTGACCATCGCACTTCTCTTGCCGATCACCTTCCAGGTCGCGCCGGAAGCATCGTTCATCCTTTTTGCCGGCATCTACTACGGCGCTATGTACGGTGGCTCGACCACTTCGATCCTGCTCAACACACCGGGTGAAAGCGCGACAATCGTAACCGCGCTCGAGGGCAACAAGATGGCCCGGTCCGGACGCGGTGGCGCGGCGCTTGCCACATCGGCGATTGGCTCCTTCGTCGCCGGCATGATTGGTACGCTCGGCGTCGCGTTCCTCGCTCCTGTCGTGGTGAGCTTCGCGCTGGCCTTCGGTCCGGCTGAGTATTTCTCACTGATGGTGCTCGCCTTCGTCATGGTTTCGGCCGTCCTTGGGTCTTCCGCGGTGCGGGGTCTGACCAGCCTGTTCGTCGGCTTCTTCCTCGGGATGATCGGTGTCGATCTGCAAACCGGCCAGCCTCGTTTTACCTTCGGCGTCTCGGAACTGCTCGACGGCACCAGCATGATTGTGGCCGCCGTCGGTCTCTTCGCCGTCGGCGAAACGCTCTACGTGGCATCCCGGCGTTACGCGGGGCGCGACGAGATCATCCCGCTCAAAGGCTCGCTCTACATGACAGCGCAGGAGTGGGCCCGCTCATGGAAAGCCTGGCTGCGCGGCGCGGCGATCGGCTTCCCGATCGGCGCCCTGCCTGCGGGCGGCGCGGAGATCCCCACCTTCCTGTCCTACGCGCTCGAAAAGAAGCTCTCCAACCACAAGGAAGAGTTCGGGACAACTGGCGCGATCGAGGGCGTCGCGGGGCCGGAGGCGGCAAATAACGCCTCCGCCGCCGGCGTGCTGGTGCCGATGCTGACGCTTGGACTGCCGACTTCGGCCACCGCCGCCATCATGCTCTCCGCGTTCCAGAGCTACGGCATCAATCCAGGCCCGCTGCTGCTCCAGACCCAGCCTGCGTTGGTCTGGGGACTGGTCGCCAGCCTGTTCGTTGCCAACGTGCTGCTGGTCATTCTCAATCTGCCGCTGATCGGGCTTTGGGTGCGGCTGCTGAAAATCCCTGCTCCGCAGCTCTATGCCGGCATCCTTGTCTTCGCGACGGTCGGCACTTACGGAATCTCCCAATCTCCCGTCGACCTCATCCTGCTTTACGTGCTCGGCGCGATGGGATTCCTGATGCGGCGCTTCGACTTTCCGACCGCGCCGGTGATCATCGGCATGATCCTGGGGCCGCTGGCCGAGACCCAGTTCCGCCGGGCGATGACGATCTCCAACGGCGACTGGTCGGTGTTTTACACCCATCCATTGTCGTTGACCCTGCTGATCCTGGCGCTTCTGGCGCTGCTTGGACCGCGCGTCTACGGCATCATCGTCCACCGCCGCACGCGCGGCCCCGAACACGTGCCGGGCGATGCGTAGACCCGGAGAACGCGCATGACCGGACTTCTGGCGGGCATTCGCGTTCTCGACCTCACCAATGTGCTGGCTGGCCCCTATTGCGCCTATCAGCTTGCGCTGCTCGGCGCAGACGTCATCAAGGTCGAGCACCCGGAGGGCGGCGACCTTGCCCGCCAGCTCGGGGCCTCGCCTGAACTGAACGCGGCTGGCATGGGGGCATCGTTTCTCGCTCAAAATGCCGGGAAGCGCTCCGTGGTCCTCGACCTCAAGAAGGATGCCGACCGAGCGCGGTTTCTCGATCTGGTGGCCACCGCCGACGCGCTGGTCGAGAACTTCCGCCCGGGTGTCATGAACCGTCTGGGGCTCGGGTACGAAGAGCTGAGGAAGGTCCGACCGGGATTGGTCTATTGCGCGATCTCAGGCTTTGGCCAGACCGGTCCGATGCGGGACAATCCGGCCTACGACCAGATCATCCAGGGCCTTTCCGGGATCATGAGCATTACCGGAACGCCCGAGACGGCGCCTCTAAGGGTTGGCTACCCGGTCGCGGACACGCTCGGGGGGCTGTTCGGGGCCTTCGCGATAACCTCGGCGCTTGTGCGGCAGAAATCGAGTGGCGAAGGAGTGTTTCTCGACGTCTCGATGCTCGAATGCACCCTCAGCGCACTCGGATGGCCGGTTTCCAACTACCTGACGGCCGATGTCGAGCCACATCCCATGGGCAATGAGAACATGACTGCTGCGCCGTCGGGGACGTTCCGCACGGGCGACGGCCTTCTCAACATCGCCGCCAACAAGCAGGAGCAATTCGTCACGCTCTGCAGTCTCCTCGGCCGGCCTGAGCTTGCGACGGACGAGCGCTTCGCCGAACGTGAAGCCCGCAAGCGCCACAGGGCAGAGCTCAAGCTGCAGGTCGAAGAAGCCCTCGCAGCCGCGCCGGCATCGGTTTGGGAGGAGAAGCTCAACAAGGCCGGCGTGCCTGCCGGCAGGGTTCTGACCATCCCGCAGGTGCTCGACGAACCACAGGTCCGCGAGCGTCAGATTGCAGCGGCCTTTGCGGGCGTGGCCGGGCGGGAAAAGCCGCTCACCGTCGTTCGCGGAGGGTTCCTTGTTGACGGCGAAGCACCGCTGCCAAAGTCCCCGCCTCCGGCATTGGGAGAGCACATGGACGAGGTCTTCGGCACGGTACCAGGCCATAAGAACAGGCTCCAGGCATGAGCGAGAAGGCGTCAGGCCGCGAACGTGGCGAGGAATGGTGGTCGACCGGCATCATCGAAATGCGCCCTGGCATGATCCGGCTGCGCGGCTACGAGATCCAGGACCTTATCGGCAAGATCAGTTTTCCGGCGATGATATGGCTGATGCTACGCGGCGACCTTCCGAGCGAGCAAGAGGCAGAACTCCTTGGCATCGCACTGGCAGCCGCGGTCGACCACGGCCCGCAGGCCCCTTCCATTGCCATCGCGCGGATGGCAGCGACCTGCGGCGTGGGGATCAACAGCGCCATGGCATCCGCCATCAACGTGCTCGGTGATGTTCATGGCGGCGCGGGCGAGCAGGCGCTCATCTTCTTTGGCGAGATCGCGGCGGCGATGGATACCGGGCTGTCGATGGAGGTGGCCGTCAGCATCCGGCTTGATCGCTTCTTTTCGGAGGAAAAGGGCTATGTCCCCGGCCTCGGCCATCGCTTTCATCCGGTCGACCCACGGGCGCCGCGGCTGCTGCAGCTTGTCCGGGAGTTTGCAGGCCGCGGCGTGATAAACGGGCGTTTCGCTGCGATCGCGAAGACGGTCGAAGCACATGTGGCGGCACGCAAGGGCAAGCTGATACCGCTTAACATCGACGGCGCCACGGCGGTCATATACGGGGAACTCGGCTTCCCCCCGCCTCTGACACGCGGCTTGTTCGTGCTCTCACGATCGGTAGGCATCCTCGCTCATGCCTGGGAACAATCCCAACAGCCAGAACGCAACAAAGGTCCGCTTCCGCGCGAATGGCTCTGGGCCTATCGAGGTAAGCCGGAACGCGCGCTCGAATAAGACCGACTGCGCCGCTAAAAATCAAAAGATTGGAGCAAAGGGCCTGATTCCGATTCAGGCCCTTCTCTAAGCCGGGTGGCTGAAGCGGGCGACCTTGGCGTCACTGGTTAAATTACGGAAGTCCCTGCCGCTCACATGGACCAGCGTCTTGTGATCGCCGCCTTCGAAATAGACGTCGCCGGCATTGCCAAGGCTTTCATCAAGGATCACCGGGACGTTGTAGGCGGCACCGATCGGCGGGATCGCCCCGATGTCACAATCGTCGAAAAGAACGCCGACCTCATCTTCCGAGGCGAGGCCCAAACGCCTGTCCATGACGTCCTGCAACGTGCCGAGCTCCACGCGATGCGTGCTTGGAACGACGGCCAGCGCGTATCCCATCTCGTGGTGAATAACCACGGATTTGGCCAGTCTGCTGCCTGGAACGTGCGCTGCCTGCGCGGTCTGACTGCTGGTTGCTGTGCGGTGATGCGCGACGGTGTCGTAGGAGATTCCCTTGCCGTCAATGAAGTTCCGGAGTCTGTTTGCTATCGTCATCGGAGGCGTCCCTTCGAACAGGAGTGGTGACGCTAAGAAACGAAGGCAATCATTCTCCCCCTGTCATTTTCGATGTCAACCAGAAATGGCCGAGGATCCCGGCCACCTGCTCCAGCAATGCGGCGATATCAGCGTTTCCTGCCCTACGGTCCCGCGCCGAAGAAAAGCATGCGCGTCAGCAACGTGTGGTCCGACTCGATGACCATCAAGGCAACGAAGACGAGTACGAAGACCGGAGGTACGATGATCGCATAGACAAGCGCCAGCCGTTCCCACGCCATGTGCATGAAGACGGCAACGATCAGCCCGGCCTTCAGCACCATGAAGGTTAGGATCAGTATCCATCGCAGATACCCGTGGATGCCGAGATAGTCGACCATGTAGGAACAGGCGCTCAGAATGAACAGCCAGCCCCAGACCACCAGGTAAAGCTTGATGGGGTGCTGCTGCCCCTCCCCATGTGCGGCGTTCGGAAGCGCGTCATTCGCGGCGTGGAGCGTTTGATGTGCTGTTGCTTCAGCCATGTCTCTGCCTCACCAAAGATAGAAGAATGCGAAGATGAACACCCAGACCAGGTCGACGAAGTGCCAATAGAGGCCCATGATCTCGACGCTCTCATATTGACCCCGCCGACTTGTGAAAAAGCCGCGCGCGCCGGTTTCATAATCTCCCCGCAACACTTTCCGGGCAATGATGATGAGGAAGATCACGCCGATCGTGACATGCGTGCCATGGAAGCCGGTGATCATGAAGAAGGAAGAGCCGAACTGTGCCGCGCCCCACGGATTGCCCCACGGGCGGACGCCTTCCATGATGAGCTTCGTCCATTCGAATGCCTGCATGCCAACGAATGTCGCGCCGAGCAAAGCGGTAAGGATCATGAGCGCGGCAGTTTTTCTGCGGTCGTGGCGGTAGCCGAAATTGACGGCCATGGCCATTGTGCCGCTGCTTGAGATCAGCACGAAGGTCATTATGGCGATGAGGATCAGCGGAACATCCTCGCCGCCGATATGGAGAGCAAAGACCTCGCTTGGGTTCGGCCATGGAACGCGGGTGGACATGCGCGCGGTCATGTAGGACAGCAGGAAGCAGCCGAAGATGAACGTGTCGGAGAGGAGGAAGATCCACATCATGGCCTTCCCCCAGGACACGTTCTTGAATGCGCGCTGGTCGGACGACCAATCGGCGACGATACCCTCGAGGCCCTCCGGCCGTGAAGTGATTGTGCCCGTGTTCGTCACTGTGGTTTCACTCATTCGCCCGGCCCTCCTAAGTCAGTAGTTGGCGGCAAATATCGATGAAGTCAGCGGCCCAGCCGGCAAACAGCACGAAGAGTCCGAGCCAAACGAAAAGAAGGAAATGCCAGTACATCGCGCACATTTCGACGCCGACCCGAACACGCGCCATCGGCGCGCCGCTCCACACCTTGATTGTCGTTCGTCCAAGACCCGCCAAGCCGCCCAGTATGTGCAGTCCGTGCAGGCCAGTGATCAGATAGAAAAAGCTGTTGGCCGGATTGCTGGAGAGGAGAAATCCTTCATCGGCCAGAATGCGCCACGCGAAGAGTTGGCCGACCAGGAAACCTATGGCCGTCAGCCCGGCGGTGACCAGGCCGAGACGCACAGTATCCATCTGCCCCTTGCGGGCCGCGACCACCGCGCACTGAAGTGCTACGCTGCTCAACACCAGCACGCCTGTGTTGAACCAGAGCAGATTGGGCAACGGCAATGGCCGCCAGTCCGACAGCTCCATCCGCATGAAATATGCGCTGGTGAAGAGCGCAAACAGACAACCGACGACCGCAAGGAAAACCCCAAGCCCAATCTTGGCAGTGGGGATTTCCGGCCCGACCGAACCGAAGTCGTCGATCACGCCCTGCTCGAGCCAAGGCTTCGACATGAGGCGCTGCTGCGACAGCCACCAGATTACGATGCCCGCTATGACGACCAGAAAGACTAGTATGACGCTCATCAGTGCCCCTTTGTGGCAAGCCCTGGTCCGGGGTCGTTTTGCGGGAGGAAATCCTGCTTCGCGCCGGGCACGCTGTAGTCATAGGCCCAGCGATAGACGACTGGCACTTCCTTGCCCCAGTTGCCGTGCGGCGGCGGCGTTGTCGGCGTTTGCCACTCAAGCGACGTCGCGCGCCACGGATTGCCGCCGGCCTCCCTGCCGTGACGGATGCTCCAGAGCAGGTTGAACAGGAAGACCATCTGCGCGAAGCCGACGATAAGGGCCATGACCGTGATGAACGCGTTGAGCTGGTGTGCGGATTCCGCGATCAACCCCATGTCGCCGAGTTCGTTGTACCGGCGAGGCACGCCCATCAGGCCGAGATAGTGCATCGGGAAGAAGATGAGATAGGCGCCGAGGAACGTGACCCAGAAATGGAACTGGCCGAGCTTCTCATCCAGCATCCGGCCCGTAATCTTGGGGTACCAGTGATAGATCGCGCCGAAGATCACGAGGATCGGCGCAACGCCCATGACCATATGGAAATGCGCCACCACGAACATCGTGTCGGACAGCGGCACATCGACCACGACATTGCCGAGGAACAGGCCGGTCAGTCCGCCATTCACGAAGGTAACGATGAAGGCGAGAGCAAAGAGCATCGGCACCGTCAGATGGATGTCGCCGCGCCAAAGCGTCAGCACCCAGTTATAGACCTTGATCGCCGTCGGGATGGCGATGATCAGCGTCGTCGTCGCAAAGAAGAAGCCGAAATACGGATGCATGCCGCTGACATACATGTGGTGCGCCCAGACGATGAAGGAGAGCGCGCCGATGCCCACGATCGCCCATACCATCATGCGGTATCCGAAGATGTTCTTGCGGGCGTGGGTGCTAATCAGGTCGGAGACGATGCCGAAAGCGGGCAGCGCCACGATATAGACCTCGGGGTGGCCGAAGAACCAGAACAAGTGCTGGAAGAGGATCGGACTGCCGCCGCCATGCTGGAGCTGCTCTCCCATCTCGACGATGGCCGGCATGAAGAAGCTGGTGCCGAGCAGCCGGTCGAACAGCATCATCACGCACGCCACGAACAGCGCCGGGAAGGCGAGTAGCGCCATGACCGTGGCGGTGAAAATGCCCCACACGGTCAGCGGCATGCGCATGAGCGTCATGCCGCGGGTACGCCCTTGCAGGACGGTGACCACGTAGTTCAGCCCGCCCATGGTAAAGCCGATGATGAAGAGGATAAGCGAGGAGAGCATCAGGATGATGCCCCAGTCCTGCCCGCCCGGTGTTCCTGTCATGATGGCCTGCGGCGGATAGAGCGTCCAGCCAGCGCCGGTCGGCCCGCCGGGCGCGAAAAAGCTGGCCACCAGGACCAGGACTGCGAGCAGGTAGATCCAGTAGCTCAGCATGTTGACATAGGGAAACACCATGTCACGCGCGCCGACCATCAGCGGGATGAGGTAGTTGCCGAAGCCGCCCAGGAACAACGCGGTGAGCAGGTAGATCACCATGATCATGCCGTGCATGGTGATGAACTGGTAGTAGGCCTCCGGCGTGATGAAATCGAACGTGCCCGGGAAGCCCAGTTGGAGGCGCATGAGCCAGGAAAGCACTAGAGCCACAAGGCCGATGGCCATAGCCGTGCCGGAATATTGAATCGCGATGACCTTGGCGTCCTGTGAGAAGACGTAGGTCGTCCACCAGCTATGCGGATGATAAAGCTCAACGTCCGGGACTTCGGCCGGCGGTATTGCTTCGACCGAGCGGGGTGTCACATCGACCATCGGAACGCCTCCTTGGTTCCTTTTTTCTCGTTGGGCTCCAGCAGGAGCCTCCTGTGCCAGTCCTGACGTCTGCCCGCGTTCATCATTGTGCGACCGGTTCTGCGGTGCTCGTTTGCTGCGGACCCGAGAGTTGCGCGAATGTCTGCTGCTCGCCGATCCAGGCCAGGTAATCCTCCTCCGTGTCGACCATGACGACCCCACGCATCATCGCGTGGCCCTGTCCGCAAAGTTCGGCGCAAAGCACCTCGAACGTGCCGGTCCGGGTGGGCGTGAACCAGAAATAGGTCACGGAGCCGGGGATCATGTCCATCTTGGCGCGGAATTCCGGCACATAGAAATCGTGCAGCACATCGATCGAACGGAGCAGCATCTTCACAGGCTTGCCGATCGGAAGGTGAAGGTCCGCAGCCTCCACGATCAGGTCATCCTGGCCGTTGGGATCGTCCGGCTTCAGCCCGAGCGGGTTTTCAGGCGTTACGTCGCGGGTGTCAGAAAGGCCGAGTTTACCGTCCTTGCCCGGCAGGCGGAAGCTCCACTGCCACTGCTGGCCGACGACCTCGACCTCCGTTGCATCGGGCGGAACGGTTATGAACTGGTGCCAGACCGCCAGCCCTGGAGCCAGCATGGCGGCAACGCCGACGCCTGTGGCGATCGTCAGCCACCATTCGAGCCGCTTGTTCTCCGGCTCGTAGTGGGCCGTGTTCCCTTCCCGATGGCGGAAGCGATAGACGCAATAAGCCATGAAGAGAACCACGGCGGCGAAGACCACTCCCGTGATCCAGAATGTGATGATGATCGTGTCGTCGATGTAACGCCAGTTGGACGCGATCTCGGTCCACCACCATGGACTTAAGAAATGGAAGACGACTGAGCCGACAATGACCAGAACGAGTATGAGCGCAACAGCCATTCCTGTTCATCCCTGCCTTAAAGGCGCGAATCGAAAGGCAATTCGTCCGATTGCTTCACCAACTCTCCAACGATCTCTTGCACACGGATTTGCTGATGCCAGAGATGACTGAGGGGAGGTCGGTATCTGGCAGGAATTGCGCTTTTCCTGAGTCAAAAGCGCAGAAGAGGTTCCGGCTCGGCCCGCAATCAAGCGGGGGGAGCAGCGGCATGCTTGCGACGGCCGGTCCGCAACCCGGCATTGTCCGTGCCTCCTGTGCCGCCCGATAGGCGATCAGGGAAATAAGCCCGGCCTGCAACATCATAGAAGCAGGTCTTAAAGCGCCGTCATGATCCCATTGGCCAGCTTCGTTGTCAAACCGCCCCGCCGCCCCTTTCCACAGGCCAGCTGCGACAAATTGACAGGCACGGTCATCGTGGGAAGAGGATTTCGCCCGTGCCTAGGACAGCATTGTCACCGCCGAACCGGCGAGGCGCTTTGCCGAGGAGTGGCCGTTTCAGGATACCTTCTGTGATCAGATGGCGGTCAAGAAGGGATGCAAAGACGCTATCGGGCGAGCCGCATTCCACGAAGCTCGGCGAAAAGCTCTTCGGCGTCCGATCGAGCAGGATGGAGCCACGCCGCATCAGATAGCCCGGCATGAGCCCCGCTCCACCGGCGACGACAAGCGTGCCGGCAATCATCCGGCACCCGGCGTGATCGCCGGCGCCTTTCAAAATCGCGATCAGTCCACGCCGCATGCGGTCAGCGGCCCGGGCGCCCGCCCTGCCGTGCACGACCAGAACGCCGCCACCCATGCCCGCGAGTTCGCCAGCCAGCGGTGCGCCGAGGCGATCGCCGGCGTTGCCGAAAATCTCGATACGACCGCCTCGCATGCCGGACCCGGCGTGAGGGCCGGCATTCCCTTCCACCACAACACTCCCGTTCTTCATAATACGGCCGAGTTGGGCTCCCACGTCACCGATAACGCGGATGCTGCCCTCGGTCAGACCTTCGGCCACACGATCGAAACGTGTGCTGCCGCCATCGAAAACAATGTCGTCGAGTTCACTCCCGGAAAACCGGAAGATGTCGCCGACAAACGAGGCGCGCTTCGACTGCCCGAGCCTCAGTCGCGCGATGTCCGTCTTGGACAAACCGGCAAGGCGATGCGGCGTGAGCGGCGAAAGATCCAGGCGTTCGGGCGGTTCCGCGACAAGTGTAAAGGTCAGCCTTTTCACGGCAGCAGGTCCTTCAATGGATAGAGGAACTTGCCGAGCTTACCTCCATAATTGCCGGCGCTGATTCGCTGCGCGCCCTTGTCCGGGCCGAGATCGGTGACCGCCTTGATGCCCGCCTTCATGGCCGCGGCGACCGCCTGGCTCGCTTCACCGTCGATGACGATCTCAAGCACCGAATTGATGCCCGAATCGAGCCGGCTTTCGACGACGCCGCGCAGAGTCGGAGCGAAAGCGTCGTTCGTGGATGCGATCATGCCTTTGTACTTGCCGCCGATCTTCGAGCCCGAGCGGACGATGCCGCCAGGAAACGGCAGGATCGCGCCAACGACATCCTGGATCGCATCGACGGCGGCCTCCGCGGCGGCAAGAGCGTTGGCGCTCGACCGGGCGAGCAGCAGAAGGTTGCCGCCGCCCACGGCATCCTTGGTCATTCCAGTCGCGGCCTCGCAAAGAAACTCTCCGTCCATCACCGGGATACGCCAGAAGTGCCTGCCTCCCAGCTTCTTTGATACTTGCCACCCGTCGCCGAAATAGCGCAGCGCCGAACCGAGCTTCAGCTGAAACGGCCCGTCGAGGCCCGCGAAACAGGCGCTGCCGGACGATGTCAGGACGCATTGCCCAACTCTGGTCAGCAGTTGCTTCTGGAGCTCGTCCGTGCTCACCGCAAAGATCATCACGCGGCATCCCGGCCGACCGTCGGGCGTCGCGGATGGCGGCATTTCGAAGTCGATGGCAGCCTCACAGCCGCAGCCGATGACCGAAGTGGCGAAGCCCGTCATGGAGACTGCCGCCTGCCGCGCCCATTTCCTGTTCGGACCGGTGATGATGATGGCTGTAGCCCGCATGCCGAAGGCTTCAGCGTAGGTATCGTCTATGGCTACCCCGTTGACTTCTAGGCGCTGCATTGAATCTCACTGAAAGGCTTTTCGCGCGCAATCGCGGAATCGGGGAACGTGAACCAGTCGAGGGATAGGCCGTAACGGCGCTCGTGGTAGTCCTCGAGGCGCTTTACCATTGCCTTGTCAGCGGGCGGATTAACCGTCAGCGCCCTACCCCATCGGTAATGCGTGATCTCGCCATCCTTGACGACAAGATCGCCATCCTTGAAGACATAGGCCGCTCGCCCGAACATCTTCGCGATGCTTCCGTCCTTGCGGTAGACGGCGACGTCCGCGATGGCGCCCGACCCCAAATGCCCCCGATCCTTGAGCCCCAGCAGCTTCGCCGGTGCGGCCCGCGTCATGATGGCGATCTCTTCAAGAGTATATTCGCGCTGAATAGACGCAAGCGTGGACAACGCGATCGCCGATTTTGGCAGGGTTGCGGTCATCTCCGCGCGTGCGTCGCGATTCATCAGCAACTCGAACAGCTGCGGATAGACAGTAAATGGTGCGCCGTTCGGGTGGTCTGTTGTGAAGAAAACCCGCCAAGGGTCTGTGATCAGGAGGAAAAGTTCCATCCCGACCGCCCACTGAACAGCGCCGTAGAAATCGTCCGTATAGCGGAAGGGAACGATGCCGCCTCCATTGCCATCGCCGTCGTAGATCACAGATTTCTTCGGATGCGCGCTGCCCCTCGCCGAGAACTGCCGAAGCACGTCGGAGGAGATCGTGACAGTCTGGCCGAACATCACCTGGCCTATGTCGATGGTTACTTCGGGCGTTCCATTGACCAATTCGCCCAGTCGCGCCGCAGCAGATGAGAATTTCCGTTTGCCCTCCGTGCCATACCCGTAGAACTGAAGATGGGCGAGATGCAACGGGACGCCTTCCGCCGCCGCGATCGTTGCCGCAGCAGTATCAGCCGCGCCGGGCGCTCCGAGATTGTTGCAATGGACGTGGAGCGGATGCGGAATGCCGAGCCGCGTTACGGCAGCCTGAAGGATCTTGACGATCTTGCGCGAGCTTACCCCATAGGAAGGCACGACGTCGTCGAGGGAAAACTTTCGGACATTTTCCTTGAAGGCCGCTGCGGCCCCGGCATTGATCACCTTTACGCCAAGCGCCCGCGTCGAACTGACTGTCCACGCGACATAGTCGTCCACCATCTGCTCAGATGCCCCATCGCGGATCATCGAGAGAAGAAAATCGTCATTGCCAAGGATGGCCAAGGTCGCCTTGTCGATGATCGGAATGTCGGCCAGCTCCAGATGGGTGTGGAGCGCATCGCCCGGGGCCATGGCGGGTTCTACCACCGTCGTGAAACCCATCCGCGCATAGAGGCAGCCGGTTTCGAATGTCGACCAGCCCGCGTTGGACAGAGGGGTCATCACCGGGCGCGGGCTATGGGCGGCGTGGTGCTCGGGCAAGAGAAGGCGCGCGGTATTCACATTGCCGCCACCGATGTGGGAATGGATATCGATGGCCCCCGCCATAACGATGCAGTCCGTGGCGTCGATCGTCCTGTCAGCGGCCTCATTGGTTGGAGGAGCGGCTATGTGTCCGTCGCGGAGCCAGAGGTCTCCGTGACCCGAGCGGCCATTCACCGGATCGATGATTTCGCCGCCTGTGATCCTTGTCAGCATGGCAACGGCATCCCGGGTTCGAGATAGCCGCCAATCATGCGGATGACCGAGGCGGCCGACGGGACAGCCGAGCCCGAGGCCGCTCGGACTGCCCGGATCGTGCCCGTGCGGGAGGAGAATGCCACGGCATCATGGTCGACGCCGGGTTCACCGATTGCAATCGTAATGGTGGCGCCATGAATTGGCGCGCTGGTGTTTGCCAGCGCGATGTGTCTCAGTCCGTTTCTTCGTCCCGGCAACCTGCCCGCTCCCGCGGCAACGCGGAGATGAACATCTGCCTCCCCAGCGGCGAGCATGCGGGCAACGTCGAAACGCCAGGGATCGTACTCCGGCATCCCGCGCGCAAAACCGGTTCGCGTCGGGAAACCGGTCATCCATGTCGAAGCGAGAGAGCTTCCCCAACCACTTTCGCTAGCGGGCAAATGAAGGCCGGAAGCGCGTGATTTGCGATTGAGGTCGCTGATCAATCCCTGCAGCATCTCGAGCGCCAGGTCGTCGGATGCGTGACCGGAGAACAGAAAAACTGGAAACCGCGCGGCCGCGACCGCTGCCGAAAACCGGTCGAAGTTCGACACCGGCGTTGAAGTTTGACGTCCAGCGCATTGAGCGCGGAGCGCAGCTAGCGTGACAGCAAGGCCGGCATTGCCACAGAACAGACGCACTGCCTTGACTTTGCCGATTGCAGCGGAGGCGCGAGACTTGCCGCCGACAATGAAGAACTCACGCTTGTTTTTCGCCGAAAGATCAGGAACCGTCTCCGCCAGTTCAGCAACGAAATCATGGTAGATGGCAGGCAGCTCACCGGAGATGACGACGAGATCGGCCCGCCGGCGCGCCTCGCCGGGCGCAATGATCATGCCGCCCTTGTCCGTGAACAGCGCCACCTCATGGGCAAGGGCGGCGCCCTCCACATGGTCATAGGCTGCCCCAACGCGCTCGGCGAGCGCTATCGCCGCGCGCGTGCCGTGAATATCCGTATCGAAGCTAATTACCGGGCACCTGCTTGCGGCCAAAAGCTCAGCGGCATGTTCAGCCGCGCGCTCCACCTGCATTTCCCGGTTGCCGATCCATGCAACCGCCATTCACTATGCTACTTTCTGGTGCCTGGCTCGACTCTAGACGAAACAAATTGGGCCGTGAACCCCCGCTCTTCCCGTCGCGAAGGGTTTCAGCCTGACGGCGCCTTTGCCATCTCAAATGTTCAGTCGTATTTGATATAGGCGAAGCGCTGATCCGTCGGCGGCGTACCTTCCAGGGCTCCACCCTCCTTTGCGGGCTGCCACTGGACGACATCCTCGATCTTCTTCGCCAGTTCGAAGTCCTTGTCCGTGATTCCTTTTGCAGCGTGATTCATCAGCCGCACTTCGACCCACGCGTATGACGCTGTGATATCGGGATGATGCCACGCGGCCTCCGCCAGATGCCCGACCGTATTGATCAGCATCAACGTTCCCTTCCAACTATGCGTCTTGTACTTGCGGCGGATCCAGCCGTTCTCGTAACGCCATTTCGGCAGCTCCTTCTGAAGGCGCTCCTCGATTTCGGGGTCCGAATAGGTTTTTTCCTTGCTGGTCTCGTTCATGTCTGCCTCCGCGCGCTTCCACCGCCATGATGACAGCGTCGATCTTTCAGTCCGACTGGCTTGCTCCATCGTCGAAAGCCGCTATCATGAACCCGGGCACCTAAACTTCAGTGATGCATTATGATGCACCCACTTGGGGGCAGATGTCGAATTCCGTTACCATAAAAGTGCCCGCTCGCCTGCATCTTGGCTTCCTTGATCCTAACGGCCAATCCGGACGCCGCTTCGGCAGCATCGGCCTGCCGCTCAGCGAACCAGAAACCGTCGTAACGCTGTCGCGTGCGCAGGAGACCGTCATCGAAGGCCCTGAAAGCAGTCGCGCGGCTTCCCACCTGGCAACGCTGTGCGAGCACCTTGGAATCCGATCCCGCCATCGTCTGGTGGTTGAGCAGGCCATACCGAGGCATGCTGGCCTCGGGTCCGGCACGCAGATCGCGCTTGCGGTGGCGACCGCGTTGCGCACATTGCACGGCCTTCCGCTGGCTGTCGCCGACGACGCGACCAGGCTGGCGCGGGGCGCCCGCTCCGGTATTGGCATAGCGAGCTTCGAAAGCGGCGGTGTGATTATCGATGCCGGCAAGGGCAGCAGCGGCGGTCCGCCGCCCGTTGTCGCCCGGCTGGCTTTTCCGGAAGAGTGGCGAGTGATCCTGATCCTGGACCCGTCGCGTGACGGTTTGCACGGCGACGAAGAGACGGAGGCGTTCCGTTCGCTGCCCCCATTTCCAGAAAGCAGTATCGGTGAAATCTGCAGGCACGCGCTGATGGGCGTCATGCCTGCTCTGGTCGAGCGCGACCTCACTGCCTTCGGTGCCGCGATATCGGCAATCCAGCTTCTGGTGGGGAACTACTTCGCGCCGGCGCAAGGCGGCGTATTCACATCCGCAAAGGTTGCCGAAGCGGCGCATCGCCTTGCCGAAGCTGGCGCAGTAGGCATCGGGCAGAGCTCGTGGGGACCCACGGGATTTGCCTTCGCGCCTTCGGAGTCAGTGGCCCGCAGCATGGTGGCCGCGACAGGAACGCGCGAGGGAATCGAATTGAAGATCGTACGCGGCAGGAACGCGGGCGCGAAGATCAGCGCTACCGGGCTTGGCCTGGTTGGTAGCTAGGCATCGGACCAAGCCTACACCACCGTTTCGACGCCACAGCAGGAAGACGAAAATGGCCCGCAAACATATCCTCCACATGCTGACCCCGCTCAAGCAGATGAGCCCCTTCGACGTGAACATGGCGCTCGATGCCGGCTTCGACGCAGTGGTGCCCTATGTCGACGTTCACTTGTCAGACATCACCGGGCTCGTACAGGACGCGATCTTTTCCCGGCCGCCGGACGCTGGCGTCAATACGGGCATTTTTATTGCCGGCAGGGACGTTTCGCTGGCGCTCGACATGTTCAACGCCGCGAAGAAGGCGATGGTGCCTCCATTCAAGGTTTCGGTGTTCGCGGATCCTGCAGGATCCTTCACCACAGCCGCGGCCATGGTCGCCAAGGTTGAGAAGGCGCTTGAAAAGCAGTTCCAGCGAAAACTGAAGGACACAAAAGTATCCGTCTTTGGCGCGACCGGCGTGGTGGGTTTCTGCACGGCTGTAATTGCGGCCAAGGAAAGCGCGAAGGTCACGCTTGTCGGGCATGACGGCATCGCGCGGGTAAGCAAGATCGCCGCGGAAATGAAGACGCGTTTCGATGTGGATGTGGATGCCGCCGACGGCTCGAGCAATGCCGAGAAAACCAAGATCGTCGGCGCCAGCGAAGTGATCCTGGCGGCCGCCAAGGCGGGTATTCAGGTGATCACGGCTGCTCATGTGAAGGATGCTCGCAACCTGCTGATTGCGGCAGACGTAAATGCCGTTCCACCCTCCGGCATCGAAGGCGTGAAGGTCGATTCAAACGGCGATCCGCTCGAAGCGACAAAGGCTGTCGGCATTGGTGCGCTCGCTATCGGCAATGTGAAGTACAAGACCGAATTCGGCCTCTTCAAGAAGATGATTGAAGCGGAGAAAACGGTCTCCTTCGATTTTCAGGATGCTTTCTCCTTTGCACGCGAGCTTGCCAAGTAACGCCGGGGTGCTTTTGATCGCCGCGATCTCGGGCCGTGCACTGGCCGCGGCGGCGCGCCGGGCGGGCTACCGCCCGTTCGTGGCCGACCTGTTTTGCGATACTGACACGGTCGCGCTCGCGGAACGCGCGGAGAGGCTGAAGGGGGATCTACGGAGCGGGATCGATGGGGCGCAGCTGATCCCGACTCTTCGGGCGCTTGCGGGCGAAGAACAGCCCGTGGCGGTGGTCCTTGGATCGGGCTTCGAACGTAGGCCGGAACTCGTTGACGAGATAGGAAACCAGTTTCCGCTGGCGGGCAATCGCGGATCAACAATACGCCGCGTGAAAGACCCGCAGGCGCTTTCCGATGATTGCGCCGCACTGGGCATTCCCCATCCGGAGTTTCAGTGGGAAGCCCCACCTGATCCGCGAAACTGGGTCGCCAAGACAGTCGGCGCTGCCGGGGGCCAACATGTGAAGCAGGCCGACGCAACAGGCCCGTGCACCGCAGGCCGTTATTTTCAGCGTTTCATACCCGGCAAAAGCATCTCGGCGCTTTTTGTCGCGGACGGCAAGCACGCTCAGATCGTTGGGTTCAGCCGCCAGTGGACATCGCCCGCGCCGACGGCCCCCTACCGCTACGGAGGCGCAGTTCGCATACGACGCTTCGACCGTCGAGAGACGACAATGATCGAAGGCTGGCTCTCAGGCCTGACCGATCGAGCCGGCTTGTTGGGCCTCTGCAGCGCGGACTTCATTCGCTCCGAGGATGGTTTCTGGCTGGTCGAAGTCAATCCGAGGCCCGGAGCTACGCTCGACATATTCGACAGTCCCAAGGCTCGGCTGATGGATTTGCATCTCAATGCAACGCGGGGCAATGCCTGGTACTGCCTGCCCCGCTTCACCGACAGCATGGCTTCGATGATCGCCTATGCTGCTGACCCGATACCCTATTTTCCTGCTCTCGACTGGCCGGATTGGACTGCCGATCACCAATCGGAAGGAACGTCATTGGCAGCCGGCGATCCCGTCTGCACGGTCTTCGCGCGGGGCCCGAGCGCGGTAGCAACACAGAGAATGCTCGAGAAGCAGGCAAAGCAGCTTAAGAGCTTGTGGGAAGGAACGCGCAGGTGAAGGACGGCTCGGCATTTCTCAATGATAACGCCCAACGGATCGCCGAAAGCATGATCCGCGATGCCGAGCGCCTGCGTATTTCGGCCTTCAAGGGCTCCCTCGGCGAGACATTGATCGACGCCGGCGCAAACGTAACCGGAGGCATTGAGGCCGGGCTGCGGATGGCCGAATGCGCAATGGGCGGACTGGGTACCATTGCATTGGTGATGGATCGCGCTTCAGACAAGTGGCCTTTCAGCGTCGAGGTCCGGTCTTCTCAGCCCGTGCTGGCCTGTCTCGGAAGCCAATACGCCGGCTGGAACCTGTCGAGCGGGGATTATTTTGCCATGGGGTCAGGCCCGGCTCGCGCCCTCGCCCGTGTCGAGCCGCTGTTTACGATCTTGTCCTATCGCGATGCCGCATCGGCAGCAGTACTTGTCCTTGAGACCGCCGAACCTCCGCCGAAGGACGTCGTGGAGAAGGTTGCCAGAGCCACGGCACTGCCTGTTGAAAAACTCACTTTCCTCTTCGCGCCCACCCAAAGTCTGGCCGGAAGCGTGCAGATTGTGTCGCGCGTCCTGGAAGTCGCTTTGCACAAGGCGAACGATCTCAAATTCCCTCTCGATGACATTATCGACGGGATTGGCGCAGCTCCTATCCCTGCGCCGCATCCCGACTTCCTCACCGCAATGGGACGCACCAACGACGCCATCATCTATGGCGGGATTGCTCAACTCTTCGTGCGTGGATCTGCGGCGGCCGCGCAAGCACTCGCCCAACAACTGCCGAGCAGCGCCTCCCGTGACTATGGGCAGCCTTTTGCCAAGATATTCAAGCAGTTCAAGGGTGATTTTTATGCGATCGACCCGCTGCTCTTCAGTCCTGCAGAAGTCATTGTAACTGCGATCGAGAGCGGCGATACATTCCGCGCCGGTGGGCGTGATCTCAAGATGCTCGAGCAGAGTCTCGGATGACTACGCTGCCTTCCGATTGCCTCGACCAGCCCAAGGATAAGGCCGAGTGAGTTCCCGAATCCTCATCGTCAATGACAATTCTGACAACCGGTCGAACAACCTCGCAGCGAGTTTTCACAAGCGAGGCGTGTCAGCGACGAGCGCACCGCTTGCCGCTCTGGCCTTCGACACCACCAGCCCCCACGGCCTGTCGATTCCAGGCTTCGATGGCGGCTTGCCGGACGCTGTTCTGGTGCGCTCCATTGCCGCCGGCTCTTTCGAAGCGATCACCCGCCGGCTGGGTATCCTTCACGCGCTCGCCAAGCTTTCCGTACCGGTGTGGAACTCTGCTCAGGCGATAGAACGCTGCGTCGACAAATCGATGACAACGTTCTTGATGCAGCAGGCAGGATTGCGTACGCCGGCGACATTCGCCGTCGAGGGCCGGGAAGCGGCGGAGAAAATAGCTGCCCGCGAACTTCCGCGATCGCCGTTGGTGCTGAAGCCCCTTTTCGGCGCGCAAGGACGCGGCATCAGGCTCGTTCGCGTACCTGCCGACCTGCCGTCCGAAGATGAGGTGGACGGCGTTTACTACCTCCAGCACTACGTGCCCCGCGCCGGGCCGCCATTTCGGGACTTCCGCGTTTTTGTCTGCTCGGGCGCGGCAGTCGCAATGATGCAGCGACGCGGCGACGATTGGGTGACCAACGTGAACCGTGGAGCCGTTCCCGAGCGGTTTAGCGGATGCCTACAAGTCGAACTTTGCGACATGGCTGTTGCCGCAGCCGACGCAGTCGGCGCGGATTTCGCAGGCGTAGACATCGTGCAGTCGATTGACGGCCGGCTATTCGTGCTCGAAGTTAACAGCATGCCGGCCTGGTCCGGGCTGCAATCGGTCGTCGCAGTGAACATTGCCGATGCAATTGTGGCGGGCTTTCTGGCTCATCTGGCGGAGCACCGCAAGACGTTCGCGCTTCGCCCTTGTCGGCTGTCTCAGCGGGTCAATTCGTGACATGGGCGCGTCCAGGGAGGTCATTCGGAGCGCATATCTGAGGGCATGCCGGCAGGAACTGGATGCGCTGAAGCCAGGCAATGTCCACGTTTTTGCCGATGGCCACAGGATGTCGGCCGATCACTTCCTTGATAGTGCGGAGGTTTCCTCTACCCCGTTGACCAATCCCAATCTGACCTTGGGCCGGCGTATCCTCGAGGCTGTTCGAGCGACCAAACAAGCCGTGAGGATGAACACCAATCTGGGCATCATCCTTCTCTGCGCGCCGCTGATCCGCGCAGCACAAATGAATGCGACGGAACTAAGAGGCGAACTGGACACTGTTCTCGGTTCGATGACGATGGACGACGCGGCAGCAGTATTCGAGGCCATCGTTATGGCTTCCCCCGGCGGGCTGGGTTCTTCAGATGCCCATGACGTCAGGAACGCGCCAACGGTCCCCCTGCTTGAGGCCATGCGGGAAGCGTCGGGACGTGACATGATCGCCCGGCAATATGTCACCGGCTATCAGGATATCTTCGAAGCCGGTCTTGCAGCGCATAGCCATTCGATCGCTCAGGGAGAGCGGGGAACGTGGCCGGTCGTCTTTACGTACATGGCGTTTCTGACCGCCTTCCCGGATAGCCATGTCGCCCGCAAGTTCGGGCGAGAAATAGCAGCGGCGGTGCAAGATGAAGCCCAGGCGGTGCGCGCCTCTCTGGACGCGACAGCCAGCGAACAGGATCGCCTCGCGCTTCTGACGAAATTCGACCGGAGCCTGAAAATGCGAGGCATCAACCCCGGCACATCGGCAGACCTCACCGTGGCTTGTCTTTTAGTCCACATTGTCCGCAGCGAACTTGCATAAAGAAAAGGTTGGTGCTTGAATTTCCTCAGCGGAACCAACTTTCCGCGGCTATCTAGCCAACCGGCCCGGCCAAACCGGGCGCTGCCAACAAGGATAGTCGTCCATCGAGCGTCCGCTCGGGCGGCATCTTTGGACACCATAATTGTGTCTTGGAGGAAATTGGCATGGCAAAGATCTCGAAAGTCATGGTCGGTGAATCGCTCGTTGGAGAAGGCAACGAGGTTGCGCATGTCGACCTGCTGATTGGTCCGCGGGGAAGCCCGGTCGAAGCAGCATTCTGCAACGCACTCACCAACAACAAAGACGGCTTTACAACATTGCTGGCGGTGATCGCGCCAAATCTGCCTTGCAAGCCCAACACGGTTCTCTTCAACAAGGTCACGATCAAGGGCGCGAAGCAGGCTGTGCAGATGTTCGGCCCCGCGCAGTTTGCGGTGGCCAAGGCGGTTCAGGACAGCGTCGCCGACGGGATTATCCCTGCCAGCGAGGCGGACGACGTGTTTATCTGCGTTGGTGTCTTCATCCACTGGGAGGCCGACGACGACGCCAAGATACAGCAGTACAACTATCAGGCTACGAGGGAAGCGATCCAACGCGCGGTGGAAGGCAAGCCGACTGCTTCCGAAGCCACGGCAAAGCGGGATTCGGTGAAGCATCCGTTCGGAGCCTAGACAAGAGACAGCCCCGCACAGGTAAAACCCTCTGCAGAGCCGGATGGTCTGTTGCGCCGGCTGAAAAAGCTCCTGGGCTTGTAGTCGTCGACCCGAGGATCGGAATCGGTCTTCGGGGGAACGATGCGCGGTCTGAAAGCGCCAGAGCGTCCTCTATGCTTCCATTGATATGGATGCGTGGCGCTTTAGCTCGCGTTTGGTTCTGCCCCGAAGCGCTGCTCTCACAAGAAGACTGCGGCAGATACTACGCCACGAGCAAAGCGAGTTCAGCTGAACTCAAGCTGCCGTCATGCAGCGACGTTGCGACGAGCGCGGCGTCGATCCCCATCGACGACAAAGCGCGGATATCGGACATGCCACGCACTCCCCCAGCCGCGACAACGGTTCGCTTGCCTGCCATGGTCTTGATGGCTTCGAGCCTGCCTAGGTCCGGACCGGCTGCAGAACCGACCTTGGCCAAGGTCATCACAATCACGGTCTGCGGCCAGAGGCCGGGATCCTCCAGAATGGACGCAGGCCCTCGAAATCCGTCCGCGAAGAAATCAAGAGACAGGATGAGTCGAGGATGGTTTCTGTAGCGCTTCACCAACACATAGTCTTGCTGCGATTCTGACCCGAGCACGGGACAAAGCGACGGCTCAGCAAGCGCCACCGCCAAGGCCTCTTCGCTGGACAGGCCGGAATCGACCCAGAGTTCCGGCGCGTCCTCCATCGCCCGCAAACTACCAATAGCTGTGGTGTTTGGCGTGCGCCCTTCTATCGCATCGAGATCGGCAATGTAAAATGTTGAAAAAGGATGCAATCGGCGCAACCCTGCGGCAACGGCGGCAGGATCGGAACTGACGCTGAGTGGCGTCTTGATCGGCCGGTAGCTGTCGCGCAGCCCCTTCCTGGCGCTGACGACCTCGCCGCCTTTCAAGTCGAGAACCGGAATGATACGCAACGTTTTCCCCCAGGTCTGGCCCGCCCAATGAAAGCTTGAAGCGTGGAAAAAGAAAAGAAAATCATCACAGGCTTCGATATCGGTGGCGCCCATTTGAAAGTGGCCCGCACCGAGAACGGCCGCGTCGTGAATGCAACGACAATCGCTGCCCCGCTGTGGCAAGGTGTCGACAAGCTTACGTCTGCCCTGGCTGAGGCCTTGCCGCTCTACGCCGATGCCGACCTCAAGGTCTTCACCATGACCGGCGAGCTTGCCGATGTTTTTACATCCCGAGAAGCTGGCGTGGCAACGCTTCTCAATGAGATCGAGCAGCGCATTTCAGGGGAAGCGAAGCTGATTTATGCGGGACGGTCAGGGTTCGTGACCATGGCCCAGGCATCGTCGCTCGGCGCCGATGTGGCGTCTGCCAACTGGAACGCGACGGCAGCGATTGTCGCGAAACTCGCAGGCGGCGGTCTGTTCGTCGACATGGGTTCGACAACTACCGATCTCATCGCGATCAGGGACGGCGCCGTCGCAAACCGCGGCTATTCCGATGCCGAGCGCCTGCTCACCGGCGAACTCGTCTACACCGGATTCACACGCAGCTATCTCTTCAGCGTGGCATCTTCGGCGCCGGTACGCGGACGGCTTACGCCACTCATGAACGAATACTTCGCGTCCATGGCGGACGTGCACCGGATCATGGGAGCGCTCGATGAAAGGGACGACAAACACCCGGCCGCCGACGGCAAGGAGAAGACGGTCCCCGCTTCCTGCGCCCGCCTTGCACGGATCGTCGGCCGCGATGCACCGGACATGGACCTTACGGGGTGGCTGAACCTCGCGCGGTGGTTCAGCGAACAGCAGCTTCGCATGGTGCACGACGCCGCGTTTCGCGTGGCCAGCAATGTGGCTGGACAAGCTCCGGTGATAGGAGCCGGAATTGGACGCTGGCAGATCAGGCGGTTGGCCCAACGCATGGAACGGGATTTCGTCGATTTTTCAGATATCATCACCGCCGACGATGCCGTGCGCAACGACGCGAGCAACGCTGCGCCGGCGGTTGCAGTTGCTCTCCTGGCGGGTGCGCGAGAATAGCCGAGAGCTGGAGAGCAAACCCGTCGACCGAGTCTAGCGGGCGTGGATAGATCCGGTCCAATTTTTATTCCAAGTTTGAAAAAGCCTTTTTGGAGCAATGCGATAGAAGGCAAGCGCCGATCTTGGCCGACATCTTCTGTCCAAACGCATCGGTCCGGGCGCCTAACCGCGCCGGTCTCCTGTGGAACGGGGCCCATCATGACGGCAACTGACCAGGAACGAACCGTCGCGACGCTGGGCGCGGATCGCCGCGCCGCGCGAGAAACAGAACTGACCACATCCGACCCATCTTGCTCTAAGACTGCCTGGGTTCCGCGCCCGAGAAATGGTCGGTCACGCGCTCCATCAGCCAGCCCCAGGCTTCCCGTTCCTCTTCCCCAGCCGTCTTCTCGATGGCGATGGTGAGATAGGCAATTTCTGCCTCGATCTTCTCCCGCGGGAGCATGCCCAGCCGGCTGACCAAAATCGCAAGCTCCAGCACGGCGGCTTTGGCCCTGTTGAAGCCGGTAAAGGGCGCGTGAGTTTCTCCTTCTCGCACGCGGCAGAAATGACGCGGCCGAACGCCATCGTCTTCGATCCTGACGACCTCCAAAACGGAATGAGCAAGCGCCGCCTGCAGCCTGGGAACAGGCGAGCTCTTGAGGCCGACCGTCGGCCACTCTTTCCGGCCTGTAAGACAGCCGGCAAAGATACGAACATCGTCCGTGTAGTTGGCCACCGCAATTGGCACTTCGGCCAGGTTGTCGAGCGTCGTTGACGGACGGAAGGGCGCGATGATCCATCCATCCTTGTCGGCGATGATACCCAGCGGCGCGATGTGTACCTTGCCGCTCCGGCTTGCCGTCGTGACGATACACTCGCGAATGTAAGGCATCGCTAACCTTTCTTCCTGGCTTGCAGCGTATGGCCCGCTTCGGCGAGGCGCGTGCGGTCCTGTTCCGGCGCGGGGGCCGCGACCCCCCATGCCAACGGCTCGTCCTGCACGTAGCGCTTGCCAAGCCGCCAGGCGATCTCGGCCTTCATCAGCTCGGCGCCCAGGTAGAAGGCATGCGCCCCGTCGTTTTCAACGCCAAGGCTAGCGAAGAGTTCGAAAGCATCCTTCGCCACACGATGGCCCTTCGCGTTGAAGATGTGGATGCCATCCTCCGAGGTCTGGATGCGGAAATTGGCGTCCCGCACCTCTGCCGCAAGCGCCTCAATGTCTTCGCGCGTCGCTGGAAAAGGCTTGCGGTCATGGATTTGCAGAAGGCCTGCATCATACCCGCGTGGCAAGGCCCCATCGTTGCGCGCGGTGAAAAGGATACGGCGCGCCAGATCGTGCTCCTCGACCGTACGCACCGTATGCGGGCTGACATTGACCGTCAGCACATTGCGCACCGACAGTTCCGAGCATAGGCCGGCCAGGATTGCCGTGACGCCCGAACTGTCGGCATCGGTGAGTTCGGTGAGGTTGCCTGTCCCCATCAGCATTTCAACGTCCGGCCAGCGGCGGCGCGCGTCGAGAAACCGGCCAAGCGAAGCGGCAAAGCCGAAATGGATGGGATCAAGAACCGGATCGACGATGAATGAAATGCCTGCCTTCCGGGCAGCTTCGATGGCTTGGCCAAGAGAGTCGAGGTCGCCGGGCGTAGCGGGGATCAGCACCGGGATAACGGGATAGTCGAAGGCAAGGGGCAGGCTTTCGGCCGTGAGGCTGAGCACAAAATCCGCTCCTGCTCGCGCTCCGGCCCTGAGCTCATCCAGATTGGCGGAATCGACGCTGACCTGAAAGCCTTCGGACTTGAGCTCCCGAACGGCGTCTTCGAGCAGCGGGAATGGCGTTTCGGGCAGACAGCCAAGGTCGACAACATCGGCCCCCGCTGTTCTCAACGCTCGCGCTCTGGCGAGCAGAGCTTCCATGGAAAGCGTCGGCGCGTCGACAATCTCGGCAAAGATACGCATGTCGTGACCGGATAGATCCGGCGGCTTCCCGGCCCTGCCGAGAAAAACGGGGAGATCGGCGATTTCATCGGGGCCGCGGACGAACAGGACGCCGAAATGTTCGGAGAGCCGGTCAAGGTCGCCACCGTAGCGGCCCGGTAGAAGGATCCGGTCGGTTTGCGATGTCAGCTTCAGCCGCCGCTTGATGATGTCTTCCGTCATCAGCGCCGCTACCTTGACGCCGATATCGACGATCTCCCAGGAGAATTCCGTTTCGCCCAGCCCCGTCAAAAGCCGCTCAAGGCGAGGTTTCGCCAGATGGCCGGTCAGGAACACAAAATGCTCAGCCATGACCGGCCAACTCGGCCCGCCGCTCGCGGACTGCCGTTTCCAGATCAGCGAGCGACTCGACCACCTTTGTGTATTCGAAGCTCTTCAGCCGCTCGGTGTTTTCGAGGTCGATCTTGCGTGGGTAGACCTTGACCAGACCGTGCGGGGCCATTGTCTCGAGTTCAGGCGCAGTATCGCACGCAAAGACGATGGAGCGGACCCGGCACTTGCCCGCCTGCGCGAAGACATTCGTCGCCAGCGTGTCGGAGATGCCCCATACGCACTTTGCGACCGTGTTGGAGGTGGCCGGCGCCACGACCACCGTGTGATAGATGCCGTGGTAGAAGCCACCCACCGGTACGGCGCTTGCAGTCTTGTCATGCAGGACGCGCATCGTCTCCGGAAAATCCAGCTTCAGTCTATACATGCGAAGCACTTCATTGGCCGCCTTCGACACGAAGATATCGCAATGTTCGAGCTCATGGATGAGGGCGAAACTCTCCGTAAAAAAATGGCCGGACCCGGTGAGAACCCAAGCCCAGCGCGGAGTATGCAGCCTGGCCATCGCCTATCCCGCTCTCCTGGCCATGCTCGCAGTATGCAGAATTCTGATCCCAGGCACTTCCCCGGCGGCGAGCATTCCCGCTGCCCCGACCGCATCAAGCGGGCCGGCCAGATAGAGATCGACGCCAGCAGGCAGCATCGTCGGTAGCGCGGCATCGACAATGCCGCCGGCAGTCAGGCTGTCGACAGTGTCATCGGCGGAGAACGCGCCTGTCTGCTTGATCAAAAGCAAGGAGTCCGCGCCAATCTTGCGAGTGAGCCAGGCAGCAAGCGAGTCCGACGTCACGTCCCAGGTGGCAGGGACTTCGGACGCCGGGATGGCCGCACTCGACGGCAGCCAGACCGGGGTACGATCTTCCCCCAGCAAGCGCTGGATATCATCCGGGGACCGGGCAGCTGCCAGACTTTCATTCCTGTCGAGGATCACATGGCCGAACTGGTCCATGGCCAGTATCGCCATCGCATGAGCGGCCATGTCAGAGAATGCCAGGCGCGTTTGCGCTTCACGCACCTGATCGGCAAACGGCCCGCCACCCGGCACGATGACCAGCGGCAAAGTGGACCCTGCCAACGCTGAGATCCACATATCCATCTCGGCAGAAGAAGCTGTGCTGCCGCCAAGTTTCACGACGGCTCGCCTCATGAAGTCACGCCCTTTTTGCCGGTTCCGGCAACGTCCTCATGAGCTGAGAGTGCACTCGTATCAAGGGAGGAATGCTGTTCTTTCGCACGTTTGCGCTCGATCTCCACGCCTACGCCGCCGGGACCGAGTTCAAGCTTCTCCACCCTTACTGTCACGCGCATGACACGCGGATCTTCCAGCACATGGGCTGCTATCTGTTCAGCGAGCGCCTCACTCAATTGAACGTGACCGCGCGCCACAATCGTGCGGATACCGTCCATGATGATGTCATACGATACCACATGGCGCATATCTTCCGGGTTGGTCGTCAATCGCAACACATCGGCGGTTACGTCGAAGCGCACTTTCTGGGTGTGACCGTGCTCGAAACTGTAGGCGCCGATCTCGACTGGAAGAACGAAGTCGCGGATGTAGATCTTGTCCGTGCCGAGTGTCGGGTCTATGGCCCCAGGTGAATATCCGCGTGCGGCCAGCAACCGATAGTCAACACGCGCGGATCGCCCCGCTGCCTGCTCCTCAGGGATCAGCGCACGTATTTGCTTTACCGCCTCCGCGTCGATGGCCCCGGTGCGAACCGTTCCTTTGCAGAGGGCGCCGCGAAATCCGAGGAAGTCCGGAGCGAACGGCAAAAGGCGTGGAATATCCGGCGCTTCCAGGGATCCGCTGAGCCCCGTCATGAGTCGCAGCGACTTCGCGCGGCCAACGAAATCTGGAATGCGTTCGGGAGGCATGTGGTCGAGCAGCCGCCCTTTCGTCTTATCGGCGGTATCGACCATGACGCCGTGAAAGCCATGCTTCGCAAACACAGGCAGCAGTTCGAAGTCCGGTGACTGATCGGCGAAAAGCACGGCAATCAGTTTGGTCCGGCTGGCAAGCGCCGCCATCGCCTCGGCACATTTCGCGCCCGCCGGTGACGGAAAGAAACCGATCTTGACATAGTCGGCTCCAGCCGCGGCGATCTCTTCTGCTTTTGCACGGATGGTTTCCGGTTCCATCGGCAGGTCGCCGCATACGGCGCTGACCGGACGCCGTCCGCCGATAGAAGATACCGCGCGGCGCAAGATTTCCGTCGGCACCGCGCCAAGAGCGCCAGCGCGAGCATCCTTCAGATCAATGATATCCGCCCCGCCGGCAATGGCGACTTCGGCCTCGTCCGGCCCGGTGACGCTGGCAAGCATCTTGGTCATTTCTTCAGCGTCTCCAGCCTCGGAGAAAGAACGTGTTCATACAGGTAGTCGATCCCGCGCTTCCAGGATTCATCGGTGTTGCCGCGCAGATCAACACTGGCGCCGGCCACCAGCCTGGACGTCGCGGCTTCATGTGCAGCGACATTGATGCTCAGGATTAGCTCGGAAACCTTAAAGACATAGCCCGTAAATGCGTAGTCGGCCCCAAGCCCCAAGGCCAGGTCGTCTGCGCAATTCCCGCAGGCCTGCAGATTGGCGGACGCAGCCTTGCTTGCGACTGGAGCGGTATCGACGATCTCGAAAAGGCCGGAACTGGCGAGATGGCCGCGCAATCGCTCCGCAATCATCTTTAGCCGCTTGTCCTCGGCGTCACGGTGATCAGGAGTGCCCGGATATACACTGCCCCGCAGAAGTTCGAACTCAAAGACAGCCGCTCTTTCCGTGGCGAGGAGGGAAGATGAAACACCGACAACACCAAAACTTGTGACCAAAAGTAAAGTTAAGAGGTTTGCAATCGAAAAAAGCCGGGCTATCGTCATCGAGGCACCCACATAATACCGATGGCTCGTACCTTTGACCGTTTGTACTGCCCCCTCACCTGCCTGCCGGCATCCTCTCCCCGCAAGCGGGTAGAGGAGCGCTGGCGGCGCCGACAACACTGAAATTTGCAGCGTTGGTGATTGGCGAAATGCGCAATGAAGGCGCCTCTTCTCCCCGTTTTTACGGGGAGAAGTGCCCGGCAGGGCGATGAGGGGCGGCACAATCGGTCGAACATGACAGCCACAGGTAGAACGACTTGATCCGACTTCTGGTCGGACGATGGTCGCGTCGTGAGAAACGCTGCTGGGAAGAGCATGGTGCCAAACACTCTTGCAATCTTCATCGGACTTTTTCTTGCAGGCGTCAACGCTCCCTCCGCCTTCGCGCAGGAGACGCCGCAGCCCCGGCAACCGGCCAAGCAGCAACAACCCGTTGAAATCCGGATCGGCTATCTTCGCGCCTATGCCCCACAACTGGCGCTGTCAGTTCTTGACGTCCCGCCGCGCGATGAGGGCGTTGCTGGAGCGAATGTCGCAATTGCCGACAACAACACGACGGGCAAGTTCCTGGGTCAGGAATTCACGCTCGATGTCACTGAAGTGAAACCGGACGCCGATGTCGTGCCGGTGTTCAAGGAAATGATAGCAAAGGGGGATCGCTATGTGCTCGCCGACATTTCCGCCACCCAGCTTCTGTCCGTCGCCGACATGGCGCGCGATGCCGGCGTGCTGATTTTCAACGTCGGCGCCACTGACGATATTCTGCGCGAAGAGGAATGCCGCGCTAACGTGTTCCATACCGCGCCCACTCGCACCATGCTGGCGGACGGGCTGGCGCAATATCTGATCTGGAAGCAGTGGCGGAACTGGGTGCTGCTCTATGGCTCCCACGAGCGCGACCAGCTTTTTGCCGATGCGCTTCGCCGCGCTGCGACGCGCTTCGGCGGTGAAATCGTCGCCGAGAAGGAATTCAAGGACACCGGCACCGCGCGGCGCACGGATTCCGGCGTGGTTCAAATCCAGCGGCAGATGCCGGTATTCACGCAGGACCTTCCGGATCACGATGTGGTTCTGGTTGCGGACGAAAGCGAAGTGTTCGGCACCTATGTGCCGTTCAGAACCTGGATCCCCCGCCCTGTCGCCGGCACGGCCGGGCTGATCCCATCCGCATGGCATCCGGCCAGCGAGCAATGGGGCGGCACCCAAATCCAGAACCGGTTCGCCAAGGCGAATGGCCGGCGCATGCTGTCGAAGGACATGGCGGCATGGACTGCCGCGCGCATCCTCGGTGAAGCCGCAACGCGCACGCAAGGGGCCGATGCGCAGAAAATCAGCGCGTTCATCCGCTCTCCCGATTTCTCCATCGCCGCGTTCAAAGGGCAGAAACTGACTTTCCGGCCTTGGAACTGGCAGCTTCGTCAGCCGATCTTCCTTGGAGACGGACGGTCTGTCGTGACGACATCGCCGCAGGAAGGCTTTCTGCATCAGGTGTCGGAGCTCGACACGCTCGGCATCGATGAACCGGAGACGAAATGCGTTTTTAAGTAGCAGGTTAGAGGAGGAACTTGATGGCAAGACGACTGTTCGCGCTGGCCGGCGCAATGGCCGCCCTAATCTCCGCCACCCCCGCATCGGCCTACATGGTCTACGTATCCAACGAAAAGGACAACACGATATCGGTGATCGATTCCGCCACTATGGAAGTCGTCAAGACCGTGAATGTCGGCCAACGCCCCCGCGGCATCACGATCTCGCACGACGGCAAGTTCATCTACCTTTGCGCCAGCGACGACGACACGATCGAGGTGATCGACACTGCGACCTTCGAAATCGTCGGCACCTTGCCGTCCGGCCCGGACCCCGAACTGTTCGTGCTCTCGCCCGACGGCAAGACGCTCTATGTCGCCAATGAGGACGACAATCTCGTCACCGTCATCGACATCGAAGGAAAGAACGTCATTGCCGAGATTCCGGTCGGCGTCGAGCCGGAGGGCATGGGGATCAGCCCCGATGGAAAGACCATGGTCAACACGTCGGAAACGACGAACATGGCGCATTTCATCGACACATCGACCCATGAGATTACTCACAACGTGCTTGTGGACGCGCGTCCACGTTTCGTGGAGTTCACGCCCGACGGGACGGAGGCGTGGGTGAGCGCTGAAATCGGCGGTACTGTCTCGGTGATCGACAATGCGACGCGTGAGGTGAAGAAGAAGATCACCTTCGAGATACCCGGCCTTCGCGCGGAGGCAATCCAGCCCGTGGGCATCCGCATCACTGCCGATGGCAAGAAGGGATATGTGGCGCTCGGCCCGGCGAACCGGGTCGCGGTGGTCAATACCGAGACCTATGAGGTCGAGAAGTATGTGCTGGTCGGCCAGCGTGTCTGGCAACTCGCTTTCACGCCGGACCAGAAGACGATCATCAGCACCAACGGAGTTTCCAACGATATCACCTTCATTGATGTGGCGACGGACGAACCGGTCCAGTCGGTTACGGTCGGCGCTTTGCCATGGGGTGTTGTCGTTTCGCCCAACTGAATCGGTTTTTCAGCAAAAACGATCAAGGTGAGGAAATCATGAGGAAATTGCTTGTAACCTCCGTTGCCGCATTCGCCTGCCTGATGCTGGTTGGATCGCAGGTCTGGGCGCAGGACGCTGACGATGATGACGAGGGTGCCGCGCCCGCTGAGGCAGCGCCTGCTGCTGGCGCCGAGAAGCCGACGCGGGCGAGCAAGGATGTGCCCGAACTTATCCTCGGAACCAAGGAGGACCAGTTCACCGCCAACCAGAAGGATTTCCAGCTGATCGCCGGGCAAGGCTATCGCTGGAAGATCTCGGCGGCCGGCGGTCTGGAGTACAAGTTCCACACCGACCTGTTCCGCAATGTCTGGATGAACCAGATCGTCATCGAGGATCTCGAAGTGCACATGAACGGCGCCCCTGCCTGGCTGGAGTTCGACGCCGACGGAACGATCCAGGTCCAGTTCACGACGGTGCGGCCGGGTATCTACACCTGGTCGGTTCCTGATCTCGCAGACAAGGGCATGAAGGGGACGATCACGATCAAATAGACCTTCCGTATGCGTCCGGGTACGCTAGCTATTGGCAAGGGTACCCACCATGACAGGAAACGGCGGCGTGCAGCATGTGAGGACAGCTGGTGGGGGAAACGGCGTGGCAGCCCTCGACGTCGCGGGGGTCAGTCATTCGTATGGCGCCAAGCGCGCGCTGAACAATGTCTCGTTCTCGATCGCGCCGGCGAGCTTCACCGTGCTTCTCGGGCTCAACGGAGCCGGCAAGACGACGCTGTTTTCGCTGATCAGCCGTCTCTACGATACGCGGCAGGGATCAATCCGCATCTTCGGCCATGATATCAGCCGGCAGTCGGGCGAAGCCTTGCGGCGTCTTGGCATCGTGTTTCAGTCCCGGACACTCGATCTCGACCTCAGCGTCAACCAGAACCTCTCCTACCACGCGTCGCTCCATGGAATAGGCGCGTCAGAAGCGCGCCAGCGTATCGACGCCGTTCTGCAGACGGTCGGGATGAGCGGGCGGCTTCATGATAAGGCGCGCAGCCTCTCCGGCGGCCAGATGCGCCGCATCGAGATCGCGCGCGCCCTGTTGCATCGGCCGCCTCTGCTGTTGCTCGATGAGGCGACGGTCGGGCTCGACATCCAGTCGCGCGCCGGCATCCTGGCCAATATCCGCAACCTCGTCGAAGTCGAAGGGATCAGCGTCTTCTGGGCCACGCATCTCATCGACGAGGTCGATACCGGGGACGACGTGGCCGTGCTTTCCGAGGGCAATCTGGTCGCCAAAGGCGCAGTTTCCGACGTCATTCGATCGCATGGCGCGAAAACGATCAGCGAAGCATTTTCCCGCCTGAGCCGGGGAAGCCAGGCCGTTAGCCCGGAGGGGACGTCATGAGCGCGCCTCTCGCCGAGCAGGCCCCGCAAACCGGTGTCATGCCGTTGCGCGCCGATCGCTTCAGCCTCGGCAACTATCTTGTGTGCCTGCGCGGAATTCTGGTTCGCGAGGGTTTGCGCTTCGTCCATCAGCGCGAGCGCTTCATTTCTTCGCTGGTGAGGCCGCTATTGTGGCTATTCATCTTCGCAGCCGGTTTTCGACAGGTCCTGGGCGTGTCGATCATCCCGCCATACAAGACCTATGTGTTGTACGAGGTGTACATCACGCCTGGTCTCTGCGGCATGATCCTGCTTTTCAGCGGCATGCAATCGTCTCTCTCCATGGTCTACGACCGTGAAATGGGCAATATGCGAACGCTCCTTGTGAGCCCCTTTCCCCGCTGGTTCCTGCTGGTTTCCAAGCTGCTCGCCGGTGTGGCTGTAGCGATTGCGCAAGTCTATGCTTTTCTTGCCATCGCTTGGTTCTGGGGCGTGAAGGCTCCACCACTTGGTTATCTCATGGTTCTGCCGGCCCTCTTCCTGGGCGGGCTGATGCTGGGGTCGCTCGGACTGCTCCTTTCATCCATGATCAAGCAGCTTGAAAACTTCGCCGGCGTCATGAACTTCGTGATCTTTCCGATGTATTTCGCCTCCCCTGCCCTCTATCCGCTCTGGCGAATCCAGGAGGCAAGCCCGCTGCTCTACAAGATCTGCCTGGCCAATCCCTTTTCCTATGCTGTCGAACTGGTTCGCTTCGCGTTTTACGGTCAGGTGGAATGGATCTCGCTGGCCGTGGTGACCGGATGCACCGTGCTCTTTCTAGCCGCTGCAATCATCGCCTACGATCCCTCACGCGGCCTGATGAACCGGAAGCAGGACACGGGAGGTAACGGCTGATGCGGCGCAGAGTGCTTCTCCGCAATGCCGTCGCCATGGCGTTTCTTGCGGCGGCCGTCCAATCCGCCCTTGCTGCGTCAAGCCATGATCCCGACTGGCCCTGCATCCAGCGCAAAGTGCCTGAACTGTCCCTCGGCCAGATCTGGAACGGTCCAGAACTGCCGGTATCGGCAAAAGACTGGTCGAAGGATCCGGATATCTCTGCCTTGGTCACTGAACTTTCGGCACGCCGAGTGCCCATCGCGGATGCGCAGAAGGAAATTCGCGAGTTTGCAGCCAATCTTCCGGCCGACAGATCGATCGATCTGCTTACGAGCCTCGCGCAAGGCCTGTTCGACCACATGAACGCGGAACGCTCACAGATTATCGCCGGCATCGGACGCTACGCACGCAATCAGACCGAACTGGCGGCAAGGCTTCGCAAGGAGGCATCCGAACTCGACGCATTGCGGGCGAAGCCGGAGGCCGATGTAAAGGATGTCGATGCGCAAACCCAGCGCCTGACTTGGGAAACGCGGATCTTCGAAGAGCGTGTTCAGTCGCTGACCTATGTCTGCGAAGTTCCGACATTGATCGAGCAAAGGCTGTTCGCGCTCGCCAAGACGATCGCAGAGGTTCTCCCCAAGGAATAGCTACATTGCGGACGCTATGGCGGGGTAGAGCTTCCCGAGCATGGGCAGATACATGGCGCCTTTGCGCATCAGGAAGTCATGGAAGGTTGCCATCGCCGGCGAGATCGCACGGTCGGTGCGCATGACCGCGAACCACTGACGGCGGACCGGCATGCCGACGACATCCAGAATGATGAGCCGCCCCGACTCCACCTCCGACGCGATCGTATGAGCTGAAATGAAGGCGATGCCGAGACCTGCCATTACCGCTTGCTTGATCGTCTCGTTCGAGCCCATTTCGACGCCCAGATCGTCAATTCGGCCCGGCAACTCGCCAAGGAAAATTTCGAGCGATATCCGGGTGCCCGAACCCGGCTCCCTGATCAGGAAACTCTCCTCGCCTATCCGTTCCTTCGATATGTCGCGTGCCGTCGCAAGCGGGTGCTCCGGGGAAGCAATGATAACCAGCGGATGATCGCCAAAGGCCGAGGCTCGCAGGGGGATGTCCTTCGCCGGGCGCCCCATCAGTGCGATGTCAACATCATGGCTCTTGAGGCTAGCGATGATATCGGCTCGGTTGCCAACAATCAGCCGCATATCAATGTTGGGAAATTCCTTCATGAAGGCTGCCATCAGCCGTGGCGCGAAATATTTGGCGGTCGAGACGACACCGAGGCGAAGGCTGCCGCTGCGGACACCTTTGATGGCATCCAGCTGGTCTTCGAGCAGACGAAGGCGCTCCTCCACAGCCTGCACCGCGTCAAGGAAAGCCAGACCTGCGGCAGTGGGACGCATGCCCTCGGTCGTCCGATCGAAAAGCGCCAGGCCTACCTCCTCCTCCGCTTGCCGAAGCTGGATCGTAACGGCTGGAGACGACAGGCCTAACTCCTTGGCCGCATTGACGATCTTGCCTTGGCTGACAATCGCCTGAACGGCCCGGAATTGCTTGAAGGTGAGGTTACGCATTGCCGACAGTAAGAGTTTTTTATCTGCTCTGTAAAGTTATTAAAATTTACTTATCACTCCGAGCTCGTAGTCTCGCCCCGAAGTCCGGCCTTAAGCGCCGGTCCGGGAGGAAAAGATGAACGCGGCAACGCTCGACGCTTTTCTGAATTCCTACGTGGGCACGGACAGCCTGCGTTCAGCTGTGGCCGCGACCGTTCATCAATTGGCGCAGGCAGCCGTAAAAATCCGGCACACCATCAATCAGGGCGTTCTCGGCGTGGCTTTTGCCGGCACACGCGGCGTCAATTCCGACGGAGATCTTCAGAAGGACCTCGATGTGTTGGCCGACGAAGTCTTTCTCGACGCCATGCGCCAGGCCCCGGTCGCACTTTATGCGTCGGAGGAACTTGAACAGCCGGTGCTGCTGAACGGAGAAGCGCCTCTCGCCATTGCAATCGATCCCCTGGACGGCTCATCGAATATCGACACCAACGTTTCCCTCGGCACGATTTTCTCGATCCTCCCCGCAACTGGCGCGCCGGGCGCAAACCCGGCCGCCCCTTTTTTGCAGGCGGGCGAAAAACAGATCGGCGCCGGTTTCTTCATCTACGGGCCGCAACTGGCGCTCGTCCTTTCGCTCGGCAGCGGCACGCATGTCTTCGTGCTCTCGACACGGCTCGGCACGTTCGTACAGGCCTATGAGAGCCGGATCATCCCACCCCGTACCCAGGAGTTCGCCATCAATGCCGCCAACTACCGGCATTGGGACGAGGCCGTCCGCCTCTATGTCGATGATTGTCTGGAAGGCAGCGAAGGCCCGCGCGAGCGGGATTTCAACATGCGCTGGATCGCATCCCTTGTCGCGGACTGCTACCGCATTCTGATCCGAGGCGGCGTTTTCCTCTACCCCGGCGATCAGCGCAAGGGCTACCATCAAGGCCGGCTTCGCCTCGTCTATGAAGCGAACCCGATTGCCTATCTCATCGAGCAGGCTGGCGGCGCAGCGACCGATACGGTCAACCGCATCCTCGAGATCGAGCCCGAAAGCCTGCACCAACGCACACCTGTGGTCTTCGGATCGGCGCGCGAGGTCCGCCGCATCGCTCGCTATCACACCGAACCGAGCAGCATCGGCGAGCGTGCGCCGTTGTTCGGCCATCGCGGCCTGTTCCGGGCCTGACGAGCGGAGGACGAAATGTCGGCAAAGCACCCCATCATTTCGATCACCGGCTCTTC
>JBEVEP010000050.1:0-5590 GCA_040512755.1 Mesorhizobium sp.
ACAAGGCCAACATGGAGGCATTTCTCGCCAACATAAAAACAGTATTGCCAGTTGTCGGCCTGGATTTGCTAAAGCCGCAACCGAAGCCGCTCGCCAATGCCAACGCAACAGTTCGGCCCGCGCAGTCGCTCACGCCTAAGGCTCATCAGAAGTTCGAAATCCGCCACAAGTCAGGTGTAAAGGCGACAGCTGTTGAAGATGGTGACGAATTTGTCGTGATCGAGGGATCCGAAGCTCTAAAGGATACCGGCTACGTCCAGCATAGCTATGGGGAGCTAAAGTCCGATCTGTTGAAGCAGGGCGTTCTTGTTACAGGGCCCGGAAATGCTCGCTATGTGTTCGCTTCGTCGTTTCCTTTCAAGAGTCCATCGGCGGCAGCCGCAGTCGTTTTAGATCGCAGTTCCAACGGTCGAGCGGAATGGAAGATCGAGGGACAAAAGCTCACTTACCACGAATGGCAGCAATTGAAATCGGAGCAACCGGAAGAGGCATGACTCCCTTCGACGACAAGACGCCGGGCTTCGGCGTCTATGTCCACTGGCCGTTTTGCGCGGCCAAGTGCCCTTATTGCGACTTCAATTCGCATGTCCGCCACCAACCAGTGGATCAGGAGCGTTTCGCCCGCGCCTTCGCCCTCGAACTTGCCGCCATGCGCGCCCGCACCGGCCCGCGCACCGTGACCAGCATCTTTCTCGGCGGCGGAACACCATCCCTGATGGCTCCTGAGACGGTTGGGGCAGTGCTCGATTCGATTGCCCGCAACTGGACGGTTCCGGAAGGCATTGAAGTGACGCTCGAAGCCAATCCCTCCTCCGTCGAGGCGGGACGCTTTCGGGGCTACCGCGCGGCCGGGGTCAATCGCGTCTCGCTCGGCGTTCAGGCGCTTAATGATGCGGACCTGAGGTTCTTCGGACGATTGCACACTGTTGCCGAAGCGCTGGGCGCCATTCAATTGGCCCGCGAAACCTTCCCGCGGCTTTCCTTCGACCTCATCTATGCGCGCCCCAACCAGACTCCCGAAGCCTGGGCAAAGGAGCTTGATGAGGCGATCGGCTACGCTGCCGATCATCTATCGCTCTACCAACTCACCATCGAGGAAGGAACGCCGTTCCACGCGCTCCATGCCAGGCGAAAATTTGCGATCCCGGATGGCGAACATGCCGCCGAGCTTTACAGCGTCACGCAGGACGTAACGGCGGCCCGTGGCTTGCCAGCGTACGAAATCTCCAATCACGCACGTTTAGGCGCCGAGAGCAGGCATAACCTCACCTATTGGCGCTACGGAGAATATGTCGGTGTCGGACCGGGAGCTCACGGGCGCTTCGTCGAGAACGGCCATCGCGTCGTGACAATTACGGAGCGGATGCCAGAAACCTGGGCAAACCTCGTTGAAGCCAGGGGCCATGGCGTCACTGGCGGGGAGTTGCTCTCCCGTTCTGAAGAAGCCGATGAATTCCTTCTGATGGGACTTCGCCTGGCCGAAGGAATTGATCTGGACCGCTACGAGCGACTTGCCGGCCGGCCGCTCGCATCCGATCGGCTGTCGATCCTGCAGGGGGAAGGCCTGGTCGCACCGGTCGGCAACTCACGCCTGCGTGCAACGCCGGAAGGCATGATCATGCTCGACGCGGTCGTGGCCGATCTGGCGCGGTAGACCGAGGATCGCAAAAATTCTTGCGATATTCTCTCGCACTCCCTATAGTCAAGATGGTCATATTGGTCACTTGGAGCGCGCACATGAGCGCTGACAAAGCATCTCGCAACAAAGACGACGGTGCCGCCTGGACGCTCGCAGGCGCCAAGGCTCAGCTATCCGAGGTCGTCGATCGTGCCCAGGCCGAACCGCAGATGATAACCAGGAACGGCAAGCCGAGCGTCGTCGTCGTATCGGTCGAGGAATGGGCGCGCAAAACTGCGCGGAGAGGCACGTTGGCTGATTTTCTGTTGAACTCGCCGTTGCGCGGCACAAATCTCGATGTAGAGCGTCAACGCGACGAGCCGCGCGATATTCCTCTGTGAATTTCCTCCTCGATACGAATGTCTTGTCGGAGGTTCGCCGGCCAGAGCCTGATCCGAACGTGTTGAGCTGGCTCGATAGGCTCGATGAGGACCGAGCATTTGTCAGCGTGATTTCGCTGGCTGAAATCAGGCGTAGGATCGCCATGATGGCTTCCGGACGCCGCCGCGAAACGCTCGCCCAGTGGCTGGCCAATGATCTGCCAGAGCGCTTTGCCGGTCGAGTTCTGGACATTGATACCGCTACCGCCGTCCGTTGGGGCGATTTGATGGCCTACAGCAAGCAAGCCGGACTTGCGCTGGCGACGATGGATGGGTTTCTCGCCGCGACCGCGCTTGCGAACGGGCTTACGCTTGCGACGAGAAATACCAAGGACTTCGCCCGGTTCGGCCTATCGCTGATCAATCCGTGGGATCTGCCATGAATGGACAGCAGGATCAGCGCAGGACCTACATGGTCGGGCAGGCCGAAATCGCTGCTCGCCCGATTCAGCCCGCGCTCTATCTTGTGGCGACGCCCATCGGCAATCTGATGGACGTCACGCTTAGAGCGTTGGAGACGCTCGCGGCCGCGGATATCGTCGCATGCGAGGACACGCGCGTCACACGCATCCTTCTCGAACGTTACGGCATCCGGCAGCGCACCACTGCCTATCATGAGCACAATGCAAACGAAGCCGGTCCGCGTCTGATCGACGCGCTCTCTTCCGGCAAAAGCGTGGCGCTCGTGTCCGATGCTGGCACGCCGCTTGTTTCCGATCCCGGTTTCCGCCTTGTCGCACACGCGCTCGAAGCCGGCATTCGCGTCGTTCCAATTCCGGGTCCGTCGGCAGTTCTGGCAGCCTTGACGGCTTCCGGGCTTCCCTCCGACGCCTTTCTCTTCGCTGGCTTCCTGCCCGTAAAGGATGGGCAGCGGCGATCGCGTCTCGACGCGCTCAAGGCGGTCCCAGCGACTTTGATTTTTTTTGAATCGCCCCGGCGTACCAGCGATACCTTGGCGGCAATGGCCGGCGTACTTGGAGAGACACGTCCTGCAGCCATCGGCCGCGAGTTGACAAAGGCGTTCGAGGAGATGCGTACCGGATCGCTCGGTGAACTCGCGGCGCATTATCAGGACGCGGAGACTCCTAAGGGTGAAATCGTCATTTGCGTCGGTCCGCCCGTGGATGCGCCGCATACCCTGCCGCAGGATATCGATCGCCTCCTCCTCTCGCTTGCCGGCGAGATGCCGGCATCGAAGGCTGCCGCCGAAGCGGCGCGGATGACAGGCGGCCAGAAGCCCGTTCTCTACCGGCGGCTCATGGAACTCAAGGACTTGGGCCGGTGACTGATCCTCGGGCCAAGCGCCTCAGGGCATACCGTCGTGGCCACCGTGGCGAATGGCTTGCCGCTCTCGCGGTGATGCTGAAGGGTTTCCGCATCGTTGCCCGCCGCTACCGGACGAAACTCGGCGAGATCGATCTTATTGCGCGGCGCGGCGATCTGGTGCTGATCATCGAAGTGAAGGTCAGAGCCACGCTGATCGAGGCGATGGACGCGATTGCACGCCAGTCGGAACGCCGCATTGAGGCCGCAGCCGATCTATGGCTGTCGCGCCAGCCGGATTACGGCCGGCTGTCGGTCAGGTTCGATATGGTGGCGGTACTGCCGCGCCGGTGGCCCGTGCATGTGGAGAACGTGTTCTACGGGCGGAATTAATATCAACGGCTCCCACTTTTGACCGGTTTGCTCTGCCCCTCACCTGCCTGCCGGCTTCCTCTCCCCGCAAGCGGGTAGAGGAGCGCTGGCCGCACCGCCAGCGCTGAAATTTGCAGCGTTGGCGATTGGCGAAACCCGCAACGAGGGCGTCTCTTCTCCCCGTTTTGCGGGGAGAAGTGCCCGGCAGGGCGATGAGGGGCAACACAAACGGTCGGCATAACGGCCGCTGGTATGACGAGCAATCGAGTAGGGCTCACCGCCGTGTCACGCGCATCGGAAGGCCGCCCTGCGGCTGTGTCGTCAGCTTCTGCACTGGCCAGGGCCTGGTCGCGTCGCCTGAGCATTGTGCGGGCAAAGCCGAAGATTGGCGCAGCGTAAACACCGGCGCCATGGGGCCTTGCGCGACCGTTTCCAGACGTCGCCTTCGGCGGTCAGCAACCCGTCCCGCAGGATCGGCCGCAATTGGCGGACCGTCGTCAGCTTGTACTGCCTGGCGTTGTCCACCAATACGTGCCGTATGAGGCCCGGGTCATCGGCTATTCCTGCTTCATCGACACTTCTGGTGCAGCAGCAAGCCATTCGCGAGCGATTCGAGCGTCCTCGTCGCCGAATTCGTGACCCGATTGAACAATATGCCCGTCCACATCCGCACGGCACTTTCGCAGAACCTTCTCCAAAGCGGGCGCGTATCGCGCATACAGCCGGTCGTCCTTGCCTGTGAGTATCAGGAACCTTGCTCCGGCCAGATCGGCGGCACGAGCCTTGTCAAGCACCGGCATTGAGCGCATGAGCACTGCGCGCCGGACCGCGCCCGGATGTAGCACCGACATTGCGGCGACCAGATTGGCGCCGTTCGAGTAGGCAAGGAAGGTGGTGCGTGCAAGGTCCAGCTTGTACGCCGCTGAAGCTTGCAGGAGGAAGCCTGCAAATGCCTCGGCCTCACCACGGATATCCTGCTGGTCGAAGCGAACCGGTGTGATCCTGCGATACCATCGCGTTACGCCTTCCTGCAAAATTCGACCGCGCGCACCCAGCAGCAATGCGGAGGGAGCGACTTGCGCCGCAAACGGCAGGAGCGTTGCCTCGTCGCCCCCGGAACCATGGAGAAGCACAACAGTCTCACCGTTCGGCTGTTCAGGGCGATGCAACCGATGAACAAAGCCTGACATCGTATGGATTTCCTCAGCGTCCAATGTTCGCGGCATTTCCTTCCCTATCGAACAAGCGTTGCTTTCACGTCTCACCACCTACATTTTCGGCGTCACGCAATGCGTCAACTCGGGGTCGAGGGGAACCTACCGATACACAACAAGATTTGCCGAAGAATAGTTCGCCCAACAAAAAACCGGGCCTGGCCCGGTTTTTTGTGCGACGTCTGTGTGTTGCCGAGACGGTTCGCGCTTAGATGACGACGACCTTGGCGCCCACTTCGGTGCGGTCATAAAGGTCGATAATGTCCTGGTTCATGAGCCGGATGCAGCCCGATGACATCGCTTTGCCAATTGAGAACCATTCAGGCGTGCCGTGCAGCCGGTAGCCCGAATCGCCGCTCTTGTTGAAGAGATACATCGCACGGGCGCCCAAGGGGTTGATAAGCCCCGGCTTCATGCCGCCAGCATATTTGGCGAGTTCCGGCTGCCGCTTGATCATGGCAGCCGGCGGCGTCCAGGTCGGCCATTCGCGCTTCTGGGCAATGCGCGCCTGGCCCTGCCATTCGAAGCCCTCGCGCCCGACACCGATGCCGTACCGCACGGCTCTGTCTTCGGGCAGGACTAAATACAGAAACTTGTTGGAAGTATCGACAATGATCGTCCCCGGTCTTTCGCGGGTCGCATAGCCTACGATCTGACGATGATACTTCCGATCGACCTTGTAG
>JBEVEP010000074.1:0-6469 GCA_040512755.1 Mesorhizobium sp.
AGGGCGGCGGTGCCGGGCCGGTCGCGTGGCGGAAACGCGGCTGGAAATTTTCATCCGAGGCCCGGGCCCGCTTCGCGGCTCCCCCGCACCGGCAAAGGCCACCGCGGGGGCCCCGACGATCGGGCAAGACCACCGGCGGGGCGCGGGGAAGGCGCCATACATTTACTTTACGAGGCACTGACCCAGCGCCCCGCTTCCCGACTGCTCCCGACAGGGAGAGTTCTTTGACAACAGCCAGACGCGAAAGCGGGCGTGGCAACGGAGAAGCCTGCCGAGGCCGGCAATCACCACCTTTCTAGATTAACTGAAGCGCTGCTATCGCGCCTCTCCTTCTCCCCCTTGTGGGAGAAGGTGGCCGAGCCGGAGCGCAGCGCAGGCGAGGTCGGATGAGGGGTGCTGGACGGAGCGCAGCGCGCCAAGCTGGAACACCCCACATCCGCCTTCGCTGCGCTCAGGCACCTTCTCCCACAGGGGGAGAAGGAGGAACCGCTTCATTGCCTTGGGCTATCATTAAGCTTGTGACTTGACCGAACGGGGCACCGATATACCTTGGTGAGAGCGACAGGAGGATGCAATGAACCGTTCCAGCAGTAGCCTGTGGCAACGCAGGACGGCGATCATAATTGTGGCGATCCTGGCGGCGGCGCCTGCCTTGGCTCATCATGGCTGGTCGTGGACCGACGAGGGTTTCTTCCAGCTCAAGGGCATCATCACGGAAGTCTATATCGGCAACCCGCATGCCACGCTTGATGTGGACGCCGAGGGCGAAATCTGGCGCGTTGAGTTGGCGCCGCCTTCTCGCACCATTGCCGCCGGCTTTACCGATCAGGTAGCGAAAAAGGGTGACGAGGTGACCGCCATCGGCAACCGCTCGAAGGATCACAATGAAAAGCGGATGAAGGCTGTCCGCATTATCGTCAAGGGCAAAACGTACGACGTTTATCCCGACCGCGCGCCGACCAACTGAACAAGCCTTGGCTGGCGATGGACGTGTTTTCCGCCCTCGAACATTCCTTCTTAGCCCGCGCCCTCAAAAGTTCGTTTTTCCTCTATCCGCTGGTCAACGCGCTGCACATCCTGTCGATCGGAGTGCTTTTGACCAGCGTGATCCTGATGGACTTGCGCGTGCTTGGAGCCTTCGAGACCCTGCCGCGGGCACCGTTTGTCGCACTGCTCCGCCGTCTGGCGCTCACCGCTTTTTGCGTCGCCCTTCTGACGGGCTTCGCGATGTTCACGATCAGAGCGACCGAGTATGCCAGCATGCCGATCTTTCTTGCCAAGATGAGCCTTGTCGCCCTGGCAGCAGCGAATTTCGCGCTTTTCGTCACGCTTGAACGTCGAAAATTCGGGGCAGTGTCACCGGCCCTTCGCCTCTCCGCAGCAGCATCCGTTGGACTTTGGCTTGGGGTGCTCGTCTGCGGACGCTTTATCGGCTTCTTGTAGCGTCTTTCGGGCCGCTCAGCATCTGGGACACTTCCGGTCAAGCCGAAAGCGCCAGGAATTTCTCCACGATAGCGTCGCCCATTGCAACCGTTCCGATTTCCGTCTTGCCTTCGGACAAAATGTCCTTTGTGCGAAGTCCGTCATCAAGAACCGCCGCGATTGCAGCTTCCAGCCGGTGAGCCTCGGCCGTCATGTTGAAGGAGTAGCGCAGGCACATCGCAAATGATGCGATCATGGCGATCGGATTGGCGATTCCCTTGCTGGCAATATCGGGTGCGGAGCCATGGACAGGTTCGTAAAGCGCCTTGCGGCTGCCGGTCCTGGCATCGGGTGCACCAAGCGATGCCGATGGAAGCATTCCAAGCGAGCCCGTGAGCATGGCAGCCACGTCGGAAAGCATGTCGCCGAACAGATTGTCGGTGACGATCACGTCGAACTGTTTGGGCCAGCGGACCAACTGCATGCCACCGGCATCGGCCAACATGTGGTCGAGCTTGACATCGGCGTAGCGGGCCTTGTGGGTCTGCGTTACAACCTCGTGCCAAAGCACGCCGGATTTCATGACGTTGCGCTTTTCCATCGACGTGACATGGTTTTTGCGCGTGCGCGCCAATTCGAAGGCAACCCCCGAAATCCGTTCGATCTCGAACGTGTCATAGACCTGCGTGTCGATGCCGCGCTTCTGGCCGTTGCCGAGATCGATGATCTCCTTGGGCTCCCCGAAATAGACCCCGCCTGTCAATTCGCGGACGATCAAAATATCGAGCCCTTCGACCACTTCCCGCCGGAGCGAGGAGGAATCGGCAAGTGCCGGATAGCAGATCGCAGGTCTCAGATTGGCAAAAAGCTCCATGTCTTTCCGCAGACGAAGGAGCCCGGCTTCCGGGCGGACGTCGTATGGAACGCCGTCCCACTTCGGCCCACCCACCGCGCCGAACAGTACGGCATCGGCCGCAAGCGCCTTGCCCATGTCCGCTTCCGAAATGGCTTTGCCGTGAGCATCATAGGCAGAGCCGCCGACGAGACCTTCCTCGGTTTCGAACCCGGTTCCGAACTTGTCGTTCATCACTGTGACAAGCTTGCGTACTTCTGCCATCGCCTCTGGCCCGATGCCGTCGCCCGGAAGGAGGAGAAGCTTGCGCGTTGCCATGGAAGACCTCTTGGGATGCCTGTGAACCGGCGTCTAGCTAACGGCCCGGCCGCCGGCATGCAAGAGGGAGGGAACCTGATGATCTGTCACGAGCGGCGTCTTAGAGCCGTCACCTCTATCTCGATCTTCATTTCCGGCTTGTTCAAACCGCAGACAATCATGGTCGCCGCTGGCCTGATTTCCCCGAACGCCTCACCAAGGATCGGGAATACCTGATCCACATACGCGGCATCTGTAATGTAGTAGTGAGCGCGGACCACATCGGCCAGCGCGAACCCACCTTCATCAAGAGCGCGGGAGATCGTTGCCAGACAATTGCGCGTCTGCTGCTCGACGCTTTCAGGCATCATCATGGTGGCGTAGTCATAGCCAGTCGTGCCGGAAACGAAGCACCACTCACCATCAACCACTGCTCGCGAATAGCCTGCGGTCTTCTCGAAAGGCGAGCCGGTAGAAATCAGCCTGCGCAAGACGTCACGCCCACGGCCTCACGTCGGCATTCTTCTTCTCGAAGCTGTCTATCGCGAGCGCCTTTTCCAAAGTGAGTCCGATATCGTCGAGACCGTTCAACAGACAGTGCCGCTTGAAATCGTCGAGGTCGAATTTGATCATGCCGCCGTCTGGCCCGCGAATCTCCTTTGCCTCGAGATCGATGGAGATGGTCGCGTTCGCGCCGCGCTCGGCGTCATCCATCAGCTTATCGAGATCTTCCGGACTGACGGTGATCGGCAGAATGCCGTTCTTGAAGCAGTTGTTATAGAAAATATCGGCAAAGCTGGTCGAGATCACGCAGCGAATGCCGAAATCGAGCAGCGCCCACGGCGCATGTTCGCGGGAGGAGCCGCAGCCAAAATTGTCGCCCGCAACGAGTATCTGAGCCTTGCGATACGCCGGCTTGTTGAGCACGAAATCGGCATTCTCTGTGCCGTCGTCCTTATAACGCATTTCGGCAAAGAGGCCGGAGCCAAGCCCCGTGCGCTTGATCGTCTTGAGATAGTCTTTCGGGATAATCATGTCGGTGTCGACATTGACGATCGGCAGAGGAGCGGCAACGCCGGTGAGTTTCGTGAATTTATCCATGGTCGGTACCCGTCACTATCCCGAAAACGTGGCCCCACGCTTTACACAACGTTGCCGCACAAATCAAAGGCGCCAACGGGAGTTCTGATCAGATCACGTTCAGTTCCCGGAATGGCCGGCCCTCGGCAATGCGTTCATAGCCGAAGGCGCTGCAGTCCACCGTCCGGTAGCCGCCATGAACCAATAGCTCGGCGATTGCCTTGCCCACCGCCGGCGCTTGCTGCAGACCGTGGCCCGAAAACCCGTTTGCGAAGATGAAGTTCTGCACTTCCGGATGCGGCCCCACCACAGCATTCTGGTCAAGCGTGTTGTAATCGTAATGGCCGGCCCACGCACGGCCGGGCTTGATCGCCTCAAAGGCTGGGATGCGGAAGGCGAGGGTCGGCCAGATTACTTCCTCGAAAAGCGCCCAGTCCGGCTCGAAATCGGCAGGATCCGGGGCCTGCTCTCCTTCTTCGGATTCTGCACCGCCTGTGATGTACATAGCTCCCTCAGGCCGCACATAGACTCCCGACGGATCGACCACGAACGGCATGTCTTCGAAGCGCTCGCGCGCCTCGAAGACGAACACGCTGCGCTTGCGAGGCTCGACCGGGAGAACCACTCCCGCCATCGCCGCAACCTTCCCCGCTGCCGGCCCGGCGGCGTTGATGATCGTGCCGGCCTCCAGCGGCTCACCGTTGCCAAGACGCACGGCGATCACCCGGCTGCCGTCCCGGTCGATCCCGGTGACCTCGGCAGTGAGGAGATCGACATTGCGGGAGCGGAGCGCCTTGCGGAAGAGCGCCAGCATGGCATGCGCATCGAACCACCCCTCGCCGGAGCGACCTAATGCGCCGGCAGCGACACCTTCAGTGGACAGCCAAGGGAAGCGCAGTTTGAGCGCGGCAGCATCCTCCAGGATAATATCCGCGCCTTCGGCCTCCTGGACTACATGGTTCTGCCTTAGAACCGGGAGGCCGTTCTGGCCGGCGAGGATCAGATAGCCCTTCTCGCGGAAAGCGATATCGGCGCCAGTTCCAAATTCCTGCTCCAGCCGCCGGAACAGCGCCAGCGTGAACTGCGACAGGCGGATGTTTTCGGGGATCGAGAATTGCTGGCGGATCTGGGCGCAGGAAAGGGTCGTCGCGGAGTGTGCAAATTGCGGATCCCGCTCGACAAGCGCGATGGAGCCTGAAAAACCTTCCTCGCGCAAATAGTAGGCCACGGAACTGCCGACGATCGCTCCGCCTATGATGATGACGTCATATCGCGCCATTCCCGTCCACTCCCGCATCTGTGGCGAAGGACTGCCGCCCACGCAGAAGCACTTGCACGGTCTGCCTTGGCAAGGCAAGAAGACCCTATGATGCCAGACAGAATTAGCCCGCGCCGTTCCGTCCTTTACGTGCCGGCTTCAAACGAGCGGGCGTTGGCAAAACTTCCGTCGCTTGCCTGCGACGCTGCCATCATCGACCTCGAGGACGCAGTTGCTGTCGCTGGCAAAAACGTGGCCCGCGAGAACCTTCGCAATCTTTTCGCCAAGCGCACTTCCCGACGCCGTGAGCTCGTGATCCGTATCAATCCGCTGTCCAGCGAAAACGGACCGGATGACCTTATGATGGCCATCGCCTGCGAGCCCGATGGGATCCTTCTGCCAAAGGTTGCCACGCCACGCGACGTTCTGGAAACGGGCGACGTGCTCGATGAGAATGACGCCCCCGACAGGATCAGGCTTTGGGCCATGATCGAAACGCCGCGTGCGCTGATAAACATTGGCGCCATAGCTGAACTTGGCCGCGATCCAGCGTCGAGACTCGACTGTCTGGTCGCTGGCACCAATGATCTGATCAAGGAAACCGGCATTCTGGCAACGCCTGACCGGCGCTATCTTGTACCGTGGCTGATGCAGCTCGTCCTTGCAGCCCGCGCCGGAGGATTGGATGTCGTCGATGGGGTGCACAACAACTTCCGCGATATTGCGGGCTGCTCTGCTGAATGCGCCGAGGGAGCCGCCATGGGCTTCGACGGCAAGACGCTCATTCATCCCAACCAGATCGAGTCAGCGAACAAGGCGTTTTCGCCTTCGGAGGAAGCGCTTCGGGATGCGCGGGCGATCGTGGCCGCTTTTGCCGTTCCGGAAAACGCGGGCAAGGGCGTGATAGCGATCGATGGGCGTATGGTGGAGCGCCTGCATCTTGAACAGTCCGAAAAACTGCTTGCGAAGGCTGCCTTGATCGGAAAATGATCCGTTCAGACGATGTTTCCAAAGCGCAATTAAAATGATCGCGGTAATCAGGAAAGTATGATGAAGCTCTACCGTTTTCTCTCCGGCCCGGACGACGCAAGCTTCTGTCACAAGGTGACCGCCGCCGTGAACAAGGGCTGGCATCTCTTCGGCTCCCCGACCTACGCCTACGACAAGGAAACCAAGTCGATGCGTTGTGGCCAGGCGGTGGTGAAGGATGTGGAGGGCGTTGATTACAAGCCTGAAATGAAGCTCAGCGATTTCTGACGGAAGCCGGCTGGAACCTTGGAGAGGTTCAGTGTTCGATTGAATCGCTGAACAGCTCTAACTCTTTGTTTTAGCGCAATTCCAGACGGAAAACCGGGTTTCCACTTTTCCTGGAATTGCTCTAGGACCAATGGCCCCATTGCCGGATTTCCTAAGGTTTCGGCGCGACGTCGCCGTGATCCGCTGCTTCTTCAAGTCGCTCCATGTCGTCATCGCTAAGGCCGAAATGGTGGCCGATTTCGTGGATCAGCACATGAGTGACGATGTCGCCAAGTGTTTCTTCATTCTCGGCCCAATAGTCG
>JBEVEP010000081.1:0-25759 GCA_040512755.1 Mesorhizobium sp.
CTCCGAGGAAAGGTGGGAAAGGAAAGCTGCGCTCATGGAGTATCGCCCTTCTCTGGCAGAGCGTGTTGCCGCTTCCACCGCGGAAAGTCTACTGCAAAATCAGCTGCCGGCGAAACTCGCCAATGGCCGTGGGTAGCGCCCTGATGCGATGTTCGACAATTCTTGATAGATATTGGCGATGAAATTTGACTGGAAAGTCGCGATACCGTGGTTTCTTAGCCTCGTCACCGTTGCCGTAGGTATCTGGCAGTACGCTGACAAGCAGGCTCAAGCAAACCGTGAACCATTTCTTCGGAAGCAGCTCGATCTTATCTTCGAAGCAAGCGACACTGTGTCCCTACTTGCCAACTCGACCAACCCGGAAGCCTGGGAGAAGGCGCGCGCACGGTTCTGGGTTCTCTACTGGGGTCCGCTGGGCATCGTCGAAGACAACCGCATCGCGCGGTGCATGATCGAGGCGAGCAAGCTGGTGCCCGCGCCTGAGGTCAAGACGACGCCGGACCTGCCGGTGACAGCGCTCCACACAACCTCGATCCGGCTTTCTCATGTGGCCCGCGACTTCATCCTCAACAACTGGGATGTCGAGCTGCCGTCCCTCCAGCCAGCCGGAAGCGGCCAAAGCGCTTCCTGCGATTGAGGCTGCAGGCTCACTTGGCTTTTTTCGTTGAAACGACGGCGCTTTCTGCGCAAGGTTTTGCTCGGTTTCCGTTTGAGCGCCACATAGGTGGGGCAAATGATTGAGAAACTAAGCGGTGAGACGCGTCTGTTTCCCATCATCGGTGACCCGATCATCTACGCGAAGTCACCCCAACGCCTGACCAGTGGATTCGCGGCTCGTGGGCAGAACTGCATCTGCGTTCCGATGCAAGTGCCCGAAGGTGATCTGGACCGCGTCATGCAAGGCCTCTCAAAGGTCCCGAACATCGGCGGCCTGCTGGTAACCATGCCGCACAAGTTCGCTGTCCTCAGTTATTGCACCACCAGTTCCGAGCGGACGAAGCTTCTGAAAGCCGTGAGCGTGATGCGCCGCAACGCGGATGGCTCGTGGCATGGCGACATGCTGGACGGCCTGGCGTTCGTGAAGGCTCAAATCAACGAGGGCGCCCGCCCGGACGGGGCGCGGGTGCTTCTTGTCGGGGCGGGCGGGGCGGGAAGCGCCATAGCGATCACGCTGCTCGAATCCGGGGTCCGCGAACTCGTCGTCCACGACGCAAACAAAGCTCGCGCCGCCGAGTTGGTGAAGCTTGTGGAGGAGCTAGGCAGCGGCGGCCGGGTTTCTGTTGGCCCGCCGGACCCGACAGGCTGCGACATGGTATGCAACGCAACTCCAATGGGCATGGCCGACGGGGATGCGCTGCCCGTTGCCGCGGGTTTGCTCGACCGTTCCATGTTTGTGGGCGACGTGATCGCTGGACATGGAGTGACGCCATTGTTGCAGGCCGCGCGCGCCGCAGGCTGCAGGACGGCCAACGGCGATCAGATGGTCGAGGCCGTGCAGGAGATGATGCTCGATTTCATGCTCGGAAAGTGAGCGGTCGAACCAGAGGGGGCCGCGACCGGATTGAGTCTACCGCTCGTGCACACGCAAATATCTGACGAGATTCGCGGAGCGGCGAAGGACGGTAACCGCTGCGCCCAGCGCGACGACCCAGAGCGTTGCGCCCAGCACGCGATCCTGGCCATTCCAGAGCGGGTCGAAGCAAGATACCAATGCGGCGGCCGTAATCAGCGCCATGCGGTGCGGCTTGGCCATTGGGCCTGAAAAATCCGCCGGTGCCCCGGATGCCCGTCCCAACTCGCGGACATAGGCGGTGAGAACGCAGAAGCTGGCAGCAGCCCAGCCGAGAGCGGGATGCCCGACTCCATAGCCGAGACCAAGCACGATCAGGATGTCCGAGACGCGGTCGGGAAACTCGTTCCAGAACGGACCGTCGCCCGCGCTCTTGCCGGCCTCGATGGCCACCATGCCGTCGAGCAGGTTGCACAACAGCCGCAACTGGCAAAACAGTGCCGCGAGGATGAGTAGAACGACCCGCAAAACGCCATCCGCGCTACCTGCAAGATAGAACGCAATAGCCGCGAGCGCCGCCATGAGCATGCTCACCATGGAAATCTGGTTCGGGGTGATTGATGTTGCCGCAAGCCAACGCGTCAGGGATCGCGCCCAGTGCGTTTCGCGGCTTGCAAGCGGGCGGCGGTTTTCCGTCATGCATCTTTTCCCGAGCGCCAGAGGGAATAGGTGTAGGCGAAGGCATAGGTCGTGGAGACTGTCAAAGGCAGCGCAACCGTCGTGAGGATTTCCGGCGTTCCGGCCAACATATGGATCATGCTCAGTACGACCAACGATGTGAGGAAAGCGGCCAGTGGCGGGATGACGAGAGCCGCGACGCCGCTCAAACGCTTCACCAGAAATTCGATCGCGGTCTTCAGGACGAGCGTGATGCATCCTGAAAGGAAACCCTGGACAAAGGCCGCCACTATCGCGGCTGCTGGCGGGTGCATGCGGTTGGCGAACCACGCCCAGCCGCCCATGGCCAGGAAGGCGAAGAGGACGTGGACGACACTGCTTTGCGCCAATCGTGCGGACGGCGCATTCATGTCGTCGACCACCAGTAACGGACCAGGTGGAAGAAGACCGGCGCGGAGAAAATGACGGAATCGAGCCTGTCGATGAAGCCGCCATGGCCGGCGATGAGGTGGCCCCAATCCTTGACGCCGCGATCCCTTTTGATCGCGGACATCACGAGGCCGCCGAAGAATCCCATCAGCACAATGGCCAGTGACAGCAGACCCGCCTGCAGGGCCGTGAACGGCGTCATCCATGAAAGGCTTGCGCCAATCAGCGTGGCGCTGAGCGCCCCGCCAACGAAACCCTCAACCGTCTTTGACGGGGAAATGTTCGGCGCGATCTTGTGACGACCCAGCAGTTTTCCCCAAACGTATTGCAGCACGTCGCTTATCTGCACGACGATGACGAGAAACGCGATCAGCAGAACGTTGCGGCCCTCGAAGCCGGGGATGGTCAGACTGAGTAGCGCGGGCACATGCGAGACGCAGAACACGCAGATCATCAGCGCCCACTGCACCTCGGCAATGCGGATCAGGAAATGATCGGAGCTTCCCCTTAGCGCCGCGATAATGGGCAAAAGCAGGAAGGCGTAGACGGGAATGAAGATCGAATAGAGCCCGTACCATGCAATCCACACCAGATAGTACTGAACGGGCAACACGATGAAAAATGCCGCCGCCAGAGCCCGGTGATCGCTCCGCTGCGTATGTGTCAGCGTCACAAATTCGCGCAGCGCGGCGAACGAACAGAACGCAAAGAGTAGCACAACACCGGTGCGCCCGCCTGTCAGCGCTAGTGCCATGACGATGACCATGATCCACCAGGCGCGAATTCGGTCGTTCAGGTTCTCCACCGAGGCATTACTTCCGTCAGGCGAGAAACGACGCTGGAGGGCAAACCCGACCAGCGACGCCAGTGTCAGCACAGCGCCGAGACCGTAGAACACAGTCAGAAGATCAGGCGGCGGTGCGGTCATCGGGGCAATGTCCCGCTCTTCGGTGCGAGCGACAGCAAGGCCTCTTCCGCGCGCCTTAGAAACCGGTCTTTCGCTTCGCCTTGCTCTACTGCCATTGGCTTGCCGAAAGTGACCGTACAGATCAGCGGAATGGGCACGAACTCGCCCTTCGGCAAAACGCGATTGAGGTTTTCGATCCAGACAGGAACGAGATCGATGTCCGGGCGCGCTTGAGCGAGGTGATAGAGACCGCTCTTGAACGGCAGCAAGGCTGCCGGCGTCTGGTTGCGCGTGCCTTCGGGGAAGACGATCAGCGACGAGCCTTCATCCAGAGATGCAGCCATGACCTCAACCGGGTCGACGGTACGGGTTTCGCGATCGCGATCGATCAGCACAGCATTGAACACATCGCGGCCGATAAAGCGCTTGATGTGCGAGGTCAGCCAGTAATCCGCTCCGGCGACCGGCCGCGTCTGGCGTCGCATCGCCGGTGGAAGAACCGTCCAGATGAGGATGAAATCGCCGTGGCTGCTGTGATTGGCGAAATAGACCCGCTTTGCCGGTATCGGTTCCACGCCCTGCCAGACTGCGTGGACTGCTGTGACGAAACGGGCAAACAGTGCGATCAGGCTTGCGGTCAGCGAAGCCAGGAAGCGCTTCACAAAATTATCCGCGCTCAATCCGCCCATTGGCACTGAACCGTTCCCCCATACGGTCAGTATCTCCCATGGGCATGAAAATTACGATAGCCGTCCTGCGCGCAGTCCACGCACATTGACCGCGGCTAGAAGGCAGGATCGGTCCAGTTAGAAAAACGCCTGCAATCCGGTCTGCGCCCGCCCAAGGATGAGGGCGTGCACATCATGCGTACCTTCATAGGTGTTGACGGTTTCCAGGTTCTGCGCGTGACGCAGAACGTGGTAGCCGATCTGGATGCCGTTGCCGCCGTGCATATCGCGGGCCTGGCGGGCGATGTCGAGCGCCTTGCCGCAATTGTTGCGTTTGACGATGGAGATCATCTCCGGCGACATCTTGCCTTCATCCATGAGCCGGCCGACGCGCAGCGAGCCCTGCAGGCCAAGCGCGATCTCGGTCTGCATGTCGGCGAGCTTCTTCTGGTAGAGCTGCATGCCGGCGAGCGGCTTGCCGAACTGCTTGCGGTCGAGCCCATACTGGCGGGCGCGGAACCAGCAGTCCTCGGCAGCGCCCATGGCGCCCCAGGAAATGCCGTAGCGTGCCCGGTTGAGGCAGCCGAACGGTCCCTTGAGGCCAGTCACATTTGGAAGCAAGGCTTCCTCACCGACCTCGACGCCATCCATCACGATCTCGCCGGTGATGGAGGCGCGCAGCGACAGCTTGCCTTCGATTTTCGGCGCGGAGAGGCCCTTCATCCCCTTTTCAAGGACGAAGCCGCGGATCTGATTGTCATGCGCCGCCGATTTCGCCCAGACGACGAACACATCAGCGATCGGCGAGTTCGAGATCCACATTTTGGAGCCGTTGAGGCGGTAACCGCCCGCCGTCTTCTCGACCCGCGTCTTCATGCCGCCCGGATCGGAACCCGCATCCGGCTCGGTCAGGCCGAAGCAGCCGATCCATTCACCGGAGGCTAGCCGGGGCAGATATTTCTTGCGCTGTGTCTCATCGCCATAGGCGTAGATCGGATACATGACGAGCGAAGACTGAACGCTCATCATCGAGCGGTAACCGCTGTCGATCCGCTCCACCTCGCGCGCCACCAGGCCATAGGAAACATAGCCCGCGCCAACGCCCCCATACTCTTCCGGGATCGTCACGCCGAGAAGGCCCGCCTCTCCCATCTCGCGGAAAATCGCGGGATCGGTCTTTTCGTTGAGATAGGCCTCTTCGATGCGGGGAGCGAGCTTGTCCGCCGCAAAGGCGGCGGCAGCGTCGCGGATCATCCGCTCTTCTTCGTGAAGCTGGTCCTCCAGAAGGAAGGGGTCGCTCCAGACAAACGATGTCGGGGCAGGTTTGCTTGCGGCTTTCGGCTCGGTGGTCATGACGTGTTCCAGATCGGCAAGGGACGGGAGCGTATCTTAGTCCGGTTTCGTCATACCGGCGAAGGCTCTTTATGCCACTGGCACGAGAGACGCCACCCCAACATTCAGCATTTCCTAACGCAGCACTAACCATCTCACCGGAAACCGTAGCGGACTTGCCGGCTTCAGCGCCCGCTTTTCCTCACTGTTAACGCCTTGCCGCCACGCTCGGGGCTTCGACGGAAATGCGTATTGCGGGGTTCGGGGGCGATGTCGCAACAGACCGTATCGGCAGGGTCCGGCAGGTTGATCCTGTTGTTCAAGAGCGCCTATTGGATTGCGCTTCTCATCATTGTGGCCATGGCTCTGGCTTCGTACCTGCTGCTGCAGCAGATGATGGCGGCGCAACAACGGGATCAGTCGCTGCTGGCGATTGCCGGCACGCAAAAGGCTCTTTCCCAGCGCGTCGTCTTTCTCGCAACGGCCACGGACAGGGCGACCCGCGCGGCCAAGCCGGGACTTCTTGCTTCGCTCAAGGAAGCAACAGCCGAATTCGATAGAAACTACGAACTGTTGCTCGAACGCACCAACGCTGATCCGGGGTCGCCGAACCGGCTCGATCCCTCGACGATCGAGAGCGTGCTGTTCACGAAACCCCACCACCTCGACTACTTCTCGATGGGGCTTGCCGCCAACGGGTGGCGGTTCATCTCGGCCGTGGAAACGGAACTCGGCATGGGCAGCACCAGCGATGCCGGCTACCTTGCCGACCGCGATCGCGCGCGTCTCGACGAGACCGTCGCCACCGCCACGATGGCTGGCTACACGGCGCTAGGGGAGCGCATTACGGCGAAATCCAAGGCGCGGCTTGCCGACATCCTCAGCACTCACCGGATGCTCTTCCTCGCCACGATCGGCACCATCATCCTTGTCGTGCTGTTCATCTTCCGCCCGATGTCCAACGTCATCCTGAGACGCACGCATGAACTGGTCGATGCGCGCAATTCGATGGCCTTCATCGCGGTGCATGACGGGTTGACGGGCCTTCACAACCGCACCTTCCTCACCGACCATTTTGATACGCTGCTCAAGGGCGCGCACCGCCGTCGCGAGCGGCTCGCCGTGGTTCAGCTCGATCTCGACCACTTCAAGCAGATCAACGATACGCTCGGGCATGCGGCCGGCGACTATGTGCTGGTGATTACCGCCCAGCGGATCCGCGAATCCTGCCGCGCCTCCGACCTCTGCGTGCGCCTCGGCGGCGACGAGTTCGTGATGATCCTGAACGGCGCCGGCTCCAGTCAAGACATCCATGCGGTTGCGCGGCGCATCCTCAACCGCATCAACGAGCCGATCAGCTTCCAGGGCGCGACTATTCATCCCGACGCTAGCGCCGGCATCGCGGTCTATCCGGTCGATGCAGACAATGCGAACGACCTGATCGTTCACGCCGACCTCGCTCTTTACAGCGCGAAAAAGCAAGGCGGTGGCGCCTTTTCGTTCTTCTCGGACGAATTGCGGCAGGAACTCGAGCACCGCAAGCAGCTCGAACGCGATCTCAAACTGGCAATCGAGGAAGAAACTTTCAGCATCTATTTCCAGCCGCAGGTGTCGCTGGCGAACGGGACGATCTCCGGTGTCGAGGCGCTGGTGCGCTGGGAGCATCCCGAACGCGGCATGATCCCGCCGGCGGAATTCATCCCCGTCGCCGAAAAGTCGCATCTGATGGCGCAAATCGGACGGATCATCATAAAGAAAGCCATCGCAGAAGCCGCCGCCTGGTATCGGTCAGGCGTCGAGTTCGGCCGCCTGGCAGTGAATGTCTCGGGCTCCGAGCTGAGGGAAAGCGACTTCGACAGGTTCCTGTTCGAGACGCTGGAGAAGGCTGGCCTGCCACCGCAGAAGCTGTCGCTGGAGATTGTCGAATCCGTGATCCTCGACGACGAGAAGACCGGCATCGCGGCAAAACTCCGCCTCATCCGTGCGGGCGGCGTCCACCTCGAACTCGACGATTTCGGCACCGGCTACGCGTCGCTCAGCCATGTGAACCCCAACGAGATCGACCGACTGAAGATCGATCGCCGCTTCGTGCAGAACATCAATGTAAACGGCGACAATACGAAGATCGTGCGGGCCATAACCGAACTCGCCCGTGGACTGGGCATTTCAATCATCGCGGAAGGCGCAGAAACCGAAGCCGAGTTGGACTCGCTGCTGGCGATCGGCTGCGAGCAGGTGCAGGGCTATTCGATCGCGTTCCCAATGCCGGGTGAACAAGTGCGCGAATGGCTGAAGGCGCATGGCAGGCGCAAGCCCGCCCTGACGCTGCTCAGCGGAAACATGGGGTAGAGGGCATCGTCCAGATCGTGTCGATCGTCAGGAGGTTTGCGCCAATCCAAGCGCACGCTGTCCAGCCCAGGTTGCGAGGAAGAGCGCAACGCACTGCCTTCTCCCCCTTGTGGGAGAAGGTGGCCGAGCCGAAGGCGAGGTCGGATGAGGGGTGCTGGATGAAACGAGGCGCTTTAAAACTGGGCGCCAAGCATCAATCTTGAGGCTCTTTCGGCTACGCGGCGTTTTTCACCCAACACCCCTCATCCTCTCGGTGCTCCGCAACGATCCACCTTCTCCCACAAGGGAGAAGGAAGAGCCTGCCTCAGATCCGCAATGCGTAGCGGATGCCGTCGTAGATCGCCGCGTGAATGTTGCGCGACGCGACGGCGTCACCGATGCGGAACAGCACGAAATCCGCCTCCGGCTGCTTTTCCGGGAAGATCGGACCGCCAGTGACAAGCTTCTCGTAGTCAACCGCGCCGGCGTTTTTCGAAAACGGCTTCAGCTCGAAATAGAGATCGCCAAGCGGCAGTGTGCCGTGCTCCACGACGACCTGATCGACACGCCGTTCGGCTCTCCACCCGTCGGCGAAGTCGGAGCTAAGCGTCGCCACCAGAGCGTTGCCGTCACGCCGGATCGAATGCAGCCTTGTATTGATCGTGACCGTGACGTTCTTCTCGTGAAAGACGCGCATATAAGGAACATGGTTCATACCGCCCATTTCCGGCGCGAAGAAGCGCTCCGGCGACACCAGTTCAAGTCGGGAACCGGCATTGGCGATCAGCTCCGCCGCCGTCATGCCCACATGCCCGCCATTGTCATCGTAGAGGAGGACGTTTTCCGCGGGCTTGACGGCTCCCGCGATGATGTCCCAGCTCGACGTGGCGAGATCGTCGCCGCTGTCGAGCGGCGGGTTCTGCGGCAATCCGCCGGTGGCAATCACCACCACATCCGGCAACAGCGACAGCACGTCGTCCTTTTCCGCCCAGGTATCGTAGCGGATGCCGACGCCCAGCCGCTCCAGCTCCCCGAGCCGCCAGTCGACGATGCCGATCAACTCCTTGCGTCGCGGATTCTGCGCGGCAAGCCTGACCTGTCCGCCCGCTTGACCGGATGCCTCGAGTACTGTCACCTCATGACCGCGCTCGGCCGCGACGCGCGCCGCCTCCAACCCCGCCGCGCCGGCTCCAACCACGACGACCCGCTTCGCGGGCCCGCCGGATTTTGCGATCACATGCGGAATCCATGCTTCGCGCCCAGTCGCGGCATTGTGGATGCAGAGCGCCTCCCCTCCCTCGTAGATGCGGTCAAGGCAGTAGGTCGCGCCGACACAGGGCCGGATCTGATGTTCGCGCCCTTCCATGACCTTGCGGACAATGTGCGGATCGGCCAGATGCGCACGCGTCATGCCGACCATGTCGAGCTTGCCGGTCGCAATTGCGTGCCTTGCCGTCGCGACATCGGAGATGCGCGCGGCGTGGAACACCGGGAACTTCGTCGCCGCACGCACTTCGCCGGCAAAGTCGAGATGCGGAGCCGAACGCATGCCGGTGATGGGGATGACGCCCGCGAGCGCCGCGTCCGTATCGATATGGCCCCGGATGATGTTGAGGAAATCGAACTTCCCCGAACCTGCCAGGCGCCGTGCGATTTCTATGCCCTCGTCCCTGGAAAGCCCCTTTTCGAAATCTTCGTCGGCGACCATGCGGATGCCGACAACGAAATCTGGGCCTACGGCGCCTCGCACCGCGTCGATCACGGACCAGGTAAAGCGCAGCCGATTCTCCAGCGAGCCGCCATAGTCGTCCTCTCGCCGGTTGGTCGCCGGTGACCAGAACCCGTCCATCAGATGGCCGTAGGCCTCGAACTCCATGCCGTCGAGCCCTGCGGCCTGCATCCTCTCAGCGGCGGCGGCGTAGTCGGCGATGATGCGTTCAAGATCCCAGTCCTCGGCCTCTTTCGGGAAGGAGCGATGCGCGGCCTCGCGCACGGGAGAGGCCGAAAGCACGGGCAGCCAGTCCGCTTTGTTCCAGCCGGTGCGGCGGCCAAGGTGGGTGAGCTGGATCATCACCTTGCAGTCGTATTCGTGACATTGGTCCGCAAGTTCACGCAGCCATGGCACGATCTCGTCCTGGTAGGCATGGAGATTGCCGAACGCCGCCGGACTGTCGCGGGAGACAATCGCCGAGCCGGCAGTCATGGTAAGCGCCATGCCGCCTTTGGCCTTTTCGGCGTGGTAGAGCCGGTAACGCTCCTTCGGCATGCCGTCCTCGGAATAGGCCGGCTCGTGGCTTGTCGACATGACGCGATTCTTCAGCGTCAGATGCCTGAGCTTGTAGGGCTGAAGCAGCGGGTCGTTACTGAGCATGGTCTTGTTCTATCCAAAACGGCATGTGGGAAGATACTTTTCGCGCCCGGCGCGGCCTTCGCTTTGCCTGACACTGGTTCTCTCGGAAAAGTCTGCCCCTCGCTCGGCAGAGTGATCTATAAGCCCCGGCGAAGGAGTACCGTCATGACACAGACCGATAGCCTCACCCAGCTCGGCGCCCGGGTCGAGACGCCGTCTTCGCCCGAGCGCGCCATTCTCGAAACAGTACCATTCGCGCGCGGCGACGGACCGCCCGCGATCGTGCGTTTCACCTGCCCGGAATTCACCTCGCTCTGCCCGGTGACAGGACAGCCGGACTTCGCGCACATCGTGATCGACTATGCGCCGGACAAGCTTCTGGTGGAATCGAAGTCGCTCAAGCTCTTCATGGTCTCGTTCCGCAATCACGGCGCCTTCCACGAGGAGTGCACGGTCATGATAGGCCGCCGCATCATCGAGGCGACGAAACCGGTCTGGCTGCGCGTTGCCGGCTACTGGTTTCCGCGCGGCGGCATTCCGATCGACGTCTTCTGGCAGACCGGCGAGCCACCCAAGGGCGCGTGGCTTCCGGAGACAGGCGTTTCGCCCTATCGCGGGCGTGGGTAAGCGTTGACCCTCCAGAGTATCGTTCGGATAGTGTGAATCGAGAATTCCGTTGAGAAGATCGTTCACTTCCACCATGCGCCAATCTAAGCGCACGCCGCTCCAGGCGCGATTCCCCCCTTCTCCCCTTGTGGGAGAAAGTGGATCGGCGCGGAGCGCCGAGACGGATGAGGGGCGTTGGCCGGAGCGCCGTGGTACTGAAATGGCTGTGAATCCAACGCTCGGCACCCCGCTCTGAAGCGTCTCTTTTCTTCCAGCACCCCTCATCCGACCTCGCCTTCGGCTCGGCCACCTTCTCCCACAGGGGGAGAAGGGAAGGACCCACCATCTTTCACAATCATTTGCGACCTCAATGGAGCGGCAGCCGCCGATAGCGGCCCGGCAGCTTCGGGTCATGGAAATGGCCCATCGGCCCATGTTCGGCGAAGTGATGCGACCAGCGCTTCATCGCGGCGGCGTCGAGCGTCACGCCAAGTCCCGGATCTTCCGGCACGCGCACGACATTGTTCTTCTGCCGGAAGGGACCATCCTGCACGACATCGCCCACCTGCCAGTGGAACAGCGACTGGGAAGCTTCCGTGATCCACGGTGTGGCGGCTGTCACGTGCAGGTAAGCCGCGGTCATGATGCCGAGGTCGTTGGAGTAGCACCAGAACCCCTTGCCCATGGCTTCGCATGCGGCGATGAATTTCAACGTCTTCGACAGCCCGCCGAGAGCGGCGAAATTGCAGACGAAATAATCCGGCGCGCCAAGCGCGACCGCGCGCCGCAGGTCCGGAATATGGGTCGAAAACGGGATGGTCGAATGCTGCCGGAGCGCGGCCATCTCCTCGAACGTCGCCACCGGGTCCTCGTAGTTGCGGATGTTGAACGGCTCGATCTCGCGAAGCACCCACCGCGCGGTTGTCAGCGACCATTGCATGTTGGAATCGAGCCTGATTTGCGCGGCTTCGCCGAGCGCTTCGCGCAGCATCCGGACGGTTCGGATCTCGAGCTGCGGGTCGCCCATGATCAGCTTGCCCTCGAAGATGGTCGAGCCATGCTCCTCGCGCATTCTGAGGCAATAGTCGACGATCGCCTCCGGCGACATCTCCCCGCCTGCCCCTTCATGGCGGGGCCGGAAAGCGAAATACTCCGAGAACGGAATATCCTTGCGCACAGCGCCGCCGAGAAGCCTGTAGAGCGGCATGCCGGTCACCTTGCCGCGAATGTCCCACAGCGCAAGCTCGACCGAGCCGAACGCAACCGACGCGGCGTTTTCGCCCGTGTTGGCGGTGATCTGCCAGGGCGGAACGCAACGCGCCTCACAATCGGCGAGGTCGAGCGGGTCGGCGCCGACCAGCGCCGGCGCAATCTCTGCCTTGATCACCTCGCCGAAATGCCACCACGGCGCTTCGCCCAGCCCGACGACGCCCTCATCGGTTTCCACTTCGACGATGGATTTGGAAGCGCCACCGTAGAGCCCCGCCGTCCACCAGAACGGCGCGTCGAGCGGCACATTGACATGCGTTACCCGGATATTGGTGATCTTCATCGGCTGAATCTCGCTAGGCCGTAAATAGGTACAAGACTGCCCCTCACTGTCCTGCCGGACATCTCTCCCCGCAATCGGGGAGAGAATCCGCTGTCGTCTCGGCTTTCGCCAGCCGGACAACGCTGGTGATTGGCGAAAGCCCTGCAATAGCATCCCTTCTCCCCGCTCGCGGGGAGAAGTGCCCGGCAGGGCGATGAGGGGCAATCCTCCCGACCACACCCTGGGCCGCGACCTTCGCGCTCAATACCAGGCATCGTCCGCTGACGCCTTTCGGCGCGCAATGAAATCCAGCAGCGCTTCGTCGATGCCTTCGTCAAGCGGCGGCGCCTCATATTCGGCCAGCGCCTTCTTCCAGCGGCGATTGGCGCGGATGGCCGCATCCTCGGAGCCCGCCGCCTCCCACTTTTCGAAGGGCTCGTTGTCGGCGATCTCGGAGTCCCAGAATGCCGTTTCATAATTTGCCATCGTGTGGGCGCAGCCAAAGAAGTGGCTGCCGGGCCCGACTTCTCGGAAGGCGTCCAGCGCAAGCTGGTTGTCGTCCACCTTGACCCCATCGAGATAGGTATGGAGCGCGCCGCAGAAGTCGGTATCCATGACGAATTTCTCGTAGGACATGGACAGCAACCCATCGAGAAAGCCCGCCGAATGCAGGATGAAATTCGCCCCGCAATGGACAGCGGCCAGCATGGACATGGTGCCCTCGTTCATCGCATGCGCGTCGGGGAGTTTCGACGTCGTGAAGTTGCCGGAACACCTGAGCGGCAGGTTGAGCCGCCGCGCGAGCTGGCCTACGACCATCGAGCCGATCGCGGGCTCAGGCGTGCCGAATGTCGGCGAGCCGGACCGCAGTGACATGGACGAGAGGAAATTGCCGAAGATCACCGGCGCGCCCGGCCTTTCAAGCTGGGTGAGCGCGCAACCAGCCATGGTCTCGGCGAGCGACTGGGCTATCGCCCCGGCATTCGTCACCGGCCCCATGGCGCCGCCGAGGATGAACGGCACAATCACCGCCGCCTGGTTGGCGCGGGCGTAGGCCCTGAGCGCTAGTGTCATCGTGCTGTCCCAGACAAGCGGCGAGTTGACGTTGACATTGCCGAGGATCACGCAATTCCGGTCCACGAAGTCGCGGCCGAAAACGATCCGTGTCATTTCGATGGAATCTTCCGCGCGACTCTCCGCCGTCACCGAACCCATGAAAGCGCGATCCGAATAGCGGATATGTGTATAGACCATGTCGAGATGGCGCTTGTTGACCGGCACGTCGACTGGCTCGCAGATCGTTCCGCCGGAATGGTGCAGCCAGGGCGAGGACTGCGCGAGCTTCACGAAATTGCGGAAATCCTCGATCGTGCCATAGCGGCGGCCCTTGTCGAGGTCCATGACGAAGGGTGAGCCATAGGCGGGCGAGAACACCACGCTCTTGCCGCCGATGCTGACCGAACGTTCCGGATTGCGCGCATGCTGGGTGAATTCGACTGGCGCCGTCTTCAGAATTTCGCGTAGCATGCCCGGCTCGAATTTCACCAGCACGCCGTCCACACTGGCGCCTGCCCGCTTCCAGTGATCCAGCGCCACCGGGTCGTCGCGGAATTCGATGCCGATCTCCGCCAGGATACGGTCCGCCGTGTTCTCGATGCGGACGAGGTTTTCCTCGGCCATGATGTCGTAGGCCGGGATTCCGCGCACGATATAAGGCCGGCCAAGCCCCTGGGGACCGTGCGAGCGCTGATCGCGACGCGCCACGCGCCCGCCCCTTTCGCGGCGTCTGACGGGATGGGCGACGGGTTCGGCCATGTCGGTGATCATATCGCGGCTCCGGAAACGGGCAATCATGAAGCTATCCGTTGCAGCAGGCACTGTGACGCTTGAAAATCCTGATTGTCTGCATAAGCTCGACTTATGCAGAGCCTGCGTCATCTCCTGCCGTCCGCCGGCAGCCTCATCGTTTTCGAGGCCGCAGGCCGGCTATCCAGTTTCACGGCTGCCGGCCGCGAGCTGGGCATGACCCAGGCCGCTGTCTCCTATGCGGTGCGCGGACTGGAAGATCAGCTCGGCGTCAAGCTGTTCCAGCGCCGTCATCGGCAGGTGCGGCTCACCGAAGCGGGCACCCGCTTCTTTGCCGATGTCACGCTCGGGCTTTCGCATATCCGCAAATCGGCCGAAGAGTTGCGCGCGCTGGCGGGCGGCATGCATGTGACGCTCTCGGCCTCTACCGCCTTCGCGTCATTCTGGATGATGCCCCGGCTGCAGAAATTCCGCGACGACCTGCCCGGCATCGACCTTCGCATCCAGACCGCCGACCGTGACCTCGACCTGATCGCGGAAGGGATCCCTCTCGGCATTCGCGGTGGTTCCGCGGAGGATTGGCCGGACTATGACCTGTTGCCGATCGCGCAGGAGGAAATCTTGGCGGTGGCCGGACCCGCCTACGTCGCGCGCGAGGGAGAGCCGCGGACGCCCGCCGAAATGACGAACCATCGGCTGATTCACCTCGAAGAACCCTTCCGGCCAGCGGCGAACTGGAACGAGTGGTTTCATTCGGCCGGAATCAGCGGCGCAGCCGTGCCGCGGGGGCTGCTCATCAACGACTATGTACTGGTCATCCAAGCGGTGATGGAAGGCCAGGGCATCGCGCTGGGCTGGCGGCATTTGACCGACCGGCTGATTGCGAGCGGCCTGCTGGTCCGGCTGACCGGCCATGCGATGTCGACCGGCAAGGGATTTCACGTCGCCTGGCCGAAGAACCGGCCTCTTTCCGAAAGCGCCGAAAAGGTACGCGACTGGCTTGCGGCGCAGGCTTGAGCGGCGGACGAAGCAAGAAAGGCCGAACGCGACCGAGGGCAATTCCAGAAACAACGCTCGTATCTCGATTTGCTGTTCAAGCTTTAGCCGTTCGGCTTCCCCGCGCTCCCCGAATCCGCTTAGGATCGCCTTATGCCTATCCGTCAGCTATCCGAAACCGTGGTCAACCAGATTGCCGCCGGCGAGGTGATCGAACGCCCCGCCAGCGTCGTCAAGGAACTCGTCGAGAATGCGCTCGACGCAGGAGCCACGCGCATCGAGATCGCCACCGCGGGAGGCGGGATCACTCTGATCCGAGTCACCGACGACGGCGCGGGCATCCCGCCTGAGGAACTCGAACTGGCGATTGCCCGGCACTGCACATCGAAGCTTCAGGACGACATCCACGATATCCGCTCTCTCGGTTTTCGCGGTGAGGCATTGCCGTCGATCGGCTCGGTGTCGCGCCTGACCGTCCGCTCGCGGACGGTCGAAACCGGCGGGGCCGAAATCCTCGTCGAAGGTGGCCACGTCTCCACCGTGCGTCCAGCCGGCGCCAACCGCGGCACGCTCGTCGAGGTCCGCGACCTCTTCTACGCGACGCCTGCCCGCCTGAAATTCATGAAGGGCGAACGCGCCGAGAGCTCGGCGATCGCGGATATCGTCAAGCGCATCGCGATTGCCTTTCCCTCGGTGCGTTTCACCCTTTCCGGCACGGACAGGTCAACGCTGGAACTCTCCGCTACAGGCGGCGGCGACCCGCTGCTCGCCCGCATCGCGCAGGTGATGGGCAAGGATTTCCCGGAGAATTCGATTGCTATCGATGCCGTGCTTGAAGGCGTTCACCTCGGCGGCCGCGTCTCGGTACCGTCCTTCACGCGCGCCAATGCCTTGCAGCAATATGCCTATGTCAACGGCCGTCCCGTGCGCGACAAGCTGATCGCCGGATCGATCCGGGCCGCCTTCGCGGATGCCCTGCCGCGCGACCGTCACGCGATTGCCGCGCTGTTCATCTCGCTCGATCCCGCGCATGTCGACGTCAACGTCCACCCTGCCAAGGCCGACGTCCGCTTCCGTGACCCTGGCCTCGTGCGCGGGCTGATCGTGGGCGCAATACGCGAAGCCCTGGCCGGCGCCGGCATCCGCCCGGCGACGACGGGCGCCGCCGCGATGATGGGCGCCTTCCGGACCGGTCCCACAAGCTATGGCCATGCCGGTCCTGCCAATGGCCACCGTTCCTTCCATGCCGGCTTCCGGGCGTCCGCACCTGCCGGTTTCGATCCGGCTTCGTCGCCGAGCCGGCCTCTCCAACCGGGCTTCGGCGAGGACGGGCAAGCCGCGTTCGACGCCGGACCGCTGCACAGCTCGGATACACGCGCCGGCACGGGTGAGGTCGCGCCGGACCTGCTCACGCGCCCGTTAGGCGCGGCACGTGCGCAAGTCCATGAAAACTATATCGTCGCCCAGACCGCCGATTCTCTGGTGATCGTGGACCAGCACGCCGCGCATGAGCGCCTCGTCTATGAAGCGCTGAAGGGTGCATTGCATGCGCGGCCACTGTCTGCCCAGATGCTGCTCATCCCCGAAATCGTCGACCTGCCGGAAGAGGATGCCGAGCGCGTCGCGTCACACGCCGAGACGCTCCGGCGCTTCGGTCTATCGGTCGAACGCTTCGGGCCTGGAGCGATCGCCGTCCGCGAGACGCCGGCAATGCTCGGAGAGACGGACGCGGGACAGCTTGTCCGCGACCTTGCCGACGAGATCGCGGATAACGACACGGCGGACACGCTGAAAGAGCGGCTCGACGCGATTGCCGCCACCATGGCCTGTCACGGCTCCGTTCGCTCTGGCCGGATCCTTCGTCCGGAGGAGATGAACGCGCTGCTGCGGCAGATGGAAGCGACCCCGGGCTCCGGCACCTGCAACCATGGCCGGCCGACTTATATTGAGCTGAAGCTGACCGACATCGAACGCCTCTTCGGCCGGCGCTGACAGTCACGGCAGCCTTGACCTTGCTGCAATTTTGTGGCCGATGAAATCCCTTGAAAGGGCGCGACCATGAACCGTTTCGAAGGCCCCGGCGGCTCCCGCGAAGCTCGCATCCGTTATCTTGACGGGGACTTTCAGGTCACAAGTCCCGGTGCCTTCGTGCGCTGCGCCGTCACCGGCAGCTTCATTCCGCTTGATGAGTTGAAATACTGGAGCGTCGCGCGGCAGGAGGCCTATATCAGCGCCGAAGCGTCCCTTCAGCGGGAACTGGAAAGCGATCCGGACCTGCGCAAGCGGAGGTAGCAGGACCGCGATCCGCATATCCTTCGGTTTTTGGCGGCGACTATCCCAGTGGCTGTTATGTTGGATCGATCGTGCCGCCCCTCATCCCCCTGCCGGGACCTTCTCCCCGTAAAACGGGGAGAAGAGGCACTTCATTGCCGATTTCGCCAATCGCCAACACGGCAAATTTCAGCGCCGGCGGAGCCGCCTGCGCTCTTCTCCCCGTCCCACGGGGAGAAGATGCCGGCAGGCAGATGAGGGGTAGTGCAGCCGGTCAAAGTAGGAGCCATCGGTACTATGCCCCAATGCGACGTTCCCGCCAATTGCCCAGAGTATCGCGGATGATCCGTTCCGCGGTCTGATGAGGCTCGAAGACAGCGTCGATCTCCAGGACATGCAACCGGTCCAGCAAGGTTTGCGCCGCGGGCGAGCCGTGACGCAGGCGTACGGCATCCTTGGCGGTCGTGATGATTTCCAGTTCCTCGGCCTCGGCCAGAGTGCGGAGATCGGCCAGTTCGTCATCCTGGTAGAAATGATGGTCGCCGAAGGAGCGTGTCATCGCCACGGCACCACCGGCGGCTCCCACCGTATCGTAGAACTTCTGCGGGTTGCCGATCCCGGCAAATGCCAGAAAACGCTTGCCCGCGATCCCGTTCTTCAAACGCGCGCGAGCCGCCGCTTCGAAGATCGGCTTTCCGGCGCGCGCGGCGCGGCGGATGACGAGGTCGGCAGCGTCTCCCTCGCCCATCTTCAGGACGGCGTCGGCCAGCCGCAGCTGGTCGAGCAACGGCGCGCGCATCGGACCGCCGGGGATCACATGGCCATTGCCGATACCGCGGCGCGCATCGACCACCAGCAGGGCGTAATCGAAATGGAGCCGCGCGCTCTGGAAGCCGTCGTCCATGATCAGGAATTCGCAGCCCTGCTCAGCCAGAAGCTTAGCGCCCAGCGCCCTGTTGGGCGTCACGGCAACCGGTGCATGTTCTGCAAGCAGCAGCGGCTCGTCGCCGACATGCTTCGCACTGTCATGGCGCGGGTTGACCAGATGCGGGCCAGTAAGGCTGCCGCCATAGCCGCGCGACAGGAAGCCCGGCTTCAGATCGAGCATGGCCGCAGTCTGCGCAAGAGCTATCGCAACCGGCGTCTTGCCTGCGCCACCGACGGTGAGGTTGCCTATGCAGAGGACAGGCAGGTCGATTTTCGCTCTGCCGGCGGCATGCATCCTCCGGCGCGTGACCGCGCCATAAAGCACGGAGACCGGTAACAGCGCATAGGCTCGCCAATCCGGTTTATCCCACCAGAAGGGAGGTGCGTCGCTTGCCATTACGACGGACCGGCTCCGCTTGACTGCTTGAGCCGCGACTTGACGATCAGCGGATGGATAAACGGCTCCAGCGCCTTCAGCGTTGCAGAAAGCGCGCCGCGCATATCGTCCACCGTTGCCGCACCGGCTGCGATCATGTCCTCTCGCGCCTGTTCGTTCTTGAGCAGGAAGTTGACCGCCCCGGCCAGCATGTCGCGGTCACGAACGAGACGCGCGCCGCCGCCCTCGATCAGGCGCTGATAAGTTTCGCGGAAGTTCTGGACATTGCGCCCGGAAAGCACCGCAGTATCCAGCATTGCCGGTTCAAGCGGGTTCTGGCCGCCTTCCGACGTCAGAGAACGGCCGACAAAGGCGATCTCGGTGAGCCGCAGGTAAAGGCCCATTTCCCCGATCGTATCGCCGAGCAGTATATCGACATCCTGCCGGATCGGATCACCCAGACTGCGGCGCGCGACTTTGAGCCCATCAATAGCGAATTCGGCCGCAAGCGCATCGGCGCGGTCGGGGTGCCGCGGGACAATTATGGTCAGGAGACCCTTGTGCCGCGGGCGCAGAATCCGATGCACTTCGGCGGCGGCCGCTTCTTCGCCGTCGTGCGTCGAAACCGCCGCCCAGGTCTTGCGCGATCCAATCTGATGGGTGAGGCTGGCAAGCGCCTTTTCGTCCGCAGGAGGCGGATCGGTATCGACCTTGAGGTTGCCGGAGACAGTAACGGGCCGCGCACCCAAGGCGAGGAAGCGCTCGCCGTCCACTTCGGACTGTGCAACGACATGGGCGAGGTTTTCGAACAGGGCTTCGGCAATGAAGGCGCGCTTCTTCCATGAGGCGAAGGATCTGTCGGACAGGCGGCCGTTGACCAGCACCTGCGGCACGCGGCGTGCACCGAGTTCGAGGATCGTCATCGGCCAGATCTCGGATTCGGCAATAAGCGCGAGATCCGGCTCCCAATGGTCCAGGAACCGGCTCACCGCCGGCTTGAGGTCCAATGGAACATATTGATGGATTATGCGGTCGCCGAGCCGCTCCTCGGCCACCCGCGCCGACGTCACGGTTCCCGTCGTCACCACGACATTGATGCCGAAGCCGAGAATGCGCTCGATAAGCGGAATGACAGCGATCGTCTCGCCGACGCTGGCCGCATGAACCCAGACCAGCGGACCCACAGGCCGGGCACAACTCGCGATTCCGTAGCGCTCGCGGCGGCGACTCCGCTCTTCCTTACCCTTGTTTGCGCGCCATGCGACATAGCCGCCGACCAATGGATAGGCCGCCGCCCCGGCAAATCGATAGGCGGAGAGCATGGTGCGCGCCCAACGTTCGCTCATTGGATGCCGTCCACCAGGCGATAGGCTTTCTCGGTGACGGCGTTGAGGGCGGCCGTGACCATCTCGCGCATGCGTTCCATGTCGGCGTCGCTTGCATCGGATGGCACATAGATCGGCTCGCCGAAGACCATCGCGCCCCGGCCGAAAGGCAGGTTGATCGTTGTTTTGTCCCAGCTCTTTTCCAGCACATGGCGACGGCTGGTGGTAATGGCGGTAGGCACAATGGGACGGCCGGAAAGCTTGGCAAGGGTAACGATGCCGAGCCCGGATTCGCGCGGCGTGCCTTTCGGGATGTCCGCGATCATGGCGACGTTCTTGCCAGCGACCAACGCTCGTTTCAGGGCGATGAGTGCGCGCGCGCCACCCTTGTCCAGATGGTTGGCCTTGTCACGGCCGCCGGAGCCGCGGACGGATTCAAGCCCCAGCTTTTCGAGGACCATCGCGTTCAATTCCGCGTCCGCGCTGCGCGACACCATCGCGACGACCGGGTAGCCGCGAACATGAAGGGTCGGCGCCAGGAGATGCTGCCCATGCCAGAGGGCGATGATGGCCGGGGAGAATTGCTCGTTCAGTTTCCTGAAATCCAAGGATCCGGGAGCAAGTGGATTCGTCAACTTGACCATACGTAAAGCATTGGCGAGCAAGCTGGCGATGACGTTCTTCAACAGACGCGATTGGGCGAGCGGCTCACGGATGGACCGCCAGAACGTCTTCATCATTCCGCGGCGGCGTGGCGCGGCTGCCGGCTGCACCGCCTCATTCAGTATGTCTTTGTCCATTGCATCAGTTCTGGCTGGTCTTGTTGACATCCGGCTCCAGCAACCTGTGCAGGTGGACGATGAAATAACGCATATGCGCATTGTCCACCGTCGCCTGCGCCTTTGCCTTCCAGGCTAGTTCGGCGGATTTGTAGTCAGGAAAGATTCCGACAATATCAAGTCCATTGAGGTCACGGAACTCAATCCCGCCGAGTTTCTTCAACTCGCCCCCAAAAACCAGATGGAGAAGTTGCTTTTTGCCGTCGTGCTCGGCCATATCCCTCGTCCCAATCAGAAAATCCGGCCCTGCCGGCATGAAATCTCTTTTGCCCACGCGAACTTCAGCCGTCAAAAGCCGGCAATGACGCCCGTCATGGATTTCAGAAGCAGGCCACTGCCCGCGGCCAGCGCGCCGTGCCGCGGATTCGCACTCGCATAGTGCAGTGTGCGGCCGCGACGGTCCACCACCTGTCCGCCGGCTTCCCGCAAAATAAGGTCGGCCGCCGCCAGATCCCAGTCATGGGCATTGGGCTTGACGAAGGTCGCGTCGAGTTCGCCTTTCGCCACCATCGCGATGCGGTAGGCAAGCGAGGGAATGTAGGGCACCGTGGTGAACCTTTCACGCAGATCCGCCGGCGTTGCCTCCACGAGTTGTTTCGGGCCAGCCACCACAAAGGTCTCTCCGGGTGGCTTCACCCGGATGACGTCGCCGTCTCTCAAGGCGCCGTTTCCGGCCGTTGCGGAGAAGATTTCGCTTTTCCCAGGACAGTCGAGCACGCCGGCAACGGGCTCGCCATTTTCAACCACGGCGATCGACACACACCATGTGCTGCGCCCGTCAAGGAAAGCCCGCGTGCCGTCGATTGGATCGACCACAAAGGTGCGGCGGGAATTCAACCTGTCCGGCGAATCGGCGGTTTCTTCCGAAAGCCAGCCATAGTCAGGCCGCGCCGCTAGCAAGGTTTCGCGCAAATAGGTGTCGACCGCATAGTCGGCCTCGCTGACCGGCGACTGGCCACCCTTCATCCAGACTTCCGGATTGCGCTTGAAGAACCGCATCGCAATGCGGCCCGCCTCGCGGGCAGCGTCGAGGATGAGCGCAAGGTCAGCGGCGGGCGCGGTTTCGTGGCTTACCTCAGCTGCCGGCAAGGGTCATCCCTTCGATAAGGAGCGTTGGGGCGGCAGTGCCGAAGTTTCGATCGAGATCGCTGGCGGGGATCATGTTCAGGAACATGTCCTTGAGATTCGACGCAATCGTGACCTCTGACACGGGATGGACCAGTTCGCCGTTCTCGATCCAGAATCCGCTTGCGCCGCGGCTGTATTCCCCGGTGACCATGTTGACACCCTGCCCGAAGACCTCGGTGACGTAGAAACCGGTGTTCAGAGCTTTGATCAGCTCTTCCGGTGTCTTTTCGCCGGGTTCGATGGCGAGGTTGGTCGAAGACGGGGAGACCGAGGATGCGGCGCGCACGCCGCGGCCGTTGGTTTCCAATCCCAGTTCCCGCGCTGCCGACGTGGAGAGGAACCAGTGCCTCAGCACACCGTCGTCGACCATGTTGAGCGGCATGCCCTCCACGCCCTCCCCGTCGAACGGCTTGGAGGACTGGCCGCGCACACGCAGCGGATCGTCCGTCACGGTGATACCGGCGCGGGCAACCTGCTTGCCCATCATGTCGCGCAGGAAACTCGTCTTGCGGGCGACCGCGGCGCCATTGATCGCGCCAGCCAGATGCCCGGCTATGCCGCGCGCGACGCGCGGGTCGTAGATCACATCGACGGGTCCCGTCTTCGCCTTGCGGGGATTGAGGCGTTTGACGGCGCGCTCGCCCGCCTTGCGGCCGATCGTTTCGGGCGTGTCGAGATCGGCAAAATGAAGGCGCGAGGAGTAGTCGTAGTCCCGCTCCATGCCCGTGCCTTCGCCCGCGATCACACTGGTCGAGCGCGAGAAGCGCGACGCGACATACTGGCCGAGAAACCCTTCCGAAGTCGCAAGCACGAGCCCGCCGAGCCCGGCACTCGCGCCGGACCCGCCGGAGTTGGTGACGCCTGGGACCGCCATTGCCGCCTCCTCGGCGGCCAAGGCGTCTTCCTTCAGCTGTTCCGCTGAAACAGTGGTCGGGTCGAACAGGTCGAGGTCGCGCGGCTGCTTCACCAGTCTCAAAGCATCGGCAAGGCCCTGATACGGGTCTTCCGGCGAGACGCGAGCCATTGCGACAGCGCGCTCTGCCAATTCGGCAGGATTCGACGAGGCGGTCGCGGAAACGCTCGCCACGCGCTTGCCAATGAACACGCGCAGCGAAATGTCGTCGCTTTCCGATGCTTCCGTGCTTTCGACCTTGCCGAGTCGCACGGAAACACCGGTGGAGCGGCCGCGCACCGCCACTGCATCGGCGGCGTCGGCGCCGGCTTTCCTGGCAGCTTCGACGAGCGCCGTCACACGGTCAGCAAGCTTGCTGGATTCGAGACTGTCGGTCATGGTCATCCCGTTATCGGGCCGCTTCACCTGCGGCCCCGGCGCGGAGCGCCCGAACACAATTTGAACGTCTGCGGCACCATCTATTGTCCCCGCCCCTCTTGTGCAATGGGGACCGATCACACCAAATGGGGTCATATCGGCATCTAGAGGATACCGTCTTGGCAGTCGAAGGCACGATTTACCCGCAAATGCTGCTGCTTCTCGGCGGCGCAGTGGTTTCCGCCCCGCTTTTCAAGCGCATCGGCCTCGGCACGATTCTCGGCTATCTGGCTGCCGGTGTCGCCATAGGGCCGGCCGCCCGGCTGATCACGGACGGTGAGCAAATCCTGCATGTCGCCGAACTCGGCATCGTTTTCCTGCTCTTCATTATTGGGCTGGAACTGAAACCGTCCCGGCTTTGGGCCATGCGGAAAGCAATTTTCGGCCTAGGCCTCGCTCAGGTGGTGGTGACCGGCACTGCTCTTGCAGCTCTCGCCTATTTCGCTGCGGGACTCTCCTATCAGGCGTCGATCGTGGTCGGCTTCGGCCTTGCACTCTCATCGACGGCCTTCGCCATGCAGATTCTCGATCAGGAAGGCAGTACCAACACGCACTACGGGCAAAAGACCTTCGCGATCCTGCTCTTCCAGGACATCGCGATCGTTCCGCTGCTGGCGATGCTACCCTTCCTTGCCCCCCGAGATGCGGCGCCGATGGCGGCGCTACCGCATTTTGCCGTAACGCTGACGGCGATCGCAGCTCTTCTGATCGCCGGACGCTATCTTCTGAACCCGCTCTTCCGCATCATTGCCAACACCGGCGCCAAGGAGGCCATGATCGCGGCCGCACTTCTCGTCGTGCTGGGGGCCGCGACGCTGATGCAGGTCGCCGGCCTGTCGATGGCGATGGGCGCCTTCATCGCAGGCGTCATGCTGGCCGAATCCTCCTACCGGCACGAACTTGAAGCTGATATCGAGCCGTTTCGCGGCATTCTGCTTGGTCTGTTCTTTATGGCCGTTGGGCTATCGCTCGAGCTCGACGTGATCATCGAGAACTGGGCGACGATCCTGTTGGCCGTGCCGGCGTTGATGGCTGTGAAAGTCGTCGCCACTTATGCGGCCTGCCGTCTGTTCACATGCCGGCACGACGACGCCGTGCGCGTTGCGTTCCTGTTGCCGCAGGGCGGCGAGTTTGCCTTTGTCCTGTTCTCGGCGGCGGCCGCAGCCTCGATCTTCCCTCTGGAAACGGCATCGATCCTGATTGCCATCGTCACAGTGTCGATGGCCCTGATGCCACTGTTCGCGCCTGCCTCGAAACTCTTCCTGACGCCGGATGCGCCTGAAGTAATGGAAGAGGATTTCGACGGCGCCGGCTCCGACGTCCTGATGGTCGGCTTTTCGCGTTTCGGACAGATCGCGGCGCAGATGCTCCTCTCCGGCGGTTCGGCGGTCACCATCATTGATCATTCCGCCGAACGCGTGCGAAGCGCTGGAAAATTCGGCTTCCGAATCTACTTCGGCGACGGCACGCGCAAGGATGTGCTGGAGGCGGCCGGCATCCGCCGCGCCAAAGTGGTCGCCGTCTGCACGAACAAACGCGAGATCACCGACAAGGTCGTTGAGCTTATCCAGAGCGAGTTTCCAAAAGCGAAACTTTATGTCCGCTCCTATGACCGCACGCACACGCTGGAACTGCGCGCGCGCAACGTCGACTACGAACTGCGCGAGACGTTCGAATCCGGGCTACTGTTCGGCCAGAAAACGCTGGAAGCGCTGGGCCTGGACGAAGACACGGCTGCGGCGATCCGCGAGGATGTGCGCCATCGCGACGAGGAACGGCTGGCGCTTCAGGCGGTCGAAGGCATTTTCGCCGGCCGCGACCGCTGGCTCACCAAGCCCGTCACGCCCGAACCGCTCATTAAGCCGACACGGGAATCGAAGCGGCTCGACAAGGAAAATCTCGACCAGAACGAACCGGCGTTGGTCGATAATTGACCCTCGGAAGGAGACCCGAATGACGCCTTTCCATCTTGCCTTCCCGGTCCGGGATCTCGACGAGACCCGCCGCTTCTACCGCGACGTGCTCGGTTGCGCGATCGGCCGCTCTTCCGAAACCTGGGTCGACTTCGACCTTTACGGCCATCAGATGTCGGCCCACCTGAGGCCGAACACGGCTATAGCGGCGCGGGACGGCCAGGTCGACGGTGTCGCGGTCCCGATCCCGCATTTCGGCGTCGTGCTGCTCATGGATCAATGGCGCGCTCTGGCGGAACGCCTCGAAGCCACGGATGGCATCGAGTGGGTGGAGAGGCCGATGATCCGGTTCCGGGGTGAGCCGGGCGAGCAGGCGACGCTCTTCATCCGCGATCCATCCGGCAATGCGCTTGAATTCAAGGGCTTCCAGTCAATGGAACAAGTGTTCGCTCACTAGTGTCGTGATTTCGAAGTTCGCATGATTTTCGATATCACTGTCCGATCGAACT
>JBEVEP010000106.1:0-3972 GCA_040512755.1 Mesorhizobium sp.
CCTGTAAGGAGAAGAGCCGACCTGGCCTTGCTCCACACGTTTCGCTGACGTTGGCGAAGCCCTACAAGACACGGCCTTCCCGCTGCTGCGGGGAGGCCGTTCTGCCTTTGGAGGCGTGGCCGGGCAGCCGCCCGCGTCGAGTTCTGCACGGACTCGCTGGGCGAATCAGCGATTTTGCTCGTCGTGTCCAATTGAGAGGAGTGGACAGATTTCCGTCCATTCCGATTCCCGGCGCGAGAATAACTGTTTTAAATTAACAGGATAGATGGAACGCTTGCGGTTTGGCGCCGGTTTTCTTCCAGACCAGGCTCGCCGCTTTGAGGATCCGACACTTCTGACGTGGAATGCCGGTCAGGACGCTGTTTGTCCGGACAATTCTATCTTCTCGGGTTCGAGCAACCGGAGTCGCCCGCTCGAGTCGATCGAAAGCGTATGGATGTAGAAGTACGTCGCGAGGTCATCGGTCGCTTCCATCACCGGGGACGGCGCGGAGACGATCGTCAGATCTTCGCATTCGCCGATCCAGTCGATGTGCCGATGCCCGTGCATCAGGACGGCATGCCCGGCGAGCGGCTTCATCCGGCGGATGAACCAGTTGCCGTTGATCAGCGCTGTGCCGATGCGCTCGCTCAGCGCCTTGGACGCGCGCGGATATTCAAGCGCGTGGTGATGCAACGCCACGATCCAGCAGGCGCGTGGATAGTGCTTGCGCATGATGTCGATCGCCTGGACCTGCTCCGCCGAAATCATGCCGAGGGCGTTGGTGAAAGAGAAATGCGTGTCGGCGTTGGAGTTGAGCAGGATGATGCCGAGCCCGTCCTCGCCGTCGGGCGGCAACACCATAGGAAAGGCTGCGTTCCAGATTTCGGAGAACACCCTGCTGAAGCGCGGCCGTCCCCTGTCGGCAAAGCGTTCGAGCGTCTGGCGATGCGGTTCGAGCGCCTCCGAGAGCGTCGTCGAGATGGAGTCCTTTTCACGGTCGACGACATGGACACGCGAGCCCTGCACCGCCGCCATGGCGGATAGCATGCGGACCTGGCGCAGGCGCCGGTTGGGGCTGGTGGGCAAATCCATCCGCGCGGGATTGGCGCGATCCACGATGTTGAGATCGTGGTTGCCGGGGATGATCAGCACGCGGCCCGCAAGCTCCGGATGCGCATCGAGCACGGCGAAGAACTCCGCCCATTCGGCCGAGCGTCCGGCGTCGGTCACGTCGCCGCTAATCAGGATAATGTCGAGCCGCCTTTCAGCGTCGATGTCCTTCAGCCGCTCGAAAAGTTGCTTCAAGCGCTCGTTTCCGCTCGGTCCCGCCCTGCCGCTTTCAATACGGAAGCCGAAGCGCTCGCCGACGATATGGATGTCGGAGAGGTGGACGACGCGCCATTGTCGCGCGGCCGGGGAAGGAGCCGCAAAGCCGGCGAGGTCCGCGGGCTGAGCCATCGTCGTGTCCAAAATGGCCCACAGCAGGGCCCCGGCGGCCAGATAGGCCGCAACCAGTATGACGCTGTTGGCCAGCGCAACCCGGGCGAGCTGCCCCAGCGAGCCAATCTCCCGGAGACCGTTGAAAAGGTCCGTCATCGGCCATACGGCGGCCATGACAGAGAGAGCGGCAGCGCAAATAATCACCCCCGATACGGCTGCCGTGGTGGCGCGCAGCAAGGCAAGCTGCCGGGCGCTCGTCGTGCGCGGCACAAAACGCTCTGTGAAATGGCGTAAAGTTTCGCGGCAGGCGCCATAGACCGGCTGCACGACCACCGCGGCCAACGACCAGAAACTGCTTTCGGCAAAACGCAGCAGGGCGCGCGCGCCGAACAGGCCGACCGCAAGAAAAAGTGCCAGGATGAGCAACGGAACGACGCCGCTGGCAGGCGTGAAAATCTTCTCGGCCACCGCCGTCACCCAGGCCGAAGCGACAATCGGGGCAACGCCGAGCGCGAGGCCGGGAAGCACCAGCAGGATGATCCACGCACCCACGAGCTTGACCAGACTGATCTCGGCCAGCAGCCCGCCGAGCAGGGAAAACATCGAATGCTGCTTGGTGCTGGAAAGATCGTCTTCGAGATCGCCGCGGCGGGGATCGACGAACGGGCCTGTGCGCTCTTCACCTCTCGCCATGGCTCGCTGCGCGCCCTCACTCAGTCCCTACGGCAAAGCCGGGTACGATTGACCCTGCCGTTGCCGATGGGGCCATATAAGCCAGAAGAGACGATCGGGGTAGAGGGGCAGGTTCTGGCTCCGTAACCGCGTACTTACACCAGTGCAACAGCTGAACGATGAGAGCAAGTTGGCCGCCAGGTAGTCGTAGCAAATTGCAGGAGTATTTGGCGCCTGATTTTGTTGAGGAATTCGCGAACCTCGATAGTGAAACGACCTGAGGAACAGTAACTCTAGCCGATTTTCTGTTGTTGGGAAAATTACCCAAGAGTAGGCTGTAATGTGACGCGCATCGCTCCAAAGCGCGTCTGTCAGGAGGAAGCCATGTCTGAAGTGCCTTCTTCGCTTTCCCGCAGAATACGCGTTGTTCTGGTCAGTGCATTTGGCTTGGTTCTCGCTGTCCTGGGCGGCATGGCCGTTGCCCAGCAGGACAAGTACTCTTTGCAGGTGCCGGGCGGGCTCGCGTTCTCGGAGTTCAAGGGATACGAAAGCTGGCAGCTTGTATCCACCAGTCAGAACGACAAGGCGGTCGCCGCGATCCTTGCCAATCCCGAGATGATCGAAGCCTACCTTGCCGGCATTCCAGACAACGGCAAGCCTTTCCCTGACGGCGTCAAGATGGCGAAGATCCATTGGGCTCCCAAACAACAGGCGCAATTTCCGGATACGACGGTGCCGGGTGCCCAGCTTGACGTGGACTTCATGGTGAAGGACAGCAAGCGGTTCGCGGACAGTGGCGGATGGGGATGGGCTGTGTTCAAGCATGACGCCGCGACCAATACGTTCACGCCCGGTACTGAGGCCGACGAACCGCCGCAGGGGCACGACGCCAAGTGCGGCTTCGAGTGCCACACGGTTGTGGAATCAAGAGACTACGTTTTCACCGAGTACGGAAAGAGGTGACCGGGATACCGGGCGAGTACGGCAAACGCCTCTTCAGCGCCTGTGCCAGCGGAGTGGTTTGGTTTTTTCTCGCGCAATAATGCCTTTCGCTTCCAGGTCCAGCTGGACAGCCTTTTTCCACCAGCCCGCCTTTGCGCCTTGTGGAAACAAGTCATCAGGCAAATGGGATAGGATCGCCGTCTGGATTTCTGCCGCTGTGAAGCCCGGCGAGGTCGCTGGAAGAATCGTCAGAAAGGCCTGTTTCATGGCGCCGTATTTGTCGGCATCGACACGATAAACACGTCCGGGACTAAGCACATTTTCGATTTCGATCTTTTGCGATTTCGTCACAGTCATGTCGGGTAAGGCCTTTTCAACGTTGGCTGGCGGTGTTGCTTTGCCGGGCGTACTTATCCGTGGCGTCTCGCCATATGATAGCAGCGGCCATTACCTTTGACCTTCCCGCTTTCGCTACCACCCCCACCCCTCCCCCTCCCCACAGGGGCAGGGCTATCGCATATGGAGGTGAGAGCTAATTTCCCCCTCTCCGTCTCGGGCTGCGCCCTCGACACCTCCCCCCTAAAGGGGTGGAGGAAGGGCCTGAACTCGCCGCGATCAGCGCCGTTCCTCACCCCCTTCATCAGGGGGAGAGGTGTCGAGCCCGAAGGGCGAGACGGAGAGGGGGGACCAGCGACTCGAGGTGCTCGCCATGTGCGATTGCCCTCTCTCTTGTGGGAGGGATTGGGGTGGGGTATCTGACGGCGGGACGGTCAAAAGCACTTGGTATGATTGCCCTCGCTGCCGCGAAACGCCCGATCATCGGAGACTTCCCGCGGTTCGGTGTTCATTTCGACTTTCAACAAGCACCTCATGAAGGGTGGCCGCGAAGGGCTCGGCCAGGGTGTCGAAACCCATGTGGTCCCCAGGGAAGATAAC
>JBEVEP010000115.1:0-9036 GCA_040512755.1 Mesorhizobium sp.
AGCAAAGCCTGCGGGTCGGCGGCAAGCGGGTCTCTCAGGCCAGAAATATAGAAATGTCCGCCCTCCGCCTTTTGTTGGGCGACGATGATTCCCGGTTGGGCCTCAAGTCGCGACACGTAGGCCTGCCAGCGCTGGCCGGATAGCCAGGAAACGAAGAGCCAACTGCCGGTCGAAACCAATACCAGCATGACAGCAGCCACTGCCAGCCACGGAAACCCCTGACTTGAATCTTCCTGCTTTAGTTCAACGCAGGTCTGCAACTTCGCCTTTATGCCGGCCAGCTGCGTACTGTCGCCGTCGAACTGCTCTAACGCCTCGGAGGATTCGCCGTGGATGCGGAACAAAGCATCGCGAATTATCTCGTGTAGTTCCTCTGGCGGGTTTCCCCGGATCACTGCGACCAAAGTCGCAAACGGTCCGACTTCCGACCAGAGACGAAGTTCCCCAAAACGAATAGTGTCCAGGCCGCTCTGTTCTTTCTCATTGAAAGAGTCTTTTACAAAATCCTGAATTGCACTGAGCATCGAGGAAATGAGCTGAGGGTCTTCGCTCGTTGCATTCTCAGCAGCTACGTGCGCAATCAATAGCCCGGAATTGCGATTAATGAGAAAGACATGCTCCACATCATAGATGAGAGAATGCTTGAGAACGACTTCTGCGAAGCTTGTTCCTGTTCTCCAAGCTTCGAACCTCCACTTAAGTCCGCGCCAGGTAAATATGTATCTCAAAGACTCATTCAGAGACTGAAAGGTCTGGTCGATTTTCTCGCCGATCGACTTCCGAATCGCTGGCAGGAACAGCGGGTACAATATGTCCGTAAGAGTGCGTGGGTCCCTCTGGAGGGATCGTTGGACAGCCCTCTCGACAACCGGCGAAAAGGCCTGGCTCAGTTGCGCTTGAGGCGCATGCGCGACTGCGCCGGGCAGTACATCCCCCACTGCGGCCGCAAGCTGTTCTGGTACACCCAGCAGCTGCGTAACCCGCGAAAGCTCCGAAATTTCTCGACCAACCAGCAACTGGCGCAGCGTTTCCATGCGAGGATCGGCGGTTGGAACTCCGACGAAACTGGCGCGATAGTACGGATCAACATTCCGAGCAATTTCGACCAAAAGATCGGCCAGAGCCTCTCGATCAATCTCGCTATTGTTCGAAGCTGCTCTTTGTAAAAGGCTGATTGGGTCAGCGGTCGAAGTCAAATTCCGATCAACTCGATTTCCAAGCACGTTCCAAGTTGTTCTTGCTGCCGACAGGCTCCTGATTCAGGCACTTTGCAATCTCGACGAACAAACCAGCCAAGAGATTTCGGTCAGTTTTGACGTTGCTTAGATCAGAGAACATCTTCTCTATCATTAGCTGAACGCCTTCAATCTTCTGCTTGATTTCCTCACGCAGCAGTTGATCGCTTCGACTTATCCGGTCCGCGACGTCTCGGTCCATTTCGCTCAACTGGTCGGATAATGCGCGCACCTGCTTCTCAAGCGCTTGATTCTGTTCGCGAAGATTTCTATCAATCTCCTTGTCAGCGTCGGCTCTCGCCTCTTTCTCGCTCCGCAATTGTGCAGCGAGTGAGTCGACCTGCTTTTTCGAGTTGGACTCGTACATTTCAAGATTGCGTTTGGCCTCAGATTCGACATCCTTGAACCGCTGCAAGAACCGTTCCTCAAGCTTGGAAAAGCGGCGGTCATAGTCCTGCATCTGATTGCCAAAAAGCAGGTCACGGATCTTGTCGACACCTACCGCGTCGCCGGAGCCCCCGCTCTCGCGAGCCTGCGCCGCGATTAAGCTCAATCCGCTACCCTCGGCGAGACTTGTCACCTCCGCTTTATTCGCTGAAGAAGAGGTATTCGCAGCATCCTTGGCCATCGGGGTGTCCTTTCATTGAACAACTGCCACCAGGTGGAAAACTCAATACCGGGCAAGATGTCAGTAAAATAACCCGCCCGCAACGGAAAACGAGCCAATTGGTGTGACCCGTTTTCACATCAACTGAGTATAGAATATCTACTGAACCGCAGCACGACGGCTCTCGCCGATTTTCGTAGAACTTTGAGGTCGCCGGACGCGCAGGCATTTTCGCGTGTGAGCTGGTTTCGGCAACCTGAGAGACTGGTTAGAGCAGATTCGATCTACTCCGGGTCGTATCCAGCAGCCTCGAAGTAGTTTCGGCACTCGTCTAATCAGAGTCCACAGCGCACCAATACCGCCCATGCCGACAGCGTCCAGCCACTCTCCAGTGAGGCGTGAACCCGCGCCCAACACGATTTAGTGGACGTCGAGCTGCTGGCGATGACCCACATCTGGTCGCTGACAATGGGTTCGGGGCCCATGGAAAACGAGCGTGGCCGCGAGAAGGTGGCTTCGTCTAGGCGGCGTCCCGAGTGCTCCCTATTTTCCATAACCCCGAGCAGTCATACCCAGCTAGGGAACTGATGCGACCATATGGGGCGTCCGCCGTTCAATCCAGTCGGGTCGTTTGTCGTGATCGTCGCAGACGACCGAAAAGGGTTGTGCGACGAGGGAGCGGCGCCCGTCGGCCACGAGATCGGAATAGGCAGATCGGACGCCATGTAGCGTTACGCTAATCGCTTCCTGGAGATCATCGCGACGGTGTCCAACCGCCGTAAGTCTTCAAACCCAGCCAGCCAATCGCTGTGCTCGTCCGTGCCCGGCCAGTAGGGATTGCTATCCTCGCTCATCCCGACCAATGCGGCTTTCAAGCCCCAGTCATACGGCTCCATCGCTTTTTGTGTGTTCTGTCCGGCCATGTGGTCCTCCTTGGCCATATGTCGCAAATGCTCGACAGCTCAATTCGTTCCCTGCGCCAGTGACGGTGTTTCGAAAGCTGCGGCGAGTATGGGGTCGGCCGCGCTGACGAGGAGTCGACCTTTATCTTTTTGGGCACCAGGCGGCCCGACACGCGGATCGTGTTTTTCATCACCATGAGCCTGAAGCATTAGTTGTGTTGCGGTCCAGAGCAGTGCCTATTGGGCCGCGGCCCGCGCCGGTAAAGGGCAAATGCACACGTCCGAAAGACCAAAGAACGGATATCTGGGACGGGCACTGTTCCGAGGTCGAGAGGCTGCCGGGCTGGCGTTGCGAGCGTCGGCCTGGCTGCGCCGTTACCGGCCGCGCGGCACTGAGGGGGGTAGGGGGTTGTGGGCAACCAGAACCGTGCGACCGCCGAGGCTGTGCTCAATCGTCAGAGAGCGACGGGCAGGACGAGTCTGCTTCAGAGAGTGCAACAATCGAATCAACTTCAGTCCGGCACGTCCCGCGCGGCTTTCTTTCTTCGCCACAGAATGTCTCGTCCAAAGGAACAGGAAAAATGAGCCGACCGAAGCATTTTTACGGTCGGCCCACGGTGGGCGTGTTACTCTATCGATGCCCAGTGCAGGAAAGGCCGAAAGTACGCCGTTTGGATGAGGGCGGTCATCCCGAACGTAGCCGTTATCCGCCGCTGACGCTGGGGAAGCTGTAACGATTCGTTAACCACATCGGCGCACGCTGTTCCTCGTCGGGCTTTCTCCCATTTGCCCGACACGGTGCCCGGCCAAACGGCGATTTGCCCCCCGCCCTCGCTTAAGGCCGGGCGCTCATGCGTTCTGCACGGCGCTTCCGAGGGGGCGTCTCCTTTTCAGTCGACGGGCTGCAATATCGATTGCTAAGACAGTTACGCCTTTGCCAGCGCATCGAGCTGCGCTCGAAGTCCGTCGACCGCGGGCTTGAGAATGTCCGACACCACGGGGATCGCTAACACCTTGTCGATCAGCGGGTTGATGACCGGCAATGCGGCTGTGATGAGGGCAGCGAGCGCCGACTTCTGTTCCGTGTCCAGCTTGCCTGCCTTGCCGTTGACCTTCTCCAGCGCGCTCGTTGCTTCCTGAAGCTTCGGCAAAGCCGCCTGTGCGGTCGTTGCATCCGTGATGCTTCCCAAGGATGCCTTAATGCCGTCAAGCGCGGAGGTGACCGAGGCGCCGAGATCGACACCATCAACGGTAAGGTTCGCTGCGGTACCGGTCGCCGGCTGAATTCTTGTCGTGGTACCGGTTGTGGGCTCGGTTGTCGTGGCGGTCGGCGTGGGGGTCTCCGGCGCCCGCGGCGTCAGGAAATACCAGGCCAGCGCCAGCAATGCGATCAGCGGGATCACCCAGATCAGCCAATTGCGCGGAGAGCTCGTGTCGACAACCCGCCGCGCCGCCGCTGTGGTGGTCGCTTGAGCTGCCGAAGCAGTTGCCGCGGTTGCGCGGCTGCCCAGGCTGTCGCGCACGTCTGTTCCCGCGAGGAGGTTCGCGAACCCCGAGGGCAGTGCCGCCGAAATGTTGCTCCCTTGCGAGGCGAGAAGATTTGCCAGTCCAGAGGCGTCAAGGCCCGATGCGGTTTGCTGCTTGCGGAGCGCGCCCATTGCGATCGGACCCAGGATACCGAGTAGGGAAGAACTCTTTCCCTCGCTGATGCCGGCGAATTTGCCGACCGCGTTGGCGAGTTCCGATTGGGTCGAGCCGCCAAGCAGCGAGGCGAGCAATCCAGAGCCACGTTCGGCCAGGGCAGTCGGTCCCGAACCATCGAGCGTCTTGGCCAGATTTGTAAGCACCCCCGAACCCTGCTGATCGACGGCGTCGAACAGCCGGCCTGCCCCGCCCGGCTTGGCAGCAGCACCGGCGAAAGCGGCAAGAAGGGCGGGAACCGCCGCGCCGATGGCCTTCTGACCGGTACCTCTGTCAAGTCCGAGCGCAGCCGCTATCCTGGCAATGATGTCCGGCGTAAGGACATCCATAACGAGCGAAACGAGGTTTGTGGCCATGACCTGCCTCCGCGATTGCCATCGCCACCCGCTGTCCGCAATTTTACTCCAAAAAGTTGAGTGCCGCGAGTCGCACGCTATTTCAATTCCACGGTCACTCGACCAAACTTGGCTGGTGAAGTTGAACGGTGGCGTTTGGCGGAAGTCGATCGGCGAGCCGCTATCCTCGCCGATGTCCTGCCCTTCGGCGAGCGCGTATTTGAATGGAGTCGTCATTTCGACACGGCCTTCGCCGATCTTCTTGCCGTTGGCAGAAAGCGTAATTATGCCGCCTTCGCTCGCCGGCCGAAGCCTGTCCATCACGACGTCTTGCGGTGACCGCCATGTTTTTGGCAAGCTTCCGGCCGCCATTGTGTCTGCCCGAGTATGCGGTTCTGTCAGTGTTGACTAGGGTCCTTTAGTCATTGATGTTGCGATCGAGACTAGATGTTTGACATCGCAGGGAGTGGCCGACCCCAAGCAAACCGAAAACCAAGCTCCGACCGAAGCGCCTGTGAACGAACCAACATCCGAGATCAAGAAAAAGTCGCCAAAGCCAAAGAAGGCAACCGGACAACAGGGGCGCGCCGTGCGGACCAGATCCGCAAGGTCGGGCAAACCGGCGTCTTCACCTGAAGTGGTCGCTTCTCCTACTGTTCGGACAGCGCGGAAGCCGTCGCGGAATTCATGGGCAGCCTCCTGGCAAGGGGCACTCGGCCGGTCGATCGGACCGTGCAAAGTGCTGTTCTTCCTCGCCTAGGCAGCAACGGCGCCCGACGCATTCCGTTTCTTGCCAAGAGAAATCGACGCTCAGGTGACGAGTGCGATGGCAAAACCGTCATAGCCCTTGGCGCCGACGGTCTGGATCGCCGTGCCTTCGAGACGGTTGTCCTTGCCGATGAACGAGAACGCCGCCCGTGCGCCCTGCACGCTTTCGTCGCGGCTGCCCTTCTTGACGACATCGCCATCTCGGATGACGTTGTCACAGACGATCACCGTGCCCCGCCGCGACAGCTTCATCGCCCAGGAAAGATAGTTCGGGTTGTTCGGCTTGTCGGCGTCGATGAAGATAAGGTCGAACGGCCCTGCGCCCTCGCCGCTCAGCATCGCCAGCGAGTCCAGCGCCGGGCCCATGCGCAGGTCCACCAGCTCGGAGAGCCCTGCCCGCTTGATATTTACTCGCGCCACCTTGGCGTGATGCGTGTCGAGCTCCAGCGTCACGATCTTGCCGTCGGCCGGCAGCGCACGGGCCATCCAGATGGTGGAGTAGCCGCCGAGCGTACCGATTTCCAGGATACGCTTTGCCTTGTTCATCCGGACCAACAGGTTGAGCAGCTTGCCTTGCGCCGGCGACACGTCGATCGCCGGCAGGCCATTGTCGCGATTGGCCTCGAGTGCGGCGTCAAGTGCCGGATCGGCAGGGATCAGTTCCTCGGCAATGTAATCGTCGACGGCATTCCAGGTCTTTCGGGTCACGGGCATCCTCGGTCGAATTTGAATGATACGCATTGGACCGGACGTATATCCGGGAGCGCAGGAATTTGCCGCATTACATCCGAGGCCGACAGATGTGTTGCCTCAAAATTCGGTGACGGTCCCTACATTTTGATTGGGTATCCCCATTGGCCGACCATCCGACACCGAGACTCTGGTCTGGTCACACCGCTGCCGATCGCAAAAATGTGGCCGGAAGTGGCGCACCTCGACGGGCGAAAGCGCACACTTGACCCGAAGTGGGCATTGCTGAGCCGGGTTCTGAACGCCCTCAAAGTACGGAAAAGCGGCCTTTGATTCTCCCGGACGAGTTAGCTTCGAAGGGCGTCCAAGCAGCATTAGCTTTGTGCTATTTATCGACTTGTGTAGCATCTCGAAACGTTGCTCCTGTCCTAAGGGCCTTTCCATGGAGCGGAAGCTCGCGGCAATTCTCGCGGCCGACGTAGTCGGGTATTCGGCTCTTATGGAGCGCGACGAGGCCGGGACCTTCGAACGCCTGCGGGCGGGCCGGAAAGAACTTTTCGAGCCGGAGATAGCCAGCCACCATGGGCGCGTGTTCAAGGTGATGGGCGACGGCCTGCTGGCTGAGTTTGCCAGCGTTGTCGATGCTGTCGAATGCGCCGTCGCGCTTCAGCGGGGACTGGCCGAGCGCAATGAAGCTGTTCAGGAGGCGCAGCGCATACACGTGCGCATCGGTATCAACCTGGGCGAGATTATCGTGGACGGAGAGGATCGCTATGGCGAAGGCGTCAACATAGCGACGCGGCTTGAGCAGATCGCCGAGCCAGGTTGCGTCTATGTTTCCGGCAAGGTGGCCAAAGAGGTCGAGAAAAAACTCGCTTTCGTTTTTGAATCGATGGGCGAGCAAAGATGAAAAATTTGGACGAGCCGCTGCTGGTGTTCCGCGTGAAGCTGACTGATCATCCATTTTCCCAAGTGCGGAAAGAGCCCACGATACCCGATCGGCCTTCTGTCGCAGTCCTGCCGTTCACGTCCGCCGGCATCGACCATGAAAGTGGCTACTTCGCTGAAGGGGTGGCGGACGACGTCATCACGGAACTGTCGCGCAACAAGGATCTGTTCGTGGTTGCCCGCCATTCGTCATTCCACGCCGCGCAAGAGAACAGCGCTCCGCGTGCCGTCGCCAGGTCGCTTGGCGTGAGACATATACTGACGGGTTCTGTTCGGCGCGCGCCTGACCGCTTGCGACTGTCTGTCCATCTCATCGAATGTGAAACGGGCAAAGAGGTCTGGGCGGAAAGATACGACTGCAAAATAGAAGACGTTTTTGACGTGCAGCTCGACATTGCCCGCACTGTCACCGCGACGATAGCGGGCCGCCTGACGGCCTTTGCTGACGAAGCAAGGGCATCGAAACCCCCGGATAGTTTCGACGCATATGACCACGTGCTGCGAGCGCAGCGCTATCTGCATCGCTACACGCGTGCCGACTACGCAATCGCCCGCGAGCACCTCGAAAGCGCGATTGAAGCCGATCCGACCTACGCGCGGCCGTACAGCCTGCTTTGCCTCGCGGGGCTCTATGCCTGGTTTTGGGACATGGAAGAGGGAGGCTTGGCCGAAGTCCTCGCCACTGGAGCAAAGGCACTGTCGCTCGACGACCAAGACGCCAAGACCCATCTTGCCCTCGGAGTCGCCCAGCTTTTCTCGTACCACCACGACCGTGCGATCTATCATTTCGAACGAGCCATCTCGCTAAATCCGAATGACGACCTCGTCGCGGCAGAGCACGGTCGGTTGCTGATGTATCTCGACCGACCCGTCGAGGGGCTGGCGCGGGTGCGGGAGGCCATGCGCCTCAACCCCTTCCACCCGAACTGGTACTGGAACCTCGAGGCGCGATGCCTGCACTCGGAAGGACGCTACGAGGAAGCAATCGCCGCCTTAGAACGGATCGATGATCCGCAGTTCTGGACTGAAGCATATCTCGCAGCTTGCCATTCCATGTGCGGTCGGAAAGATCGCGCTGCTCATTACGTCGCAAGGCTATACGAAATGCGCCCAGACTTTCGCCTTGGCATCTTCAAAAGACTATTGCCCTACCGAAACAAGAAAACTCTCGAACGATTTCTCGACACTTTCCGAAAGGCTGGAATCCAGGATTGAAGGTCCGCTATGCGTCGCAGATCGGACCCAGTTATCGACGTCAGTGGAGGTCTGCAAATGGCGCTTCTTTCCCCTTCGCTCTCATATTGAATTGTCTAATGGTGCTTAGGTCGGTTCTTCACGCAGGACGTTGGCGTTCAGTCGAGCCGCGAGGCTAAGGCAATATGCTACAAACTGGCGCATAGGACTTCGGTCGATCTGTTGGCTCTGGCCTGTCCACCAAGCCGACGGTCGGTAGGCGCCAATTCCGGCGTTCCGTTACGGTTATGCATGGCATTGCTGTTCGAACTGACGACGATGCGTTACAAGGGCTACGCTACGGAGTGCTCGATAGGACCGCCTGCTCCTTCCAGCGCTCGTTGATCAAAACCCGGCTGGAAATTCCGGGCGGCCTCGGAGCGCGGCGGGATCCAGCTTGTCGCATCCGGCCAGGCGGGATCGAAATGAAGCCTGACGCGACAAACCGCTGCCGATTACAGTGCCTGAAAACCGGGCGCGATCGAGCCTGTTCGCGCCGCATTTGCGACAAGGTTGCAGGATGGCTGCTGCTACTGCCACTCCGATGTAGCTTGGGCTTTTTGCGGAGGAACCTGGTGCATACATTCATTCGGATTATCGGCGGCCTTGCCACTCTC
>JBEVEP010000136.1:0-36888 GCA_040512755.1 Mesorhizobium sp.
GCCGAATACGCCTTCACCAACAACTGGATTGGCCGCGTCGAATACCGCTATTATGACTTCAGCAACGATGTGCTCGACGGCTTCGGCGATGTCGAACTCGAGACCAACACACTAACAGTCGGTGTAAGCTACAAGTTCTAATCGTTACGGCAACGAAACTGGTCCGGAATCCATAGTGGACCGCCCCGTCGGGAAACCGGCGGGGCTTTTTCGTCTTTTTATCTGTCAATGTAAGTGGCCGCGCAACATCGCCGATTTCCCCCACCGACTGGGGTATATTCTGGTTTTGCGCAATTCCGGGAAAACCCGGTCCGGTTCCCGGAATTGCTCCACGTTGGCGATTATTTCGTAACGCTCTCAACGATCTCGTCGGTGTTGGCAAGGAGCCGACGCACTGCTCGTCTCGCGGCGTCGGGACGTTGCAACCGTATGCATTTTTCAATGTCCTCGTGCAGTGACTGCGCGTGACGTAGGTCATTGGCCTCGCGCGTCACAAATACGAACAGCTGATCGAGCGCGGACTCGATGAGGACGCCCAGCGGCACAAGAAGCTCGTTCCCGGATGCCCTTAGAATCGCAAGATGGAAGCGCGTATCTGCCTGGGTCCTTTCCGGAAGCGTGCGGGCAGTACCCATTTCCACACAGGCTTTGGTGATTTCCTCCATCTGCTCGCTGGTGCGGCGCTTTGCGGCCAGCGCAGTTGCCTCCGGCTCGATGATATATCGGAACTCCTGAACCGTCTTCAGAAACGGCTCGCGGTTTGGCAAGGACGAATACCAGTTGAGGACATCGCGATCGAGCAGGTTCCATCGCTCGCGCGGTTCGACCCAGCTGCCCACCTTTGGCCTTGAGGCGAGAAGGCTCTTGGCCATCAGCATTTTGATCGCTTCCCGGACCGCGGAGCGGCTCACCTCGAAGGTCTGGGACCATTGCTGTTCATTGGGCAGGATGGTTCCGGGCGGATAATCACCGCGCACAATCCGCAGGCCGATTTCGCTGGCAAGGGAGGCGTGAACGCTGGTGCCGCTGATCCAGGTAGGGCTCGGCCGCCGCAAGACCGGCGGACGATCACCCGCTGCAGCGGGTTCGGCGGTTGGTCGAGGCTTCTTTTGCTTCGCGTCTTTCATGTTTTTCGCCTCCGGTGGCTCTCAGAAATGCGCGGCTGGCGTTGTGCGTCACCGCGATTGACGAGGGCCACCGACGGACGCCTCCTGCCAGAAATATCCGCTTCCGAAAAGTGCAGGCACGCTGCCGTATACCGCACGGCGATAGATGGCGTACAACCCACGCCACGCAACAAGGCATTGCGCTTTCGGAAGTTTCCGGAGTTCGTGCCGCCGATCCTCGGTCCGGCGGAAAACAGGTGGATGCGCCCATGTGTGGGCGCATCCATGGATTGCAGCTTACTTCTGAATGCAAGTGTCGACGGTATCCTTGGTGCATTCGTCGAGACCCGTGAACACCGGATCTTCGACCGGCTTGCCGGCGATCAGATCAAGCATGACGGCCGGAGCCTTGTAGCCCATCTCGAAGGGCCGCTGGCCGACGAGAGCAGTGACCAGCCCTTCGCGGGCGATGGCCACTTCGTCGCCGATTGTGTCGGCGGCGCCAATAACGAAGTCGTTGCTCGCAATCTTGTCCGCCAATGGCTTGAACAGGTCACGATAAGGCTGCGGCGCACCGAATAGCGGCCATCCGCCCATGATGCCGAACGCATCGAGATCGGGATTGGCAGCGAGGATATCGGTCATCGCCTGGACGCCTTTGGCGCCATCGTCATTTGTGAAAACCGGGCAGCCGGCGACTTCAGTCCAGCCACCTTCACCTTTCAGTTCGGCCAGGTCCTTTTGGCCTGTTAGCGTGTCGCGCATTCCCTGGGCGCGGCGAAGGATGTTGTCCGCGCCTGGGTTGCCTTCGATCGTGCAGATCTTGCCGCCATCCGGCTTGGCTTTCTTGATGTATTCACCGATCCGCGCGCCCATCAGGTAGTTGTCGGTCCCGAGATAGGTTTTGCGCAGCGCAGCGTCTTCCTTGGCCAGGTCGGCGTCCAGCGTCATGACAGGGATCGATGGATTGGCCGTCTTGATGGTTTGCGCAATAAGCTTGGCGTTCGACGGCGAGATCGCAATTGCAGCCGTGTCTGCCTTGCCGAGCATGTCTTGAACGATCTGCGCTTCGCCGGCCTCATCGGATGTCGATGCAGGGCCGGTATAGAAACATTCATACTCGGAATCTGGGTTTTCCTTGTTCCACTTCTGGCAGCCCTGGTTGATTGCCTCGAAGAACGGATTGTCGAGACCTTTCACGACAATGACCAGTTGCTTCTTGGCCAGGGCAGGTCCGGCGCCAAGCGCCAGGGTTGCTGCAGCGACCAGTAGAGCTAGTCTCTTCATTCATTCCTCCCTTGACCTAAACGGGGCACGACGCACCCACGATACAAACCGACCAGCCGGCTGGCGCGACGATCGTCCGGCGAGCGCTCGCGCGGGTGTGTCTGGTCGATAAGTATTCCCTGTTTTCCGAGGCTGCCCGTGTTCGCCGGCCTCTGGACAGCCGGGTCATCTCGATGCCCGACATGCCCCTTGCGCCCTCGACAAGGGATCAGCCTGCTCTTCCTCCAGCAACAGCTAATAACGGCTCGCTTCTTCCGTCAATGGTATTTGTCCTACAAAACCGATTTTTTCATGGAATTGCCTTCTGGATCGGAGACGGTCGATTGACGGCTGTGCGCAGCTTTGCGTACATTTATCCCAGCGCTTGCCTGGGGAGACCGGTCACGGCGCAAATTTGCGGGAGCGCCCCGCCCACGCTGACGCGGGCGGAATTGGCACGTGGGAGGCTGATAAGGGTGGCAGTCCTCGAGCTTATCAACATTTCAAAGCACTTCGGAGCCATCCAGGCGGTCAACGATGTCTCGCTTACATTGGAGGCCGGCGAGGTCGTGGGTCTCATGGGCGACAATGGCGCGGGGAAGTCCACGCTTGTCAAAATGATCGCCGGAAACTTCCGTCCGACCCATGGTACGATGCGCATGGACGGCAAGGAGCTTGCGCTCCACCGCCCTATCGAAGCGCGGCAGCATGGAATAGAAATCGTCCACCAGGATCTTGCTCTGTGCAACAATCTGACAGCCGCGGCGAATGTCTTCCTCGGCCGTGAACTGCGAAAGGGCATCGGCCCTTTGCGAATCCTCGACTATGCGAAAATGTATCGCCGCGCCGGCCAGATATTCACTGAATTGAAATCTGAGACGCGCCCGCGCGACATCATAAAGCAAATGTCCGGTGGACAGCGGCAGGCAGTGGCAATTGCGCGGACCATGCTGTCCGACGCAAAGATCGTGCTGATGGACGAGCCGACTGCGGCGATTTCAGTCCGCCAGGTGGCCGAAGTCCTGAACCTGATCCGGCATCTTCGCGACCGCGGCATCGCGATCGTCCTGATCAGCCACCGTATGCCAGACGTCTTCGATGTCTCCGACCGCATCATCGTTCTGAGGCGTGGACGAAAGGTTGCCGACAAGCGGATCGCGGCGAGTTCACCAGAGGAAGTCACAGGGCTCATCACCGGAGCCATTGAGCAGGTCGCATAAGAAGCACGCATCAACGTCGGGGGGCAGTGAGGTCGACGATGGCAATAACTCTTGATCAGGCTATAGGACAGAAGCAGCATAACTGGATTTCAGCCATCCTCGGCAGTCAGACCTTCTGGGTGCTCATCGCCGTCATTCTGGCCTGTATCTTCCTGTCGTTCGCGACAGACTCCTTTGCTACCACCAAGAACCTCTACAACATCACCCGCAACGTCACTTTTGTGGCGATCATCGCACTCGGCATGACGATGGTGATCATCACTGGCGGCATCGACCTTTCCGTGGGGTCGGTGCTCTGCCTGTGCAGCATGGTGTTGGCGGTCGTCATGCACGCCGGCTACGGTATCGAGGTCGGCATCGTCGCATCGCTCGGGACGGCTATCGCTATCGGTGCGTTCAACGGTGTCCTTATTGCCTATCTTGGGTTCCCGCCCTTTGTCGTGACGCTCGGCATGCTGTCGATCGCACGCAGCCTGGCTATGGTCGCATCGAACAATACTGTCGTGTTTCAGTTCGGTCCCGATCACGACCTCCTTTTGGATATTGGGGGTGGTGCATGGTTCTTTGGCATCGCCAACCCGGTCGTTTTCATGATCGTGTTCGCGTTGCTCACCGGCTTCGTGCTGCGCTGGACGAGATTCGGCCGTTACATCTTCGCTATTGGCGGCAATGAACAGGCCGCGACCCTCACCGGTGTTCCTGTGCGGCCGATCAAAGTGTTAGTGTACATCATCTCGGCTCTTTCCGCGGGAATCGCAGGCATCATTCAGACCGGCTGGCTGGGAGCAGTCACCACCAATATCGGCGCAGGCATGGAACTTCAGGTGATCGCGGCGGCCGTGATCGGCGGCGCCAATCTGGCCGGAGGCGCCGGTACCGCCACCGGCGCTTTGATAGGCGCTGCGCTCATCGAAGTGATCCGCAACAGTCTCGGCCTGCTTGGCATCAACGCGTTCTGGCAGGGCACCTTTATCGGCGGCGCTATCATTTTCGCGGTGCTGTTCGATCGGATTCGCAATCTGCGGCAAAGCGAATAACACAGCGGCCCGATTGAGTTCGACCCGCTATACCTGTGTTACAGCATGCGAATTTCGACGGGGGTTGGCGCCGCAATTTCGAGCGGGTTGCGCAATGGCAATCCAAATGGCGTTGCTTCGATCTCGAAGATGTCGCCTGGTTGTGTCTTGATCCCATCGGCAAAGGACAAGGTCGCGGTGCCGAACATGTGGACGTGCACATCGCCTGGCTGTCGGAAGACGGGATATTTGAAGTGGTGATGTTCCAGATTGGCGATGGTGTGCGACATATTTGCTTCGCCGGAGACGAACGGCTTTTCCCAAAGCGTCTTGCCCGAACGCGAGATCCGCGATGTGCCGGCGATGTCCTGAGGTAGATCCCCGACCAGAATTTCAGGACCAAAGGAAGCAGTCCTCAACTTGGAGTGCGCAAGGTAGAGATAGTTCATTCGCTCCGTCACGTGGTCGGAGAATTCATTTGCAAGCGCAAAGCCAACCCGAAACGGCGTGCCGTCGGCACCGATGACGTAGATGCCCGCAACCTCAGGTTCTTCGCCCGCATCCTTGGCAAAATCGGGAGAGACAAGGGGCGAACCGGGGGGAACGGCCATCGTCCCGTTACCCTTGTAGAACCATTCCGGTTGGACGCCGATCTCGCCGTGTCGCGGCTTCCCCCCTTCCAATCCCATGCGGAACATCTTCATGGAGTCAGTCAGCGTCTCCTCGCCGTCTGCATTGAGCTTCTTGTGCATGGAGTCGCGCGTGGCGGCCGAGCCGAGGTGGGTCAGGCCCGTTCCGGTCAGATGCAGATGCGCTGGGTCCGGATGCGTGATCGGCGTCAGTAGCCGGCCTCGCCGATAGAGTTCATCGAGGTCTACCTGTCGCTCGTAGCCGAGGCGCTCAACGAGTTCGCGCAGGCTGACATTTTCGCGCGCCGCCCTGACGGCCAGATCGTAGACCGAAGCAGCACCCTTGACCGTCCGCGCGATCCCGTCATTGCGCGCAGCCACACGGACAGTTCCAGCTTCATCGGCAATCTGGGAAATCAGCATAAGCAACCCCTTGATTTTTGCGACCGATCAGTCGCGTCAACCGAACTTCGATCGTCAACGCCGGGTAAATCTATCTCACTTTGCGCGAACATGGAAAAAAGCGAGGTGACGAAGCAGTGCTAAGCTACGAAGAGGGCCGCCAGCACCACGACGGTCAGGACCCGGGGCAGAGTCCAAACCGTCGTGATGTCCACACCATCCTTTAGGGCATGGTGGACTGGGATTGCGTGTTATCTGACGCTCTGGAGCGTTTTGGTCCGAACCTGCGGCGCGTCAGTTCTTTCGGTGGGTAGGGCGCCGCACACCTCGATACGATCGAGATCCACAAGACCTTCGTAGATCAGCCCATCGGCGCCAAAAACCTGGACATACGGCAACATCAGTGATGATGAGATGCCGGGATAAACATTCAAGCGTCGAATCATGTCCGACGTGATCTCCCGGCCGTTGGGAAATCGCAGCAGCTTGGGTTCGGGCATGGTTTTCTCCATTTCCTGCGAACGGGCGACCGGGACAGCTTCTGCCGGTTCTTCGCACGGTCCTCAGTTCGTCGTCACGGATCACGCCTCTGGGCACAATCCGAAGTTTGGGATCATGGCGAAAGCGCGTTTGCCGGTCTGTGAAGCACATCACGGGTGGCCGCTGTCCAGAGGCGTTCACGCAGTTGTCATAACGTGTGTTTGAAAGACATCAGAAGGTCGAAGAGAGCGAGCCTAATGATCGTCGCGGACCCTACGGCATTGCGCGCATTTCTGCGCGCCACCGCAGTTCTCACTCGTAGGCGTCGCGCTGCCCGAATTTTGGGATATGGCAATCGCCGCCCTTCAAGGCGCGAGCGAGCATCCTGCCGGAGCCGCCTGTGCTCGGGCCAGGTTGCTCCCGCGCTATCGGTTTTTCAGTACGATGCAGGCGCCACCGGCCCCGCGCAGCTTCTGGCAGATAATGTTGGCCTCTGCGCGTGTATCCGCACCGATCCTCACCGCATAGATGCCGCGCCTGCCCCGCGGCGTCCGTATGCGGCTGACGACGGGATCGTAGGCAGTGAGCAAGGCTGGGAACCGGCCTTTGGTCCTTTGCCACTGCCTGATGGCCGCCGCACGGCGAAAATTGCCGGCTACCTGAATGCCCCAGGGCTTGAGATTGATCCGCGCCATCGGCACCGTTGCGGCCATGATCACCGGCAAGCGGCGGCATGCCTCGGCGAACTCCCGCTTCGGATCAAGAGGATGCACCGCTCCCGTATAGGAAGCATCGGAGAAATTGTCCGCAGGCTCACCCATGATGTCGAGCACGTAGTCTTCCGTTTCGAGCGGCAAAAACCCGCCGGAGGACAGCCAGCGCGAGACACGCGCCTCGCCGGCGTTGTACGCCGCTGCCGCCAGACCAAGATTGCCGTAGCCGCGTTTCAATTCGCCAAGATACTTCGCGGAAGCAGGGATCGCCTGCTCCACGTCGAATGGGTCAGCAAGCCCGCGCAGCTTGGCTGTTCCGGGCATGAACTGCGCGATTCCCTCCGCTCCGGCCGGACTTTCTGCATTCGGATCAAAGCGGCTTTCCTTCCAGATGAGCCTGGCGAAGAAGTCCCGCGGCAGTTGATGATTGTCCGCGTGAACCTCGATCAAATGGCAGATGCGGCCGATCGTGATAGGCCGCGACGCCTTGCTGGGCGGATCCGCAAATGCTGTCCCGCTCCAAATGAGCCCGCAAAGCAGCAGCGCCGCTTTCGGGAGCACTTGCATGATCTATTCCGCGGCCTGGTTGCTGCGCCCAAACCGCTCTTCGATATAGGCGGCAACCATGTTCTGAAATTCCTCGGCAATATCTGGCCCGCGCAGCGTCGCGGCTTTCTTGCCGTCGATGAAGACGGGGGCGCTTGGCGTCTCCCCTGTGCCCGGCAGCGATATGCCGATGTCGGCGTGCTTGGACTCTCCGGGTCCGTTCACGATGCATCCCATCACCGCGACCTTGAGCTCCTCGACGCCGGGATAACGCTCGCGCCATAGAGGCATGTTTCTGCGTATGTCGTCCTGAATGGTCTGCGCAAGTTCTTGGAAGACCGTCGATGTCGTGCGTCCGCACCCGGGACAGGCGGCCACAGTCGGCACAAACTGCCGAAACCCCATCGTTTGCAGCAGTTCCTGCGCGACCTGCACTTCGCGTGTGCGGTCGCCTCCCGGCTCCGGCGTGAGCGAAACGCGGATGGTGTCGCCAATGCCTTGCTGAAGCAGAATTCCCATCGCAGCTGACGAGGCCACAATCCCTTTCGATCCCATACCGGCCTCCGTAAGGCCGAGATGCAGGGCATGATCGGAGCGTTTTGCGAGTTCTGCGTAGACAGCGATGAGATCCTGGACCTGGCTTACCTTGGCCGAGAGAATGATCTTGTTGCGCGGCAGTCCGATCTCTTCGGCCGCCTCAGCGGAAAGCAACGCTGACTGAACAATCGCCTCCCGCATGACCTGCACCGCTGTCAGAGGCGATCCCGCCTTCTGGTTTTCATCCATCAGACGGGTCAGAAGCTCCTGGTCGAGGGAGCCCCAATTGACCCCGATCCTGACCGGTTTGTTGTAGCGGATCGCTATCTCGACGATCGCCCGGAATTGCTTGTCTTTCTTGTCCTTGAAGCCGACATTGCCCGGATTGATCCGATATTTCGCCAATGCCTCAGCGCATTCGGGGTGATCGGCAAGGAGCCGGTGGCCGATATAGTGGAAGTCTCCCACCAGCGGCACATGAATGCCGAGCCGGTCCAGCCGCTCACGAATGCCTGGCACCGCCGCAGCGCTTTCGTCGCGATCGACAGTGATGCGCACGATCTCCGAACCGGCTTTGTGGAGCGCCGCCACCTGGGCGACGGTCAGGTCGACATCGGCTGTATCCGTATTGGTCATCGACTGCACGATAACGGGGGCGCCCCCGCCGACCATCACACCACCAACGTCGACTCCAACAGAGGCGCGCCGATCAAACGGAGAGGAAAAATATCCGGTCATGCCGGCGCCTTTCTGGCCCTAAGATTGGCCATCAGGTGGAGGAGCCGACGCAATCTGTCAATATCTAAGCGCCGCAGAAACCCTGGAGGGTTTAGCCCGGTCTAATCCTTCTTGGGGAGGTCCTACCACTCAAAGCCCCTTTGTCACTGTCCAGCTCTGATTGATAGCCTCATTAACGCATAGGGGGCTATGGCAATGAGCATTCTGAAATACTCAAAGGCGGCATGTGCCGCTGCAATTCTCGTTACGATCTACGCATCTCCGGCTGCATCCCTGGGGCTGTTTCCAAGATTGCCGCACAAAGACAGGGACCAGGGAAATCACTCGGTAGGCACGCCCGCCCCAATAGCCGGCATCGGTATCGTGGGCATAGGCGTTGTCGGCGCAGCCTTATACATGGCAGTTCGGCGCTACCGAAAGCCCGATCGGGATTGATCGGCCCTGTCGGCCGTTTCTGACGTGGAAGGTCCGGCTGATGAGGTCGATCGAGCCTGTTCCGACGCCTCCTACCTCAACGCGAGGTCGGAGTTTCGCCAAGCGGGAGTCTGACATCGCGGACGGCCTTCTGTCATGGAACATTCTCTTTGCCGGGTTGGCCGTAATCGGCTTTGCCAATGGCATGTCGCATCGCGCGATGGCCGCGCTGCGCGACGATCCCGGCCAGGCACTTCTCCTCACATTCGATGTTAGCGCGATTGTATGGGTCGCATTGATCGCAGCCGTGGGTTTTCTGCTTCGTCCGCCACGCCGCTCTGCTTCCAAAAGGGATGGATTGGTCGCTATATTGGCCATCGCAGTCTTTTTGGCGCCGGCGCCGCAGTTGAGCTGGCTGGCGCTTTCGGGGCTCGGACTATACGTCGCAACGACTTCGCAACCCGGAGCCTTTCACCGCAGCGCGGGCTGGATATTGCTTGCTGTCACGGTGCCGATGTTCTGGAGCCGCGTCGTCTTCTCATTGATGAGCGATGCGATCCTGCGCTTCGACGCGATGCTTGTAAGCCTGGTTCTGGGGACAGGCCGTGTCGGCAATACGATCTCCTTTGCCGATGGTTGGGGGTACTTCTGGGTCGCTCCGGCCTGTTCGTCGATCGCCAACGTCTCGCTGGCATTGTTGTGCTGGGTGCTAATAACGCAAATGCTGGGGACAGGCCGCACAGCCAATTTTCGGTTCTGCCTGATGGCCGCATGCGCGGTGATCGTCATCAATGTGGGACGGCTTTCCCTCATAGGCATTTCCCGCGATCACTTCGAATTGATCCATGGCCCGGTTGGTAGCCTCATCACGGGCTGGGTCACCGTTGCTGTGATCTTCGCTATCTGCCTCTATGGCGCAACGTCAGGCGCGAAACATGCGGCCCGTTCTTCTTACTAGTACCATTCTCGCTCTAACCTTGGTGCTAACGCTGGGCGCCAAAATCGCGTTCGATCCAGGGCGCTCAACTTCGGACGGGGCACTCCAGCAAGGACAGGTCATCGCCTTTCTGGAACGTCAAGGATTTCTCGTCGGTCCACCGCTGCCGGACGTCGGCCCATCGATGGTTCCGGCGCAGAGGCCCGGCTGCAGCCTCCGGGTGTCGGAGATTTCCCCCTTTGGCTGGCACCGCGACGTTCTCGCACAACTCACACGACCAGACGAACGCCTGTTCTTTGTCTTTCGCGGCAAATCCGCCTCAACGCAGCCGGTATGGCAGACCTTTGCTGACTACAATTGGAGCCGCTTGCAGCGCTATGTCGGCCTGCAGCCCCCCGAGCGGCCGGTCCTTGGCGTGATCGCGTCAGCAGACTGCGGGAGGCTCGAGTTACCCTGGAGCGAGGTAGCCGAGTTTCACTGAGGCCGATACCTCAGGTTGTCGCGACGGTCATGCTGCCTTCGCAATTTTGCTGCAATGCAGTATAAAACTACCGCATCGCAGCAAATCAGCGAAAGGACGCGCCATGCCGATCGGGAAGAAAATCGCCGTCGTGACCGGATCAACCTCCGGCATAGGCCTAGCGATAGCCCATTCGCTCGCGGCTGAAGGCTGCACCGTCGTCGTCAATTCCTACTCGGATAAAAAGGACGATCACGCGATAGCGAACGACATCCGCGCCAGGCATTCTGTCGAGTCAGTCTACATGCCGGCCGACATGTCGAAGCCGGACCAATGCAGCCGGCTTGTCGAGGCCACGGTAAAAGAATTCGGCAGCATCGACATTCTCGTCAACAATGCCGGTATCCAGCATGTCGCGCCGGTTGACCAGTTCCCCGTCGAGCAATGGGACCGGATCATTGCGATCAACCTTTCCTCGGCATTCCACACGACCGCCGCAGCATTGCCTTCGATGAAGGCGCGAAAGTGGGGGCGGATTGTCAACATCGCCTCCGCGCACGGGCTCACCGCCTCGCCGTTCAAATCGGCCTATGTGTCCGCCAAGCACGGCCTTCTGGGGCTCACCAAAACGGTGGCGCTGGAAGTCGCCGAACAGGGCATCACCTGCAACGCCGTATGTCCGGGCTACGTGCTGACTGCGCTCGTCGAAGCGCAGATTCCCGACCAGATGAAGGCGCACAACATGGATCGCGAGACCGTCATTCGCGAAGTCATGCTGGAAAGACAGCCCACGAAACAATTCGCCACGGTCGAACAGATCGGCGCCACGGTCGCTTTCCTGTGCTCCGACGCTGCCGCCCAGATCACCGGCACACCGATTTCCGTCGACGGCGGATGGACGGCGCAGTGATTTCGATCCTTCGCCCAAGGACTTCGGGGTGGCGTCCCTACGATGACATGGCGGCAACTCTTTGTATGGGAAAGCGTGATGACCGATAACGGCAAGAATGGCAAAGGCGACCGGAAGCGGGTCAATGTCGCGCTGCAGGGCGGCGGCTCGCACGGCGCGTTCACCTGGGGGGTGCTCGACCGCCTGCTCGAAGACGGCCGGCTCGATTTCGAGGCGATCTCCGGGACCAGTGCAGGGGCCATGAACGCGGTCGCGCTGGCGGATGGCTGGGTGCGCGGTGGCCCTGAGGGCGCGCGCCAGAAACTCCACGACTTCTGGCGCGCCGTGGGCCGCACAGGCCGTTTTAGCCCTGTTCAGCGGACGTCATGGGATATGGTGATGGGCAACTGGTCGGTCGAGAATGCGCCGGGTTATATCTGGTTCGACACGATGCAGCGGCTGCTGTCTCCTTATGCCGCCAATCCGTTCAACCTCAATCCGCTGCGCGACGTGGTCCGCGCTGAGATCGATTTCGACAATGTGCGCGCCTGCAAGTCGATGAAGCTTTTCCTGTCCGCAACCAATGTCGAAACAGGACAGCTTCGTGTCTTCGAGACCCATGAGATCGACGAAACGGTGGTCATGGCCTCGGCCTGCCTGCCGCAGATCTTCCAGGCAGTGGAGATCGATGGAGCACCCTATTGGGACGGCGGCTATGGCGGTAACCCGGCTCTCCATCCGTTCTTCTATGCCAACTCTACCGAAGACGTGCTCCTGGTGCAGATCAATCCGGTCGTCCGTGAAGGCGCGCCCAAAACCGCCAACGAAATCCAGAACCGCATCGACGAGATCACCTTCAACGCGGCGCTGTTGCGTGAATTTCGCTCCATCGCCGTCGTCAAGGAGCTGATCAGCGCCGGGCGCATTCCGCATGGCGAATATCGCGATATCCGCATGCACCGGATCGACGCCGACGAGGCATTCCGGGACCTGTCAGCATCCTCGAAGATCAACGCGGAATGGGCCTTTCTCGAATATCTCCGCGACCTTGGACGCTCAGCCGCAGGCGACTGGCTGGAACTGAACTACGACAACGTCGGCATCGAGCCGACACTCGATCTATCCGATATGCTGGTACCCGGCATGACGCCCAAGCGCACCGCGGGCGTTGGCACGCGTGTCCGCGAGTTTCTGGCTAACCGGGCGAAGCCGGCGGCAGCCCAGAAGGGTTCGTAGGAATGCCGCATCGGCTGGTGGTCTGTCTGCTGGTAGGTGAAAACCCGCTTTCTGGCAGCGAAACCGTGATTGAGAGCCGCGAAGCAGCGGAAGAATGCCGGTAGGTGCGATGCCGCCGTCAGGGTTTGAGCGCCAGTTCGATGACGCGGATCAGCTCACTGGCGCCCTTCCGTTGTGCGTCAGGATCGTTTGCGCGCGTTTTCATCCCTTCGAGCCCGTCAAGCAGCAGATTGGCAAGCACCGGCGCAGACAATCCCCTCGCCGAAAGCTCCGTTCCAGTCCGAACTGCCTCGCCGTCGATCGCTCTGGCAAAGAGTTCGACCAGGCGTTCCCGCCAACCACCGACAATATCGCCCGCGAGGCTGTTCTTCATATCCAGCATTTCCGCCCCATGCGGAGAGTTATGGAACGTGTCCATGAGCGCGATCAAGGCCGTCTCGACAGCCATTTGGAACCGGTCCGCCAGGCTGCCTTTCCGCGACAGTGCATCCCGCGCCTTCTCGATGGACTCTTCCAGCAAGGCCTCGCCGATAGCTCGATAGATATCCGTTTTGTTTCTAAAAAGCAGATAAAGCGCGGGGCGCGAAATGTCGGATGCGCGCGCGATGTCGTCCATTGTCGCGCGGGTGAACCCGTAAGCGAGGAACACCTTCAATGCACCGTCCAGAATGCGGGCTCGACGGTCGTTTTCCTGTGTCCGCGACGGCTGGTCCACGGTTCCGGTATTCTCCCAAGATTTCATCATTTGACAAAATAACAAGATTTGTCAGGATGTCGAGAGAACGGCACTAGGCGGCGCGCCGTTTTGCTAGTGGATGACAACGAAGGATATCCCCATGCGCCTCACCGTTAACGGAGAAGTGATCGAAATCGACGCTGATCCCGAGATGCCGCTACTCTGGGCGCTGCGCGATCTCGCAGGCATCATGGGCCCGAAATTCGGTTGCGGCATAGCCGCGTGCGGCGCCTGCACGGTTCACATCATGGGTGAGGCGGTAAGGTCTTGCTCTGTGGCAGTCGGAGACGTGAAAAGCGAGATCACCACGATCGAAGGCCTCAGCAAGGACGGCACGCTGCATCCTGTCCAGCAGGCGTGGCTGGAAGAACAGGTGGCTCAATGCGGCTACTGCCAGGCCGGACAGATCATGAGCGCGGTGGCGCTGCTCAACGTGGTTGCTGATCCGACGGATGATGACATCGACAATGCCATGGGCGGCAATCTCTGCCGCTGCAGCGCCTATCCGAAGATCCGAGCAGCCATCAAGCGGGCGGCGGCCATGAAGGCAGGAGCATAGCGATGGCCACACTTGGGCAGATCACGCGCCGCACCCTGCTGGCCGGCGCAGCGCTTGCCGGCGGCGGCCTCGCCATCGGCTACTATTTTTACCGGAAGGCCTATGCGAACCCGTTGGAGGAAGGACTTGCGGAACATGAACAGACCTTCAATCCCTATGTGAAGATCGCCGCCGACAATACGATCACGGTCATCGTACCGCGCGCCGAGATGGGCCAGGGCGTCACGACAACGTTGGCAGCTCTGGTGGCTGAAGAGCTCGACGTTGGCCTCGACTCGATCAAGGTCGATCATGGCCCGGCCGCCTATGCTTACTACAATTCCGAGATGCTTGCGGAAGGTGGCCCATTCCCCTTCTTCAACGAAGGCGTGGTCGCCGAATCGATGCGCACCGTGATGGGAGCGGCGGGCAAGCTCCTCGGACTGCAAGGTACCGGCGGCTCCACATCGACCCGTGACGGGTTTGACAGGATGCGTCAGGCAGGCGCTGCGGCGCGTCACATGCTGCTCGCCGCGGCGGCGGCGAAGCTATCCGTGCCGGCAGGGGAACTGGAAACCGCAAACGGCACGGTGGTTCACAAGGCGTCGGGCAGATCAGTGACCTACGGAGAAGTAGCGGCCGACGCTGTGCGCATTGAAGCGCCATCGGCTGTGCGCCTCAAGGAGCGCTCCGAATGGCGGTTGCTCGGCCAGTCGCAAATGCGGACAGACATGCGCGCCAAAGTCACCGGCGCACCCATCTTCGGTGTCGACGTATCGCTGCCCGAGATGCTCTACGGCACGGTCAGAATGAGTCCGCGTTTTTGGGCGAAACCCATGCGGGATGACCTTTCAAAGGCCCAGAACATGCCGGGTGTCGTCAAGATCGTCCGCCTGGACACGGATTCGGGGAGTGGCTTTGGCGTGATCGCGAAAAACACCTGGGCCGCCTTCCGGGCCGCCGAGGCTATCGAGGCAGAGTGGGGCGATCCGGAGTATCCGCCGGACAATGAGGCCATATCCAAAGCCCTGCACGAGGCACTTGTCTCGAACGATGGGACGGCGCTTCGGAATGACGGCGACACGGACAAGGCGCTTGCTGACGCGCCGCGCGACAAGGTTGTCGAATCCGATTACGAGGTTCCCTACCTGGCGCATGCCTGCATGGAACCGATGAACGCTACCGCGCGGCTGAAGGACGGCGTGCTCGATGTCTGGTCGCCCAATCAGGCACCGACCATCGTACGCCAAGTGTGCGCCAAGGCGGTCGGCGTACCGCAGGACAAGGTCAATGTTCATACGACCTATATGGGCGGCGGCTTTGGCCGGCGCGCCGAGGTTGATTTTTCGGTCTATGCCGCCCTTATGGCGAAGGAAGCGGAGGGTCGTCCCGTCAAAGTGATCTGGACACGGGAGGAAGATATCCGCCACGATGCGTACCGGCCGGCAGCCGTAGGGCGATTTCAGGCGCGGCTGGATGAGCAGGGTTTGCCTGTCGCGCTCGATATGAAGATCGCGTCCCCATCACCGCTGGCGAGCATCATGCGCCGCACGTTCCCCTGGCTATCACCCGTCGGTCCCGACAAGTCGATTGCCGAGGGTTCCTTTGACCAGCCTTATACCATCGCCAACTACCGCGTGACCGCGATCCCGGCGCCGGTATCGATTCCGGTCGGGTTCTGGAGGTCGGTTGGCAATTCCTATAACGGCTTCTTCCACGAATGCTTCATGGACGAGATTGCCGTCGCTGGAGGGATCGACCCCGTCGATCTGCGTAAGCGGCTTATGACGGATTACCCCGAGGCTGTGAAGGTGGTCGAGAAGGTCGCGGAAATGGCAAAATGGGGCGAAGCGTTGCCCGACGGCAAAGCGAAGGGCTTCGCCTTCACGCTGAGTTTTGGAAGCTGGGTCGGGGAGATCGTCCAGGTCGCGCAGACACCCGGCGGTATCCGAATCGAGAAGATGTGGATCGCGGCCGACGTCGGCATGGCGCTCGACCCCGCCATTCTGGAAGCACAATTGATCTCTGGCGCAGTCTTCGGACTGTCGGCGGCGATCGGGCAGGAGATCACTTTCGCCGACGGCATGGTCGAACAGTCGAACTTCCACGATCACGATGCGATGCGCATCTACCAGTGCCCGCAATTCGAGGTCGCAATACTGGAGAACTACCACAAGATGGGCGGCGCAGGTGAAATCGGGACGCCCCCGGCCGCGCCTGCATTAGCCAATGCCGTTTTCGCACTCACCGGAAACCGCCACCGCCGGCTGCCACTCGGCAAGGACGTGTCCTTCGTATGAAACCGGTCGCTGCCATTCTCATAATGGCGACCCTCGTGGCCTTCATGGCAAAGGCGCTGGCTGAGGAACAAAAGCTAATTGAGGAAGAAACAAAGCCTGCGCAGCCGACAGACGCTGGCGGAATGGCCATGTGGGAGAAGATCTATGCGGTGTTTTCCCACCCGCGTTGCGCGAACTGCCATGTGGAGGACGCCCGTCCGCGTTGGTCAGGCCCAGAATTCACGATCACGCGCGTGCATGGCTTCAATGTTCAGCGCGGCAGGGACAACCATGGCACCCCTGGCCTTCGCTGCAACAATTGTCATTCCGAACGCAACTCACAGGTCTTGCACGCCCCTCCCGGAGCGCCGAAGTGGCGGCTTGCTCCGGCGGAAATGGCATGGTTCGGCAAGTCATCGGCGGAGATATGTGCCCAGATCAAGGATCCCGGCCGCACGAATGGCCGTGGATTAGACGCAATCGCGGATCACATTCGAAAGGATCAATTGGTCGCCTGGGGTTGGAAGCCAGGCGCCGGACGGGAGGCGGCCCCGGGTTCCGCCGAGGAAACGTTTCATGCGATCGAGCGTTGGAAAGCTGCGGGCGCACCGTGTCCGTGACACAGAAAGGCGATGCCCCTGACTGTTAACGCTCCTGACAAGCTGTTGTCAGGATTGGTCGGGCGAGGAGCGTTTGTGATTGTAATGGCTTGAACCTAAGGGTAGAAACCGCCGCTGCCCCTTGGTGGGCAAACAATTGAATCCGGCATTCTACGCGCCCATATCGGGCATCGTGCGCGCCGTGGCGAAAACGTTCTGGCCGGGACGTGCTTGGAAAAGGACAATGCCGAAGATCAGGTTCCATAAACTTGTTGCACTGATTGTGCTCGTCTGCTTTGCCGCGTGGGTGGCAACCGGCAGGTTCTCTTCCGTGGGAAGCGCTTCAACCGAGGCCGAGAAGAAATCTGCGGCCGCCGTCGAGCAGCCGAAGGCGCCCGTGAGAACTGTGGCGGTTGTGACGCCGCCGCGCGTGCAGCATGCGCGCGCGATCCGCATGTCTGGCCAGACGGAGGCCAATCAGCGGGCGACTCTGGCGGTGCGCAACAATGGCGTGATCGATCAGTTGCCGGTCAAGCAGGGTGACCATGTGAAGGCGGGTGACCTCATCCTGAAGCTCGCAGCGGAAGAGAAACTGGCCGCGATCGCGACCGCCCGGCAGGTGCTCGAACAACGCGAAGCCGAAGCGACTGCCGCCGAACGGCTTGTGAAGAGCGGAAGCATGGCAAAGCTCCAGGCTGACAACGCGCGCTCGTCGCTTGCCATGGCGCGTTCGCTGCTCGAGGCTGCCTCCGCGGAAATGACGCGCAACGAGGTCCGTGCGCCCTTCGATGGCGTCGTTGATCGAGTCACAGTCGAGCAGGGCAGTTCGGTCATGCAAGGCGGCGAAGTGGCGACAGTGCTTAATCTCGACCCGGTTCTGGCCGTCGGCGAAGTCAGCGAACGGGACCTCGGATTCCTGAAAATAGGCGATGAAGCGGATGTGCGCCTGGTCGACGGCCAGACTGTCAAGGGCAAGGTGCGCTACATCAGCCGCGATGCTTCTTCGCCAACCCGGACGTTCCGCATCGAGATCGCTATCCCGAATGGCGACGGTGCGATTCCAGCCGGCATGACCGCCGAAATAACCCTGCGCACGACGCCGACCGACGCAATCATCCTCCCGCGATCCGTCGTGACACTGAGTGGTAATGGCGATTTGGGCATCCGTGCCGTGGACAAGGACAACAAGGTGACGTTCCACCCGATCGACCTGGTGGACGACACGCCCACGGGTCTTGTTCTCGGAGGAATCCCGAAGGATGCGCGCATCATCGTCGCTGGACAGGATCTGGTGACCGAAGGCGATGTGGTGAATGCCGTCGAGGCCGACGCGGAAACCGTGAAACGGCTCGCCGACGAAGCGGCCGGCGACACACAGTAGGGCGTCGAGCAATGGGCATCGTCGGCTACGCCATCCGCAACGCGCGACTTACTCTTTCGATCATGATCTTTTTCCTGATCGCGGGAGCGCTCGCGTATCAGTCGATCCCGAAAGAGGCCGAGCCGGATATCCAGATCCCGATCATCTACGTAAGCCTCGCCTATCAGGGTATTTCGCCTGAGGATTCGGAACGGCTATTGCTCCGGCCGGTCGAGACCCGGATGAAAAGCCTGTCCAACGTGAAGGAGATGCGCTCGGCGGCCTTTCAGGGCGGCGGCTACGTGCTCATCGAGTTCAACGCCGGCGCCGACCTTTCCACGGCGCTGGAGGACGTTCGCGCCAAGGTTTCCGACGCCAAACGCGACCTGCCGCAGGGGGCCGAGGAACCGACGATCAACGAAGTCAATCTATCCGAATTCCCGGTTCTGGTAGTGACGCTCGCCGGCGATGTGCCGGAACGCAGCCTGACCGCCGCGGCGCGCGAATTGCGCGATCGCATCGAGGAAGTGCCGGGCGTGCTCGAAGCCGCCCTGCAAGGCGCGCGTGAGGACCTCGTTGAGGTCATCATCGACCCGGTCAAGCTTTCCTCCTATGGCCTTCAGCTCGATCAACTCGTGCAGGGCATGGCCGCCTCGAACAGCTTGGTTGCCGCCGGCAATCTGGAAGGCTCGGAAGGCCGCTATGCCGTAAAAGTGCCGGCGCTCATAGAGAACGTCGAGGACGTCGCTAATCTGCCGATCGTTGCCGGTCCGAACGCAGTCGTTCGTGCAAGCGAACTTGCGACCATACGCTCGACCTTCAAGGATGCCGAGACAATCACGCGGCTCGACGGCAAGCCGGCCATTGCGATCGAGGTCAAGAAACGCACCGGCGCTAACCTGGTGGAGACGGTTGACCAGGTCAAGCTGGTGGCGGACGCGTTTGCCAAGCAGCTTCCTGAGGGCAGCGTCGTGTCCTACAGCCAGGACAAGTCCACCTCGATCCGGCAGCTTCTTGGCGATCTGCAGAATCACGTGATGATCGCGGTCATCCTGGTTTTCATCGTCATTCTCTATTCGCTGTCAGGGCGCGCTTCGATGCTGATCGGGCTTGCGATCCCGACATCGTTCCTTCTGGGCATACTGATGCTGTCGCTCTCCGGACTGACGGTTAACATCGTCGTCCTGTTCAGCCTCATCCTGGCTGTCGGCATGCTCGTGGACGACGCGATCATCGTCACGGAGTTCGCAGAGCGGCGGATGGCCGAAGGCATGGACAAGAAGGATGCCTATGCGCTCGCCGCGCAACGCATGGCCGGTCCGGTCATCGCAGCGACGATGACGCGTGTGGCCGCCTTCTCGCCGCTCCTGTTCTGGCCAGGGATCGTCGGCGAGTTCATGAAGTATCTGCCGATTACGCTGATCGTGACGCTGTCGGCGTCGATGCTTTATGCGCTGGTATTCACGCCGACGCTGGGCGCCATTTTCGGCAAGGCGCATCATGAACCCGAGCACAAGGACGGTCTTTATATGAAGACCGTCAAGGTGGCGGTAAAACATCCTGTGATCACGCTTCTTCTGGCAACCGGGTTGCTCGTGGCGGTGCCGTGGGTCTACTCGCAGAAGGGCGCCGGCGTGGAATTCTTCCCTAACGTCGAACCGGAATATGGGCTGCTCTACGTTCACGCCCGTGGCAACCTTTCGCTGGAAGAAATGGACAAGGCAACCAGCGAGGCGGAGCGCCGCATTCTCGGCTGGCCTGGCGTGAAGTCCGTCTATACCCGCGCCGGGAAGGCGCAGGGCAGCGCCAACAACAACAATGTCGCTGAGGACGTTGTCGGTGTGATCCAGTATGAGTTCGTGGATTGGCGCGAACGCAAGCCGGCGCATCAGGTTCTCGACGAATTGCGTGTTGCCATGGCCGGCATTCCCGGCGTCGATGTCGAGGTGCAGGTTCCGGAAGCTGGCCCGCCGACCGGAAAGGCAATCCAGGTGCGGCTGTCCGCAACCGACCCCACCGGCCTGAACGAGAAGGCTGTCGAAGTTGCAGCAATGCTGAAGACGATCCCGGGCGTGATCGACATTTCGGACGGCCTGCCACCGCCGGGAGTCGACTGGGCGCTGGAGGTCGATCGCAGCAAGGCCGCCCGGCATGGTGTCAGCCCCGCCTCGGTCGGCACCGTTGTCCAGCTCGTGACGACAGGTCTCAAACTTTCCGAATACCGCCCGGCTGGCGCCGATGACGCGGTAGATATCCGTCTGCGCCTGCCAGAGGACCGCCGCACATTGGGTACCCTGGATCAGCTGCGGGTCGTTACGCCTGACGGTTCCGTTCCCATCTCCAACTTCGTGGAGCGCAAGCCAGAGCCGAAGGTCGGCGTCCTGAATCGCATAGACGGTCAGCGGACAATCGTGGTCCAGGCCAACGTCGCCAGCGACGTGCAGCCGGCGGTCGCCCAGGCGCAGGTGACCGAGGCAATGAACAAGATGGAAATGGGTGGCATCCGCTGGAAGCTTGCTGGCGAGGACGAGGAGAGCAAAGCGGCCAGTGATTTCCTGAGCAAGGCATTCGGCGCGGCGATCTTCCTGATTTTCATCGTGCTCCTGGCGCAGTTCAACAAGTTCATCAGTGTTGCCATGGTGCTTGCGACAGTTGTTATGTCGACAATTGGCGTATTCCTCGGCCTGCTGATCATGCAGCAACCGTTTGGCATCGTGATGTCGGGGATCGGCGTCATTGCCCTGGCTGGCGTGGTCGTGAACAACAATATCGTGCTTATCGACACGTACGATCGCCTGCGACATGAAGGCTGGGACAAGATGGATGCCGTGTTGCAAACCTGCCGCGAGCGGGCGCGCCCGGTCGTGCTGACGGCGCTGTCAGCTATTCTCGGCGTCATGCCGATCGCCTTCGGTCTTGGTCTCGAAATCTTTCATCACGAGACGACGATCTATGCTCCTTCGACGCAATGGTGGATTTCGCTGTCGAGCGCCATCGTGTTCGGCCTGGCCTTCGCGACAGCGCTCACACTCATTGTTACCCCAGCGGCGCTGATGGTGTTCTCGCGAAGCAACGACAGCAAGTTCTATGGGTTCATCAACCGTATATTGCGTAGGGGCAAGAAGGCCGGTGGAGCGGTACCCGAAGCCGAGCCTGCAGCTTCAGCGAAACCTGCGATCACCTTCCCCAAGGCCGCCGAATAGCCGGCGGCCTCACTGGCTCACCAAAACCTATTTGCCGGCGGACCCTCCCGTCCTTCATACGAACTGCGAGTACAGGAACCGGCCAACACTGCGGCCGAAAAGTCACCCCGGAACAGTAGGCGGCCGGGAACCGGTGGCCGGTTCTCCGCATTGTCGGTGTATTGCAAGGCTGTTTCAAAGGGGAATTTCGATGACGCTCGGAACCGTCCTCATCATCATTCTCATCCTGCTTCTGATTGGCGCCATTCCGACCTGGCCCTATTCCAGCGGCTGGGGCTACGGACCCTCTGGTATTGTCGGGGTAATTCTGGTGGTGCTGCTTATTCTGCTGCTGATGGGCAGGATCTGACGCATCAGTGCCCGCACGTCGTCTGGCCGCCGGGTTACGATGCTGCTGGATGAGCGTGTCCTAAATCTGCCGCGCGGGCCAGCCCGGACATCAGGAACACAACGACCAGCAACCCGGAAAGGCAAACGAAAACCGGTGCAAAGCCGATGTGCTCGCCCACGAACCCGATCGCTGATGGTGCAACCAGAATGCCAGAATATCCCATAAGCGTAACCACGCTCATGCCGGCACCGGACGAGATTCCAGGCTGATTTCCGGCGGCCGAGAAGGCGATGGGCACCAAATTCGCGATGCCCACGCCGCAGAATGCAAAAGCCGCAATTGCTAGCCATGGCCACGGAGACAGGCCAGCGACCAACATGCCTGCCGCAGCGATCAAGCTCGACACGCGCAACGTCGCGACTGCCCCGAAACGATTGCGGACACCGTCGCCCAGGAATCGCATGACGGCCATCATGCCGGCGAAAGCGGCAAAGGCAAATCCTGCGGTGGCGATATCGGTCCCAAGTTCCTGCTGGAGGTATAGGGCCGCCCAATCGAGCACCGCGCCTTCTGGTATCATCGAAAACAGCGCCATGAGCCCCACGAGATAGATACCGGGAGTTCGAGGAAGCGAGAACTTTCGATGCTCATGCGCCACGGGATGGTCATCCGCGATCACGTGGCGCAGGGCGACGGCAATCACCGCAAGCGCCACCGCGGTGACTGCGACGGCATGGGCGATATGCCCGTAGTTCTGAATGGCGATACCGCCGAGCCCACCGCCTGCGAAGCCCCCAAGGCTCCAGAAACCATGGGAAGACGACATGATGGCGCGCGACAGCTTCTTTTCAACGACGACGGCGTTCGCGTTCATCGCGACATCCATCGCGCCGATCATGCCGCCAAAGAGATACATGGTAACGGCGGCGAGCGGCACGTTGGGAGCGAGCGCGACCAGCAGGAGGCCAAAGGCTCCGGCGGAGGCGAACAAGCGGACAACCCATTGCGAGCCATATCGCGCAATGAGATGACCGGCCCAGGCCATGGCGCTGACGGCGCCGGCGCCAAAGACCAGAATCAGCAGCCCGAGTGTGGATTCACTGATGCCCAGCCGGGTGAGGAAAACGGGGATCTGCGGCGCCCAGCTGCCTGTGAGGAACCCATTGACCGCAAAGATCGCCGCCACAGCCCACCGTCCGCGAACTGCCAGAGCAACGGCATTGGTGGCATCCATGGGGTAAATCCTGGTTGTAGACGGGGGATACGGCGACGTTAAATCGATTTAGAACAGAGTCAACCGCGAGATGCGGGCATTTGTTGGGCCAGTGATATATCCAACCAGCATCGATGACCGAGACGAGCTATTGCGGCGGGCTCTCCAAAACATGGGCCCATCTCGGGTGCATTGGCGACACGAGTGCCCATCTAACGATGGTCGTCTCTAAGGTTTCCCACAGCGTGCCCGATAGCTCCTATCCGAAGACGATCAGCAAATCCTTCGCGTCGATCTGGTCGCCAGCTTTCACGAGCACTTCGCTGACCGTGCCGTCGCGCTCTGCATGGAGCGCCGTCTCCATCTTCATGGCCTCGATCGACAGAAGAACGTCACCTGCGCGGATGGCCTGCCCGGCGGCCACAGCCAAAGTGGAGATGACACCCGGCATGGGCGCGCCGACATGAGCCTCGTTGCCCGCCTCGGCCTTGCGACGCAAACGGACCGCCGAACCGCCGTGTATACGATCCGGCACTTTGACGCGTCGTGGCTGCCCATTGAGCTCGAAGAACACGGTCACCATGCCCTTATCGTCCACGTCGCCAATTGCGAAACACCGGATGACCAGTGTCTTGCCTCTTTCGAGATCGACGAAAATCTCGTCCTGCGGTTTCATTCCGTAGAAGTAGACGGGCGTCGGCAACACGCTCACCGGGCCATAGACATCGTGTGCCGCCGAGTAGTCCGAAAACACTTTCGGATACATCAGCCAGGACGCAAACTCGAACTCCGAGAGTTTGCGTCCGATTTTAGCCTCTGCATCCGCGCGGTTGCGCGTCAGGTCGGCCTCCTTCAGCAGTGAACCGGGACGAGCCGTTATCGGCTTTTCACCCTTCAGCGCTTTTTTCTGCAAAGCTGCCGGCCAGCCGCCGGGAGACTGGCCGAGGTCGCCGCGCAACATCGAAACAACCGAATCCGGAAAAGCAATGTCTTTGGCCGGGTTCTCGACATCCGCAACCGTCAAATCCTGGCTGACCATCATCAGCGCCATGTCGCCAACGACCTTGGAGGACGGAGTTACCTTGACGATATCGCCGAACATCTGATTGACGTCGTGGTAGGCCTGAGCCACTTCGTGCCAGCGGGTTTCGAGGCCGAGCGAGCGCGCCTGCTCCTTGAGATTGGTGAACTGGCCGCCCGGCATCTCATGCAGATAGACTTCGGATGCCGGACCCTTGAGGTCGCTCTCGAAGGCTGCGTATTGGTTCCGAACCGCTTCCCAATAGAAGGAAATCCGTCTGATCCATTCCGGATCCAGGCCAGGATCGTGTTCGCCACCGCGCAGAGCCTCGACAATCGAGCCAAGGCAGGGCTGTGACGTGTTCCCCGAGAATGAATCCATGGCCGCGTCGATCGCATCTACGCCACTTTCAACCGCCGCAAGCACGGATGCGGCGGCTATGCCCGACGTATCGTGCGTGTGGAAATGAATAGGCAGATCGGTCGCTTCTCGCAGAGCCTTGAATAGCACACGCGCCGCGCCGGGCTTCAAAAGGCCCGCCATGTCCTTCACGGCAATGATATGCGCGCCTGCGGCTTCAAGCTCCTTGGTCAGTCCGACATAATAGTTGAGGTCGTACTTCGCCCTGTTCGGGTCAAGAATGTTGCCGGTGTAGCAGATCGCGGCCTCGCAAAGCCTGTTCTCCTCAAGAACCGCATCCATAGAGACGCGCATGTTCTCGACCCAGTTCAGGCAGTCGAACACGCGGAAGAGATCGATGCCTCCGGAAGCCGCCTGCTTGACGAAATGGCGCACCACATTGTCGGGGTAATTCGTGTAGCCGACGCCGTTGGCGCCCCGCAGCAGCATCTGCAACAGAATGTTCGGTGCGGCATTGCGCACCAGCGCCAGCCGCTCCCATGGGTCCTCGGTGAGGAACCGCATGGCGACGTCGAACGTCGCACCGCCCCAGCATTCAAGTGAGAAGAGCTGTGGCAGCGAACGAGCATACGTTCCCGCGATGCGCGCTATGTCGTAGGTCCGCATCCTCGTCGCCAGCAACGACTGGTGACCGTCACGCATGGTTGTATCGGTCACGAGCACCCGGCTTTGTTCACGCATCCAGCCGGCAAACCGATCGGGTCCCAGGTCGTCGAAAATCTGTTTGCTGCCGGATAGAGCGTCGCCATTCACAAAGGGGACGACAGGCGCAGCCGCATCTGTGTTCGGCATCGGCCTGCCGCGCGTTTCCGGATGGCCGTTCACCGTCACGTCGGCGAGGTAGTTGAGCAGCTTCGTGGCGCGATCCTGCCGCTTCACCTGAGCGAAAAGCTCAGGCGTGGAGTCGATGAACCTGGTCGTATAGGAATTGTCGCGGAAACTCGTGTGGGTGATGATCGCCTCAAGGAAGGTGAGGTTCGTCGCTACGCCGCGAATTCGGAATTCACGCAATGCGCGGTGCATTCGCGCGATCGCTTCCTGCGGCGTCGGCGCCCAGGCCGTGACCTTCTCGAGTAATGGATCATAGTATCGGGTGATCACCGCGCCCGAATAGGCCGTGCCGCCGTCAAGGCGGATGCCGAACCCGGTGGCGCCGCGATAAGCGGTAATGCGTCCGTAGTCCGGAATGAAGTTCTGCTCTGGATCCTCGGTCGTGATGCGGCATTGCAGGGCATGCCCGTTGAGACGAATATCGCCCTGTGCGGGTACGCCGGATGCTGAAGTTCCAATCGCTGCGCCTTCGAGAAGGTGAATCTGTGCCTTGACGATGTCGATCCCCGTCACCTCTTCGGTGACTGTATGTTCGACCTGAATGCGCGGATTGACTTCGATGAAATAGAACGCACCGCCGTCGGCATCCATGAGGAATTCGACAGTCCCCGCGCAGACGTAATCGGTCGCACGAGCTATCCGGAGCGCGTATTCGCAAAGTTCCCCACGGCGCTCGTCGTCGAGATAGGGCGCCGGAGCCCTCTCCACGACCTTCTGATTGCGGCGCTGGATCGAACAGTCGCGTTCAAAAAGGTGAACGGCGTTGCCATGCTTGTCGCCGAGAATTTGCACTTCTACGTGGCGGGCGCGTTCGACGAGTTTCTCGAGATAGACCTCATCCTTCCCGAAGGCCGCCTTTGCCTCACGGCGGGCCTCGGTAACCTCACGGGCGAGGTCGCCCTCCGACCGGATGACGCGCATGCCGCGGCCGCCGCCACCCCATGATGCCTTCAACATCACCGGGAATCCGATCTCGGCGGCCATCTGCCTGACCGTCTCCATGTCATCCGGAAGCGGCTCGGTCGCCGGCACCACGGGCACGCCCACTTCAACGGCGAGATTGCGGGCTGCGACCTTGTTGCCCAGCCGGCGCATCGTTTCGGGAGACGGTCCAATGAACACGATGCCGTTTTGCGCGCACGCCTCGGCAAATTCGGGGCTTTCCGAAAGCAAGCCGTAGCCAGGATGGGTCGCGTCGGCGCCGGACAGCTTTGCGGCGCGGATCACCTCGTCGATGGAAAGATAGCTCTCGATCGGTCCGAGATCTTTCGCGAGGTGAGGTCCGCGGCCAACCTGATAGGACTCGTCTGCCTTGAAGCGATGCAGCGAATACTTGTCTTCCTCGGCCCAGATCGCGACCGTCTTGATGCCAAGCTCATTCGCGGCGCGGAAAACGCGGATCGCAATCTCGGAACGGTTGGCAACGAGGAGCTTCGTGATGGGCACGGCCGGACTCCGCTAAAGCAATTCCAGGAAAAGTGGGAACCGGTTTTCCGTCCGGAATTGCGTTGGAACAAGAGTAAGAGCGGCTCAGCGATTCAATCAAACACTGAACCGCTCTGGAGGCGAAAAGTCGTTCAGCTTGCTTAGCGCCGAAAATGCTGCAGTGCAAACGCCACCTGCGGCCGCGCAACAAAAAAGCCCGGCGCAGAGCGCCGGGCGTACTCCTAGGACGTATGCGACGTCCTATTAGTTCTCAACGTAGTTGTACTTGCCGTCGTCGCCCTTCTTCCACGTGTACATCACGTAGTCCGGACGAGTGATGTCGCCCTTCTCGTCATATCCGATCTCACCGATGGCCGTGGACCACGGACCGCTGGCCTTGATCGCTTCCGCTACCTTCTGCGGGTCCTCAGCCGAACCAGCCTTCTTGATAGCGTCCGCGATGATCTGCAGGGCGGCGTAGGAATAGAGGGTGTAGGCCTCCGGCTCGAAACCAGCGGCACGGAACTTCTCGACCAGGTCCTTCGCGGCAGGATTCTTCCGCGGATCGGGCGAGAAGGTCATCAGCGTACCGTCGACCGCATCGCCGGCAATCGAAGCAAGCTCGTTCGACACGATGCCGTCGCCGGACATGAACTGAGCCTTCAGGCCCTGGTCGGCAAGCTGCCGCATCAACAGGCCTGCCTCGGTGTGCAGACCGCCCCAGTAGACGACAGAAACGCCTGCCTCTTTCATCTTGGCGACAAGGGCGGAGAAATCCTTGTCACCGACGTTCACGCCTTCATACATGGCCTCGGTGACGCCAGCTGCATTCAGCGCCTTCTTGGTCTCATCGGCCAGGCCCTGACCGTAGGTCGTCTTGTCATGAATGACGGCGATCTTCGCGTCCTTGAACTTCTCGGCAAGGTAGGCGCCGGCAACTGCGCCCTGCTGGTCATCGCGGCCGCAGGTACGGAAGGTGTTCCACAGGCCGCGCTCCGTGTAGGTCGGATTCGTGGAGGCCGGCGTGATCTGGAGAATGCCGTTTTCGGCGTAGACTTCCGAGGCCGGGATGGAAACGGCCGAGTTGAAGTGACCGACAACATACTTGACACCGTCAGCAACGAACTTGTTCGCAACCGAGATGCCCTGCTTCGGATCGGAGACGTCGTCGCCGATGACGACCTTGATCTGCTCGCCATTGATGCCGCCAGCGGCATTGATGTCGGCTGCGGCTTGCTCGGCGCCCTTCTGCAGCTGTGCACCGAACGCGGCGTTCGGGCCAGTGATCGGGCCGGCGACGCCGACGAGGATATCCGCCCAGGCGCTGCCGCTGAACGCGACCAGCGCGGTCAGTGCAACCGCGGACAACAGTGACTTTTTCATTGATGAACTCCCATAAAACAGGGTGAGCTGGACAACCCAATCATGCGACCCACCCAAATCGCAGACGGGATAGATTGCCGATTTTCCGGCAGTTGTCACGCCGAATTGGACGTGAAGGGTGAATGCGGAATGTCTCCGCAAAAAAGATAGTTGGCAGTGCTAGCTCCTGGGTTTCCAGGTCAGCAGAGAAGCCCTCTCATAGAGCCAATGGTATTGCGTCACCATCTGGTTCGCACGTGTATAGCGGTAGCTGAGAGTACCGATGATGATAAGAACGATGGTGTCGACGATGTAGTAGTGCAGGCTGAACATGGTGCCGTTGAAAAGCGCATGGTGGATGAACCGCACCGCGACCCCGAGCAACAGCAGGTAGATGATCAGGTTCGGATAGGGCCTCCAGGTTTGCGCGCAAGCCTTGCCCGTCATCCAGGCCGCCCATCCCCCGAGCAGGCAGGTGACGAGAAAGAACTGTCCGATTGAGGCTTCTTCGTAGAGAATGCCTTGCATATTCAGTCTCCCATCGGAGCGCGGTCTGTTCTTCGCGGTTCGCCGCTTCGCCCCATATTCCCGTATTCACGCATGATTTTGTCCGAAGTCTGTCGGCCCTCGCATTCCTGCGCTAATGGCGTCCGCCTTCGAGATAAGCCGCGCGGACTTCCGGATCGGCGAGCAAGTCCTTGCCGGAACCGCTCATCGTGACATTACCGTTGACCATCACATAGCCGCGGTTGGCGAGCTTCAACGCGCCGAACGCATTCTGCTCGACCAGGAACACCGTCAGCCCCTGCGTGCGGTTCAGCTCGCGGATAGCGTCGAAGATTTGCTTTACGATCAGCGGCGCCAGACCGAGCGACGGCTCGTCGAGCAAGAGGAGCTTTGGACGCGCCATCAGCGCGCGTCCAATAGACAGCATTTGCTGCTCGCCGCCTGACAGCGTGCCGCCGCGCTGACTGATGCGCTCCTTCAGCCGGGGAAACAGTGTGAAGACCTTTTCGACGTCCTCGTCGAAATACGCCAGATTGTCCAGGTTGGCGCCCATCTGGAGATTTTCCTTCACCGTCATACGCGGAAATATCCGACGTCCTTCCGGCGACTGTGCAATGCGGAGCCTGGCAATCTCGTGAGTCGGCATTTCGGTGATGTCGTTGCCGGCAAAGGTGATTTTGCCATGGCGAGCGCGCGGGCTACCGAAAATGGTCATCATCAGCGTCGATTTACCGGCCCCGTTTGCGCCAATCAGGGCAACGATCTCGCCCTCATTCACGGTCACATTGACACCATTCAGCGCGCGGATATTGCCGTAATAGGTTTCGACGCCTTCGACACTGAGAAGCGCTTTCGCGGTCATTATTTACGGCCCCCACGCTTGCCCGAAGGTTGTCCAGCTTCGGTAGCGCTTTTTCCCTTGGCTCCAGCTGACGCTGCTTGCTTTGCCAGCGCCTTCGCCTGTTTGATCCATTCTTCCCGCTCGATACGGCCGTCGAACGCCAGGTAGACCTCTGCGGCGGCGATGTCGGACTTCGTCCAGGCTGCTATTTGGTCGAAATGGAAGATCCCGTGTTCATTTAGTTTTTTCTCGTTCACCGGGCCAATACCCTTGATCAGAATCAAGCGATCCGATTTCCCTCCACGCGGGGCCTTCAGCGTGTTGGAGAGGGCTAGAGGCTTCGCCTTCGCAGGCTCTGTCTTGGCCTTCGCGATTCCTCCTGCCTTGGACGTAGCCGCGGGTTTGCTCGCTGCAGGTTTCGGTGATGGTTGTGCGGAAGACATCAATGATACTGCTTTCGCTGGCTTTGCCTTGCCGGAGGCGGTGCCGCCGGAAGATTTCGCGGCGGTTCCAGCCGGCGAAGATTTGGCGACTGCTGCCCCAGACGCAGCCTTTGTGCCAGACTTGGGCCTGGCTGCCTTTGACGCAGGGGCTTTTGCCGAAGAGGCGGCTTTAGTGCTTGTTCTGGACTTCTCCCGCGCCAGGCGCTCGTCGACCTGGCTCGCTTTGGATGCGGCCCGGGATACGGTGACTCTTTCTCCCATGTCATCGCTATGGGCGATTGTATCAACCACAGGCCCTGCAAACATGGAGGCAGAGGCGCTTGGTCCATGGGCAGGGTCCGGCTCCGCATCGAGTTCTTCGATGACCTGCTCGTCTCCTACCTCGACCAGCACTTCCGTAACTTCCTCGTCCTCGACGCCAAGGTAAGCGGCGATGACGCGCGGATCGCTTCTCACCGAAAGAGGATCGCCGTCCGAAATCTTTCGGCCATACTCAAGCACGACGACGTGGTCGGAGATTTGCATCACGACCGACATGTCGTGTTCGATCAAAAGAATGGACGTGCCGGTGCTTTCCTTGATGTCATTGAGGAGTTCATTGAGCGCCAGCGATTCCCTTGGATTGAGACCCGCGGCCGGTTCGTCCAGGCACAGCAGTTCCGGACCGGTGCACATTGCTCGCGCGATTTCCAGGCGGCGCTGGGCGCCGTAGGGGAGATCGCCGGCAGGGTCGTCTGCGCGATCGGTCAGATGGGTCTTATCCAGCCAGAACTTCGCCTGCTCCATCGACTCGTCCGATGCCCTGCGATAAGTACCGAGGCCAAGCAGTCCAAGCACCGTGAATCCGGATGCGACCATCAATTTGTTGTGCTGGGCAACGAGCAGATTTTCCAGCACCGTCATTCCCGAGAAGAGCCGAATGTTCTGGAACGTTCGGGCGACTTTCGCTTTTGCCGTGATCCTGAAATCCGGCATGCGCTCCAGCAGCAATTGTTCCCCATTCTGACGATTAAGCGTGATCATCCCCTCGGTCGGCTTGTAGAAGCCGGTGATGCAGTTGAACACGGTCGTCTTGCCCGCGCCGTTCGGACCGATCAGCGCGGTAATGTCGCCGCGCTTGGCCTCGAAAGACAGGTCGCCGATGGCCACGAGGCCACCGAATTTCATCGACACATGCTCGACCTTGAGGATGGCATCATTCATGGATTGCACGTCTCCAGCCATCAGCCGTGCCCTTCCTTGGTAAAGGCGCCGGAAACGGCCTTTCGTTTGAAAAGGAATGCTGTTGGCTCACGGCTGCCGACGAAACCTCGAGGCTTCCACACCATGACGACAACCATCGCAAGGCCGAACAGGAGCATGCGGTAGAGTTCCGGTGTGAAGTTCGGTCCGAAAACCAATTTCAGGAACTGCAGTTCACGTAGGATCTCAGTGCCACCGATCATGACCGCCGCAGCGATCGCGATACCGGTCAGCGAGCCCATGCCGCCGAGCACGACGATAGCCAGGATCACCGCCGATTCCAGGAACACGAAGGATTCCGGGCTAACGAAGCCTTGACGTGCGGCGAAGAATGACCCGGCAAAACCGCCGAACATGGCGCCGATCGCGAAGGCGGTCAGTTTTGTGTTTGTCGTATTGATGCCAAGGGAGCGGCAGGCGATCTCGTCTTCACGAAGCGCTTCCCAGGCGCGGCCGACAGGCATACGACGCAGCCTCATTGTGACAAATGCCGTGAGCAGAGCGAGCATCAGAATGAGGTAGTACAGGAAGACCTTGTAGTAGACGCCGGAAGGCGGAAGGCCAAGGACCTTGGCGAAATTGTTCGGCGACGATACGTCGAACGACAGCAGACCAAAAAGTGTCACCTTCGGAATCCCGGAGATGCCGGCAGTGCCATTGGTGACCTCGCGCCAGTTGATGATAACCAGGCGGATGATTTCGCCGAACGCGAGCGTCACGATCGCAAGATAGTCACCGCGCAGCCGAAGCACCGGAAAGCCGAGAATGAGGCCCCACATTGCTGCCATAGCCCCGGCTGCGGGCAGCAATATCCAGAATGACAGTCCGAACTCTGATCCGAGGAGTGCGTAGCAGTAGGCACCCACGGCGTAGAACGCGACATAACCAAGGTCGAGCAGGCCGGCGAGGCCAACGACGACGTTCAACCCCCACGCAAGCATCACATAGATGAGGATCTGGATGCCGAAATTATCGACCCACTTCAGCGAACCTTGCAATCCCGTGAGGGAGATCACGATCGGCGGGAACAGAAACAGGAACGCCAATGCGATTGTGTTGAAGTTCCTCTTGAGGAACGATTCCTCAACCGGTGCAACGACGGCAGGACGTGCGGTTGCGCGAGCCGCACGGCGCCTCTCAAGTTCGGGCTGGACGAAGGCCGACATCACGAACCGGCCCACCATGACGATGCCAACCACAACGGCAAGCAACCCCCAGCGCTGCACCAGGATAAGCTCGTTGCGGATGTTCTGGTCGGTCTTCAGGCCGACCAGAAGAACGAAGAGTCCGAAAGCGATAAGCCCGGCGTAGATCGCTTCCCGAGCCGCGTTGGCGATGACGTTGTTTTCGGTCTTGGCTGCGGTTGCAGTGGTCACGGCCATGGGTTCACACCTTCTCGACTTCCGGACGGCCCATCAGGCCTGACGGCATGAAGATCAGAACGATCGCAAGGATGGAGAACGCGGCCACATCCTTGTAGTCGATCGAGAAATAGGCTGACCACAAGGACTCGATCGTTCCGATCAGAAGCCCGCCGAGAACAGCGCCGGGCAATGAGCCGATGCCGCCCAGAACTGCCGCCGTGAACGCTTTGACCCCCGGCACGAAACCGTCCGAGAAGACAACGACGCCGTAGTACATCAGGAAAAGAGTACCGGCCACAGCCGCAAGTGCGGCGCCCATGATGAAGGTGATCGATATCGTGCGGTCGACGTCGATGCCGAGCAGCGCCGCCATCTTGCGATCCTGTTCGCACGCGCGCTGCGCGCGCCCAAGCGGCGTTCTGTTGACGATATACCAGAAGCAGGTCAGCAGAACGGCAGTCACAAGTGCGATGACGAGCTGCTTCAACGAGATGGTTATACCAGCGATGTTGTAAACCTGCGAAATCATCGGCGGGATCGGCTTGTTTCGCGGACCCTGCGTGACCTGTACGAAGTTCGAAAGGGCGATCGACATGCCGATCGCTGTAATGAGCGGGGCCAGCCGGAAAGAGCCGCGCAGCGGTCGGTAGGCTAGCTTCTCGATCGTCCAGTTGTAGAGGCTGGTCAGCAGCATCGCGACGACCATCATGATCAGCAGCGCGACCGCCACCGGCAGCGAGTAGAACACGCCGAGCAGAACCAGGAACGCGATGAGCGCGCCGAATGCGCCCACCATGAAAATGTCTCCGTGGGCGAAATTGATCATGCCGATGATGCCGTAGACCATCGTATAGCCGATTGCGATCAGCCCATAGATCGATCCCAGCGTCAGCCCATTGATAAGCTGCTGGACAAAATATTCCATGTGAACGCCGCTCCCCGGGAATGTCGCGTCATCGGCGCATTCCTGTCATATTTCCCCTAGTCCTAGAGGTTCGGGCCTGGATTGCAACGTCATTTTTTAACTTCGTCGCGCCGCCTGCGGCTGCGCCCCGAACGGTTGCTTTTTGTCCTGTTCCGGCTCTGGACTACGCGCAAGCTAACACTGGCACAAAGCAATGTCTTTGACTAATCGGGAAATCCTTGCAGGTAAAGTCGAAGAATCGCGCGCCGATCCAACCCTTTTTGAAGAAATCTTGCGCGCAGGCGGGCTTGGAAGAGGGCTTGCCACCCAGACGCACCTTTAGCTGACCACGAAGCCGTGCGCGAACGGATCACGATCATCGATGAAGATCGTGTTGTATCCGGTGGTGCGTGCCCAGCCGGCAATGGAGGGCACGATGGCGGGACGGTCCGCTACCGTTGTCTCCCGCTCCACGCGCCCGTTGAAAAGCGAGCCGATGATCGATTCATGAACGAAGGAGTCGCCGGCCTTCAATCGGCCCTTGGCGTGGAGCTGCGCCATGCGCGCGGAAGTCCCGGTACCGCAAGGCGACCGGTCGATCGCCTTGTCGCCATAGAATACTGCATTGCGCGCATCCGCCTCCGCCCGCTTCGGCGCGCCTGTCCATAGAATATGTGACAGGCGATTGATCCCCGGATTGGTCGGATGAACGAACGTGTAGGATTCGTTCAGCCGCTGCCTCAGCACAGGACTCCAGGCGATCAACTCCGTCGCGGCATGATCTGCCATGTCGCGGTAGTTTTGTTGGGGCTCGACAATTGCATAGAAGTTGCCGCCATAGGCGACATCAACAGTTAGCGGACCAAGCACCGGGCATTCGACCACCAGCCCTTCGGCGTAAAGGAACGAGGGCACATTGGTGATCCGCACTTCCTCCACATGGCCGCTCTGCTCGCGGTATTCGGCGATGACCAATCCCGCAGGCGTATCGAGTTTCAAGACTCCGGGCGTCTTCGGCCGAACCAACCCGTGCTCGATCGCCATCGTCACAGTGCCGATCGTGCCATGACCGCACATTGGCAGGCAGCCCGATGTTTCGATGAAAAGGATTGCGATGTCACAATCCTCGCGTGTCGGCGGGTAGAGGATGGAGCCCGACATCATGTCATGGCCGCGCGGTTCAAACATCAATCCGGTGCGGATCCAGTCAAACTCAGCCATGAAATGCGCGCGACGCTGCATCATCGTGTCGCCATCCAGGAGCGGTCCGCCGCCGGCAACAAGCCGGACCGGATTGCCGCACGTATGCCCATCGATACAGTGAAAGGAATGCCGCGCCATCGCGCCGATGCTCCATCTAGAAACGCTGTGCGGAAAAGTGAGAAAGGTCAATTGAAGAAGTCTGCCCCAGAATGAGCGCGCGGATCAACTGCCCTGTGGCGGCCGCCTGTGTCAGGCCAAGATGACCGTGTCCAAAGGCGTAAAAGATATTCGCTTGGTTCTTCGATCGCCCGATGACCGGCAATGAATCGGGCAAGGACGGACGGAAACCCATCCATTCGCCGCCGTTACTCGGATCAAGGCCAGGCAGGAAACGCTTCGCCTTTGCGAGCATCGCCTTCGACCGTTGGAAGTTCGGGGGCCGGTGAATGCCGCCGAGTTCCACCGCCCCTCCGATACGTATCCCGGTCGCAAGCGGCGTGATGACGAACCCATGACCGGAAAAGATCAGTTGGCGCCTGACGTCGAAGCAGCCCAAAGGCAGAGTGGTGTTATAGCCCCGCTCGGTTTCGAGCGGGATCTTGTCGCCGAACTGACGAGCCAGCAGGTGCGACCATGCCCCCGCTGCGACCACGAGACGGCGCGCGATGATCGTTCGGCCGTGGCGAAGCTGGATCGCAACCCGACTACTACCGGACGGAACCGCTACGCCGACGTCACCGCGCACAAAACGCGCACCCCTGTCTTCCACATGTCGCCAGATCGCCTTGCCGAGGTCCTTCGGGTCGCTGACGGTTTTCCAGCCGGGCACGAAAGTTCCTGCTGTGAAATCTCCGGAAAGGCCAGGCTGATAGGACGGCAGCTCTTCGCGGTTGAGGTGGCGATAGGCGATGCCGTAACGGTCACGCACGGCCCAACCGGGCAGCGACGCCCGGAACTGAGCCTCGCCCTCGTAGAGTTCCAGCGAACCATCCTCGCGGAGCATCGGGCGCGTGCCTGAACGCTCCATCAAGGCCATCCACTCGCGTTCCGCGAGCTGCATCAGCGCTGCCTGTGCCGCGACACTTGCTTCAAACCTGGCGCTATTTCCCGCGCGCCAGAAGCGGTACAGCCACGGCATGAGCTTCGGCAGGTATGCCGGCGGGATGCTCAGCGGGCCAAGGGGATCGGCAAGCCAATGCGGCACCCGCGCAAGCATGCCTTTGTGGGCAAGCGGCAGGATGTCGGAGAACGCCAACGCGCCAGCATTGCCCGAACTCGTCTCTTCGCAGATGCCGGTGCGATCAATCACCGTGACGTCCTGTCCGGCTTCCACGAGATAAGCCGCAACGCAGATGCCGACAATGCCGCCGCCGATGACGGCTATGTCCACTGCTTCGCCTCCGCCTGCAGGCGATATCCGGGCCGCCGATGACGGGGCCTGCCTGGCTCCTCGGCTAGCGCCTTGTTCCACATCGGCCATGCCGCTCACCTCGCTCCCGGCATCTTCTAGCGTGAGAGGGACATGCCGCGCCGACAGCCTTAGAACTCCGGCAGCTTCGGGCGGACTGCCAGCGCGTCTGTCACGATCTTCTCCACCGAAGCGCGCAGGTCACCGGAAAGTGGCTGGCGAGGCATCCGCACGCGGTCGTTGGAGCCGATGGCGTGGACCTCGGCAAGCTTGATATTTTGCACCAGATAGGTCGAAACATCGAGGTCGAGCAGGGGCCGGAACCACCGGTAGATGGGAAGCGCTTCTTCCCGGCGTCCCTGCTTCATCAGTTGGTAGATGGCAACCGTTTCGCGCGGGAAAGCCGTGACGAGACCCGCCACCCAGCCAATGGCTCCGACGCTGAGCGCTTCAAACGCGAGATTGTCGACGCCCGTGAACAGATCAAAGCGATTGCCGAACCGGTTGATGATTTCCGTCGAGCGCCGGATGTCGTCGGACGACTCCTTGACCGCGACAAAGAGCGGGTTGTCGGCGAGCTTCTCCATCACCTCTATGGTGACGTCGACACGATAGGCGATGCGGTTGGAATAGATCATCACCGGCAATTCGCCGGCATCGGCGACTGCCGAGAGAGTCGCCACCGTCTCCTCGGGATTCGTATGGTATATCGGGCTGGGAACGATCATGAGCCCGTCGGCCCCTGCCCGGGCGGCCTTCCGCGCCAGCGCAGCGCCATCCCGAGTTGCCGCTTCGTTGATTGTCAGAAGAACCGGCTTGCCCTTGGCCACGTTTTGAGCTGTCTTCAGCACAGCCAATTTCTCGTCCACAGAAAGCATGGGCCCTTCGCCAAGGGAGCCGCAGACGATAATCCCGTCGCATCCCGCCTCCATCTCCAGCGCGAAGCAGCGTTCCATTTCGGCATGGTCGAGTTCGTCGTTCTCAGTGAACTTCGTCGTGACGGCAGGAAAAACTCCGGTCCACATGGCTCTCTCCTTCTGATATATTTGTGATATATCACCTGTCGGCT
>JBEVEP010000155.1:0-5080 GCA_040512755.1 Mesorhizobium sp.
CGCTCGAAGGTCCCTGTTCTTGGCACGATCGCCCGCTCCCTATGCGGTATCACCGCGTTAATTACGGTATTTTACGCGGGTTCGTGGATTAAAATACACTAATATTGAAAATGTAGCCGGGCGACGTTCCTCCGAGGGAGAGGACTCAATGATGTCGGGTGTGTCTGTTGCGTGCCGCCTCCTTCCTGTGCTGTCGCGGCAGATCGAGCAATTGGCAATGCAGGACGCTACCTTCCGTGACCTCTGCGATGACCTGGCCGCAGCGGAGGCAACCCTGCTTGACCTGAGGCAGCTTCCCAAATCCATCAGCAAGCAACGCCTCGCCGAATGCGAGGGCTGGATAACAAGTCTTTCGGAAGAAATTGAAACCGCCCTGAAGCGTGCCGGGACAGTCATGCGCGCGCGGCAAGCCGACCTTTGAATTTGCCAGGTGTGTCACACTGGGCAAAGCCCGTCGCCGGAGCAGACCCCAATCGGGAAACTCGAAATCAATATGGTCCTATGCTAATACACCGATGCTACCCGATGCTACGTTCCTAAGCCATTGGTCATGGGTATGCTTTCGATAGAGCGATGTGCGAACGAATCGCCGCTGCCGTGCTGCCAACGGGACCGACGCCTGCGAGCTTCGGGTTGTTGCCGGCGCGCGTCAGCACTTCAGTTCGCGGGGGGTACCAAGAGGTAGCGATGCGGAAAGCAGTCATCTTTTTAGGCGGGGCGGTTGCGGCCCTTCTTGCAATCGAGGCGCAGGCGATCGAACAGGCCATCGAGCCCATCGAGCCTACCCCGTCCGAAGCGGAAGCGGCGAGAGAGGCTGCCCCGGTCGCTTCGCTATTCGACGTTGGTTTCGGCGCGTCGGTCACTACCGATTACGTTTCGCGCGGAATTACGCAGACCGGAAGTGACGCGGCCATTCAAGGCTATATCGAGCCAAGCATCGGCATGGCCTACATAAACGTCTGGTCTTCGAACGTTAATTTCGGCGAAGGCTTCTCGGGCGCCGAGATCGATACGGCGATCGGCATCAGGCCTGAGTTTGGACCGCTCTCTCTTGACCTCGGTTATGTCCACTATTTCTACGCGCCGGAGGAAGTCAGTCCCGACTATGGCGAGCTTTTCGCCAAGGCGGACTATAACTTCCGTGACATGGTCACATTTGGCGCAAGGGTGTTTTTTGCCCCCGACTTCAATCAGAGCGGCAAGACAGCGACTTTTGTTGCGGGCGGCCTGAAGGTTCCGCTTCCGCACGATTTCTCGGTCTATGCCGGGATCGGGTACCAGTTCTTCGAGGATCCCGATGCTTTCGAACAATTGGCCTGGACCGCCGGCGTCTCCTATGACTGGAAAGCGCTGACATTCGATGTCCGTTATTGGGATACCGATCTCGATGACGACGAGTGCGTTGCCCGCAGCGGGTTCGCGGACGGTTGCGATGCGAGAATCGTTGGGACCATCTCGTTCAATACCGCGTGGTCTGATTTTACGAAGGGCCGCTGATCGCTTGGGCGGAAACCATTTCGACGGCAAACGGGCGAAATTAGTCAGCCAGTCAGCGAAGTCGCATCGTGATTTTTGCATGGGAGCAGGAAGATGAACGAGCCGAAATCGTCCAAGCCGTCTGGTGCTGTTCCGACTGCCGAAGAGCTGCGTATGCAGATGCTCAAGGCCGAGATGGACAATATGACCAAGCAGGAGCAGGCCAGAAAAAAGGCGATGCAGGAACACGAGCAGTTCGCCGAAGACTTCCTCAAGAACCACGTGACCGAGCATGAGAGAGCCGTCGTTCAGCGGCTGGTCCGTGTTGCTGTCGAGCAGGGCAAGACGGAAGCGCTCGTCTACAGCTTCCCTTCCTCGCTTTGCAGCGACAGCGGACGAGCCATCAACAACGCGCTACCGGAGTGGCCGGAAACTCTCCAGGGCAAAGCGCGCGAGCTCTTTGAGCGCTACGAGCAGAACCTGAAGCCCGCCGGGTACCGGCTCAAGGCGATGATCATCAACTTCCCTGGAGGCATTCCCGGGGACGTCGGCTTTTACCTGTCCTGGGCATGAACCAGGAGCGGCCTGAGTAGCGTGAGGTAACGAAAGGCCGGGCTCCACCGGCACGAATGGAGGGGAAGTCCATGCCGAGGAAATTCCCAACCGCTTTCACCATTCTCTTCGTACTCATCGTGGTCGTGGCCGCCCTCACGTGGATCATTCCCGCGGGCCAGTACGAGCGGGCGCTCAATCCGGCGCTGGGTAAGGAAGCCCCGGTCCCCGGCACCTATACGGTTGTCGAGTCGAACCCGCAGGGTCTCAAAGACATCCTGATGGCGCCGATCGCCGGGCTCTACAATCCTGCAACGGGAATGGCGAACGCGATCGACGTCGCGGTCTTCGTGCTCGTCATCGGCGGCTTTCTCGCCGTCGTGACCAAGACCGGCGCGATCGACGCTGGCATCGGCTGGCTTTTGAATGCGCTGCGAGGCCGCGAGATCTTCATGATCCCGATCCTGATGGCCGCCTTCGCGGCCGGCGGGACGAGCTATGGCATGGCGGAGGAAAGTTTGGCCTTCTACGCGATCGTGCTGCCCGTCTTCATACGGGCCGGATATGACGCGCTGACCGGCGTCGCCGTGATCATGCTTGGCGCAGGCATCGGGACGCTCGGCTCCACGTTCAATGCCTTCGCCACTGTGATCGCCTCCAATGCGGCGGGCGTTCCTTTCACGGACGGCCTTCTGCTGCGTGTGCTCATCCTCTTCGTCTGCCTGGCTGCGGGAATTATGTACGTCATGCGCTATGCCAGCCGGGTCAAGGCCAATCCCGCAACTTCGGTTGTAGCGGCGCAGCGCGAAGAAAATATCGCGCATTTCCTGAAGGGCTCAGCTGTCGGCGAGCCGCTGCCCGAATTCACCCGTGTTCGCAGCATCATTCTCGCGCTTTTCGGGATCACTTTCGTGATCATGCTCTATGGCGTGATCCGTCTCGGATGGTGGATGGGCGAGATGTCAGCCCTCTTCCTCGGCATGGCGATTCTCACATGGATCGTCGGCAAGTTCGCGCCAGAAACGCGCATGGACGAAGAGACCTTCGTCAACACTTTCGTGAATGGCGCGCGCGACCTACTAGGAGTCGCGCTGATCATCGGCGTGGCACGCGGCATCGTGGTGGTCATGGATGCCGGCAAGATCACCGATACGATTCTGCACACACTGGCAGGTGGGCTAGCAGGGCTCGGCAACGTCGTCTTCATCAACACAATGCTGGTGTTCCAGACGATCCTTTCATTCCTCGTTCCCTCATCGTCCGGCCTCGCAGTCCTGACCATGCCGATCCTGGCGCCGCTGTCCGACTTTGCCGGCGTGAACCGGGACCTCACAGTGACCGCCTATCAGTCCGCCAACGGATGGGTGAACCTCTTCAACCCGACTTTCGCGGTCGTCATGGGCGGGCTGGCGATCGGACGAGTCTCCTATGACAGATGGCTGCGGTTTGTCTGGCCTCTGTTGTTGGTCCTCATGATCATCATCATCCTGGCATTGAGCGCCGGGGCGCTGACCTCGGAGGGCCCCGGCCAGGTTGCGCCGGCCCCGCAGCCCGCCACCACAACCCCGCCTGCGGGTGGATGAGGCCATGGCTGGCGAGCATTCTGCAACCCTGGCCGCCGAGCGGGCATCCGGCAGTCTGGGTCTTGCAGCCTGCACCGCGCTTGTCGTCGGCAACATGGTCGGTTCCGGGATTTTTCTGTTGCCGGCCTCGCTCGCCGCCTTCGGGCCGATTTCGCTTCTGGGCTGGATAGTGACGTCGGTCGGGGCTCTCGTACTCGCGATCATCTTCGGACGACTCTCGCGGCGCGTATCGAAGACCGGCGGTCCTTACGCCTATACCGAAGCCGGATATGGCGAGTTTGCCGGCTTCATCATCGCCTGGGGCTACTGGATCGCTTTGTGGACCGGGAATGCCGGAGTTGCGGTCGCGCTGGCCGGCTATGTCGGCTTTCTGTTTCCCGCGATAGGCGCCTCACCGGCGCTCAGTCTGGCGGTGGCGCTTATTGCGATCTGGACGCTGACTCTGATCAACGTCAGGGGCGTCGAGGAAGCGGGCTTCGTGCAGATCGTCACGACGGTCCTCAAGCTTGTGCCGCTGGCTTTCATCGGAATAATCGGATTTTTCTGGATCGATCCCGAGAATTTCACGCCTTTCAACGTCAGCGGTCAGTCCGACCTTGCCGCTATATCCGCGGCGGCGGCGCTTACGCTGTGGGCCTATCTCGGGCTCGAATCGGCGACGGTACCGTCGGGCGACGTTGTCGACCCCGAGAAGACGATTCCCCGGGCGACCATCATCGGCGTCCTGGTCGCCGCGGCGGTGTATATTTCTGTCACCACGGTCGCCATCGGGGTACTGCCAACCGAATCCCTGGCGGCTTCGTCGGCACCGCTGGCCGATGTTTCCCGAGCAATGTGGGGACCGGTCGGCGGATTGCTCGTCGCCGTCGGCGCAGTGATCTCCACATTCGGCACGCTCAACGGATTCACTCTGCTCACCGGCCAGGTGCCTTACGGGGCCGCGCTTGATCGCGTCTTTCCTGACAGGATGGGGCATCTCTCACGTTTCGGTACGCCGGCCAATGCGTTGGTCTTCTCAAACTTCCTTGCCTCGGTGCTGGTGGCCATGAATTTCGCGCAAGGGCTGGTTGGCGCGTTCAACGCCATCATCCTGCTGGCGGTGATGTCGAGCCTTCTTCCCTATGCGCTGTGCTCGCTCGCCGAACTCATGATCCTGATCCGTACCGGCCGCACAGTCGCCGGCCCCGAGATTGCCAAGGTCGCCATCCTGGGCGCCCTTGGCTTCATCTATGCGATCTGGGCGATCTACGGCGCAGGACCCCGGACCGTTTTCCTCGGGTTCCTGCTCGTGCTGGCCGGAATTCCTGTCCACGTCTGGATCAAATGGCGCAATGCCCGCGCCGGAGCGCTCCGGTCGCAACCAAGGGAGGTCTGAACATGCAGCTCGGCGTTCATTCGGAGATCGGCAAGCTTCGCAAGGTAATGGTGTCGCGCCCATCGCTCGCGCACGAGAGACTGACGCCTGGGAA
>JBEVEP010000180.1:0-20317 GCA_040512755.1 Mesorhizobium sp.
GTTGTGTTTTTGAACAAAGTCGACCAGGTCGACGATCCGGAGCTTCTGGAACTGGTCGAGCTCGAGGTTCGCGAGCTTCTGTCGAAGAACGAGTTCCCCGGCGACGACATTCCGATCATCCCCGGCTCGGCGCTGGCCGCGCTGGAGGATTCGAACAAGGAGATCGGCGAGAACGCCATCCGCAAGCTGATGCAGGCGGTTGACGACTACATCCCGACGCCGGAGCGTCCGATCGACCAGCCGTTCCTGATGCCGATCGAGGACGTGTTCTCGATCTCGGGCCGCGGCACGGTGGTGACGGGGCGCGTCGAGCGCGGCATCGTCAAGGTCGGCGAGGAGCTTGAGATCGTCGGCATCCGCCCGACCCAGAAGACGACCTGCACGGGCGTCGAGATGTTCCGCAAGCTGCTCGACCAGGGGCAGGCTGGCGACAATATCGGCGCGCTGCTGCGCGGCATCGACCGTGACGGGGTGGAGCGCGGCCAGGTTCTGGCCAAGCCGGGCTCGGTGAAGCCGCACAAGAAGTTCAAGGCGGAAGCCTACATCCTGACCAAGGAGGAGGGCGGGCGCCACACGCCGTTCTTCACCAACTACCGTCCGCAGTTCTACTTCCGCACCACCGACGTGACCGGCATCGTGCAGCTGCCGGAAGGCATCGAGATGGTGATGCCGGGCGACAATGTGACGGTGGATGTCGAGCTGATCGTGCCGATCGCCATGGAAGAGAAGCTGCGCTTCGCCATCCGCGAAGGCGGCCGCACCGTCGGCGCCGGCATCGTCGCAAGCATCGTCGAGTAAGAAACAACGGATCTGTCGCGGGCGCGGAAAAGCCCGCGCCGCGCCAGAACAAGGAAGTGACGCATGAACGGTCAGAACATCCGTATCCGCCTCAAAGCGTTTGACCACCGTGTGCTCGACGCCTCGACACGTGAGATCGTGTCGACTGCAAAGCGCACCGGGGCCAATGTTCGCGGTCCGATTCCGCTGCCCACGCGGATCGAAAAATTCACTGTGAACCGCTCGCCGCACATCGACAAGAAGAGCCGCGAGCAGTTCGAAATGCGTACGCACAAGCGGCTGCTTGATATCGTGGACCCGACTCCGCAGACGGTCGACGCTCTGATGAAGCTCGATCTGGCCGCCGGTGTCGACGTGGAGATCAAGCTCTGAGGCTTGGAACAAGAGGCGTGGAGGGGCGCAAGCCCCGACAGGGAACTCTAAAGGAAATTGAACCGATGCGTTCAGGTGTAATCGCACAGAAAGTCGGGATGACCCGCGTCTACAACGACGCCGGCGAGCATGTCCCGGTCACGGTTCTCCGGATGGAGAACTGCCAGGTCGTGGCACAGCGCACCCAGGAGAAGAATGGCTATACGGCTGTTCAACTCGGTGTTGGGCTGGCCAAGGTGAAGAACACGCCGAAGGCGATGCGCGGCCATTTCGCTGCAGCGTCTGTCGAGCCAAAGGCGAAGGTCGCCGAATTCCGTGTATCGCCCGACAACATGCTTGATGTCGGCGCCGAAATCACGGTCGAGCATTTCGTTGCCGGCCAGAAGGTGGATGTCACCGGTACGACGATCGGCAAGGGCTTCCAGGGCGTCATGAAGCGCCACAATTTCGGCGGCGGCAGAGCGACTCACGGTAACTCTGTGTCGCATCGTACGCATGGTTCCACGGGTCAGCGCCAGGATCCCGGCAAAGTGTTCAAAGGCAAGAAGATGGCCGGCCATATGGGCGACACGCGCGTCACGACGCAGAACGTCGAAGTGGTTTCGACCGATGCCGATCGCGGCCTGATCCTGATCCGCGGCGCTGTTCCCGGTTCCAAGGGCGCGTGGATCCTGGTGCGCGATGCCGTCAAGGCGGCTGTCCCGGACAATGCTCCGAAGCCCGCGGCCGTGCGCGCTTCGCAGAAGAATGAAGCCGCCGCTCCGGCGAATGAAGGGGCTGTATGATGGACCTCAAGATTACCACCCTCGCTGGCGAGGATGCCGGCAAGGTGAAGGTCTCGCTGGAGATCTTTGGCCTCGACCCGCGGGAAGATATTTTGCAGCGCGTCGTGCGCTGGCAGCTCGCCAAGAAGCAGCAGGGCACGCACAAGGCGAAGGGCCGCGCTGAGATCGCGCGCACTGGCGCCAAGATGTACAAGCAGAAGGGCACGGGCCGCGCTCGTCACCATTCGGCGCGTGCTCCGCAGTTCCGCGGCGGCGGCAAGGCCCATGGGCCGGTCGTCCGCAGCCATGAACACGATCTTCCCAAGAAGGTCCGCATTCTGGGCCTCAAGCATGCCCTGTCGGCCAAGGCCAAGGCGTCGAGCCTGATCGTCGTTGACGATCTGAAGCTGACCGAGGCCAAGACGAAGGCGTTGGTCGCGAATTTTGAGAAGCTCGGTCTGACCAACGCGTTGATGATTGGCGGCGCTGATCTTGATCAGAACTTCAAGCGCGCTGCGTCGAACATTCCTAACATCGACGTCCTGCCGATCCAGGGCATCAACGTCTACGATATTTTGCGCCGCGGCACGCTCGTCCTTTCGAAGGCAGCCGTCGAGGCTCTGGAGGAGCGCTTCAAATGAAGGACCTGCGCCACTATGACGTGATCGTCAGCCCGGCTATCACTGAAAAGTCGACCATGGCTTCCGAGCAGAACCAGGTTGTCTTCAACGTCGCCCGCAAGGCGTCGAAGCCGGAAATCAAGGCGGCCATCGAAGCGCTTTTCGGAGTGAAGGTGACGGCCGTGAACACACTCGTTCGCAAGGGCAAGGTGAAGCGTTTCCGCGGCACCATTGGGCGGCAGAGCGACGTGAAAAAAGCAGTCGTGACGCTGGCTGAGGGCCAGTCGATCGACGTCGCTACGGGCCTCTGAGACAGGGCGCGAGGAAAGCACAATGGCACTCAAGAAATTCAACCCGGTCACGCCCAGCACGCGCCAGCTGGTGCTCGTCGATCGCTCAGCCCTTTACAAGGGTAAGCCGATCAAGGGCCTGACGGAGGGTCTGACAAAGTCCGGCGGGCGCAACAACTATGGCCGCATCACGGCCCGGTTCATCGGTGGCGGTCACAAGCGTTCATACCGCATCATCGATTTCAAGCGCCGCAAGTTCGACGTGTCGGCGACCGTGGAGCGGATTGAGTACGATCCGAACAGGACGGCCTTCATCGCCCTGATCAAATATGACGATGGCGAGCTGAACTATATTCTGGCGCCGCAGCGTCTTGCGCCCGGCGATAAGGTGATCTCCGGCGGACAGGTTGACGTAAAGCCGGGCAACGCGATGCCCCTGGCAGCGATGCCGGTCGGCACGATCATCCACAATGTCGAGCTCAAGCCCGGCAAGGGTGGTCAGATCGCTCGTTCGGCCGGCTCCTATGCGCAGCTCGTCGGCCGCGATCAGGGCATGGCGATCCTGCGCCTCAACTCCGGCGAGCAGCGTGTCGTTAATGGCTCGTGCATTGCCACGGTCGGCGCCGTGTCCAATCCGGATCACGGCAACATCAATCTCGGCAAGGCAGGCCGTAAGGTCTGGCTTGGCAAGCGCCCGCACAACCGCGGTGTCGCCATGAACCCCGTCGACCATCCGCATGGCGGCGGTGAAGGCCGTACTTCCGGCGGCCGTCACCCGGTGACCCCGTGGGGCAAGCCGACGAAGGGCAAGAAGACCCGGTCGAACAAGGCGACCGACAAGTTCATCCTGCGCTCGCGCCATCAGCGCAAGAGCTAAGAGAGGTAGTCAGACGTGACCCGTTCAGTTTGGAAAGGCCCGTTCATCGACGGCTTCCTGCTCAAGAAAGCAGACAAGGTTCGCGAGGGTGGGCGTAACGAGGTGATCAAGATGTGGAGCCGTCGCTCCACGATCCTGCCGCAGTTCGTCGGTCTCACCTTCGGTGTTTACAACGGCCAGAAGCATATCCCGGTCTCCGTGAACGAAGACATGGTTGGCCACAAGTTCGGTGAATTCGCTCCGACCCGGACCTATTACGGTCACGGCGCGGACAAGAAGGCGAAGAGGAAGTAACGATGGGCAAGGCCAAAGCTCCGCGCAGGCTTGCTGACAACGAGGCGCGTGCGGTCCTCCGCACGATCCGCGTCAGCCCGCAGAAGCTTAACCTCGTTGCCGCGCTCATCCGCGGCAAGAAGGTGGCGACTGCGCTCGCCGATCTGGAATTTTCCCGGAAGCGTATCGCGGGAACGGTCCGCAAGACGCTGGAATCGGCGATCGCCAACGCAGAAAACAATCACGACCTCGACGTCGATGCTCTCGTCGTCGCGGAAGCCTTTGTCGGCAAGTCGATCGTCATGAAGCGTTTTCACGCGCGTGGCCGTGGCAGGGCGAGCCGGATCGAGAAGCCGTTCGCGAATCTGACGATTGTCGTTCGCGAGGTCGAAGTGAAAGGGGAGGCCGCATAATGGGCCAGAAAGTTAATCCGATCGGTCTCCGTCTCGGCATCAACCGTACCTGGGATTCGCGCTGGTACGCCAACACTGGCGAGTACGGCAGCCTGCTGCATGAGGACCTCAAGATCCGCAAGTATCTGTACGGCGAGCTCAAGCAAGCCGCGGTGTCCAAGATTGTTATTGAGCGTCCGCACAAGAAGTGCCGCGTCACGATCCATGCCGCCCGTCCAGGTCTCATCATCGGCAAGAAGGGCGCCGACATCGAAAAGCTGCGCAAGAAGCTGACGGAGATGACGAAGTCCGAGACGCACCTGAACATCGTCGAAGTGCGCAAGCCGGAAATCGACGCCACGCTCGTCGCGCAGTCGATCGCACAGCAGCTTGAGCGCCGCGTGGCCTTCCGCCGTGCCATGAAGCGCGCCGTTCAGTCGGCGATGCGTCTCGGCGCTGAAGGCATTCGTATCAATTGCGCGGGCCGCCTCGGCGGTGCGGAAATCGCTCGTATGGAATGGTATCGCGAAGGCCGCGTGCCGCTGCACACGCTGCGTGCCGATGTCGACTACGGAACCGCTGAAGCGCAGACCGCGTATGGCATCTGTGGCGTCAAGGTCTGGGTGTTCAAGGGTGAAATCCTGGAACATGACCCTATGGCCTCGGAGCGTCGCGCGACGGAAGGCGATCACTCGCATGCCGGCGAACGCAGCGAGCGTAGCCGTCGCCGCGAGAACGCCTGAGCGCATTGAGAATTTGGAGTAAGAACGATGCTGCAGCCAAAGCGCACAAAGTTCCGCAAGCAGTTCAAGGGCCGCATCCATGGCACCGCCAAGGGCGGGACCAACCTGGACTTCGGTGGCTTCGGGCTGAAGGCGATGGAGCCGAACCGCGTCACTGCTCGTGAAATCGAAGCGGCGCGCCGCGCGATCACCCGCGAGATGAAGCGCCAGGGCCGTGTCTGGATTCGCGTGTTCCCGGATGTTCCGGTGACCTCGAAGCCGACCGAAGTCCGTATGGGTAAGGGTAAGGGCGCGGTGGACTATTGGGCCTGCCGCGTGAAGCCTGGCCGTATCATGTTCGAGATCGACGGCGTCGATGAGGAAACCGCGCGCGAAGCGTTGCGCCTCGGCGCCGCCAAGCTCTCGGTCAAGACGCGCTTCATCCAGCGCATAGCAGAATAAGGAAGGTCGAGAGATGAAAGCCTCTGACGTACGGGCAAAGACCCCCGACCAGCTGGACGACGAGCTTGCGTCCCTCAAGAAGGAGCAGTTCAACCTGCGCTTTCAGAAGGCGACTGGCCAGCTCGAAAAGACCGCTCGCGTGAAGCAGGTCCGCAGGGACATCGCGCGTATCAAGACGATCTCGGCCGAAAAGTCGGCTGGTAAGAAGTAAGGACCACGAACATGCCAAAGCGCATCCTGCAGGGCACCGTCGTCAGCGACAAGAATGAGAAGACGGTCGTCGTCAAGGTCGAGCGGCGCTTCACGCATCCCGTGATGAATAAGACCGTGCGCATGACGAAGAAGTACAAAGCGCATGACGAGAACAACGCCTGCAAGGTAGGTGACACCGTGTTCATCCAGGAGTCGAAGCCGATCTCCAAGGATAAGCGCTGGGTCGTCGTGACCGAAGCGCAGGCACAATAACGAATTTGGATCAGCCGGGGAGGGCGGTGAGCCCGCCTCGATAGAGAAGAAGAAGGCCTGTCATGATTCAGATGCAAACAAACCTCGACGTCGCGGACAACTCCGGCGCCCGTCGTGTCATGTGCATCAAGGTGCTGGGCGGTTCGAAGCGGAAATACGCTTCCGTCGGCGACATCATCGTCGTGTCGATTAAGGAAGCCATCCCGCGCGGCCGCGTGAAGAAGGGCGATGTGATGAAGGCGGTCGTGGTGCGCACGGCCAAGGATATCCGCCGCCCAGACGGCAGCGTGATCCGCTTCGACAAGAACGCAGCAGTTCTCGTCGACAACAAGAAAGAGCCGATCGGCACCCGTATCTTCGGGCCGGTTCCGCGCGAACTCCGCGCCAAGAACCATATGAAGATCATCTCGCTCGCGCCAGAAGTGCTGTAAGGAGCCGGAAAATGCAAAAGATCCGTAAAGGCGACAAGGTCGTCGTTCTGGCTGGCAGGGATAAGGGCCGCACCGGCGAAGTCGTGCGCGTCATGCCGAAGGACGACAAGGCTGTCGTTCGTGGCGTCAACATGATCCGCCGTCATCAGAAGCAGACACAGGCGCAAGAGGGCGGGATCATCACGAAGGAAGCGCCGATCCATCTGTCGAACATCGCGCTGGCCGACCCCAAGGACGGAAAGCCGACCCGCGTCGGCTTCCAGGTGAAGGACGGCAAGAAGGTGCGCGTCGCGAAGCGCTCGGGAGAAGTCATCAATGGCTAAGGCACAAATCGAGCCGCGCTTGAAGAAGCAATACAACGAGCAGATCCGTAAGGCTCTTTTCGAGCAGTTCAAGTACGAGAACGAGATGCAGGTTCCGCGTCTCGAAAAGATCGTCATCAATATGGGCGTCGGCGAAGCCACGGCGGATTCCAAGAAGCCGTCTGTTGCTGCTGAAGATCTGGCGCTCATCGCCGGCCAGAAGCCGGTCGTCACCCGGGCCCGCAAGTCCATTGCTGGCTTCAAGGTGCGCGAGCAGATGCCGATCGGCACCAAGGTGACGCTCCGCCAGGAGCGCATGTACGAGTTTCTGGACCGCCTGGTTACGATCGCGCTGCCGCGCGTCCGCGACTTCCGCGGCCTGAATCCGAAAAGCTTTGACGGCCGTGGCAACTATGCCATGGGCATCAAGGAACACATCGTGTTCCCCGAGATCAACTACGACAAGGTTGACCAGATCTGGGGAATGGACATCGTCGTTTGTACGACTGCCAAGACGGATGATGAGGCCCGGGCTCTGCTCAAGGCCTTCAACTTCCCCTTCCGGCAGTAACGGCAGCGAGAAAAGGAAAAATCTGAAATGGCAAAGACCAGCTCAGTCGAAAAGAACAATCGGCGCCGCAACCTTGTGGACCGTTACGCTGCCAAGCGTAAGGCCCTCAAGGATATTGTGATGGACCAGAAGCTCCCGATCGAAGAGCGCTTCCGCGCGCAGCTCAAGCTAGCCGCTCTGCCGCGCAATTCGGCAAAGAACCGCATTCGCAACCGTTGCGAAGTGACGGGCCGTCCGCGCGCTTATTATCGCAAGCTGAAGATGTCGCGTGTGGCTCTTCGTGACCTGGGCAACAATGGCCTCGTCCCGGGCCTTGTGAAGTCGAGCTGGTAAGGAGGGCGACACATGTCCATGAATGATCCCCTCGGCGATATGCTGACCCGCATCCGCAACGCCTACGGCCGCAAGAAGCCTAAGTGTTCGACCCCTGCTTCGCGTCTGCGCGCCCGCGTGCTCGATGTAATGAAGTCGGAAGGCTACATTCGCGACTATAGCCAGGTCGATTTCGATAACGGCAAGTCCGAAATCGAGATCGAACTCAAGTACTACGAAGGTCAGCCGGTGATCCGTGAGATTGCCCGCGTTTCGAAGCCGGGCCGCCGCGTCTACGTGTCGGTGAAGTCGATCCCGCAGGTCGCTAACGGCCTCGGCATCTCGATCCTGTCGACGCCGAAGGGCGTCATGGCAGATCACGAGGCGCGCGAACAGAATGTCGGCGGAGAGATTCTCTGCCGGATATTCTGATCTAGCCTTCTGAAAAGAACAGGAACGAGGACAAGACAATGTCTCGTATTGGCAAGAAACCCGTCCAGTTGCCGCAGGGCGTAACTGCGACCGTCATCGGACAAACGGTGACAGCGAAGGGCCCGAAGGGCGAGCTGAAATTCGTCGTCAATGACGAAGTTCTGATCAAGCTTGACGACGGCGAGATCACAGTTGCGCCGAAGGACCAGACCAAGATCGCGCGCTCCAAATGGGGCATGTCGCGAACCCAGATCGTCAATATCCTGCAGGGCGTGAAGGACGGCTTCGAGAAGAAGCTCGAGATCACCGGCGTCGGCTACCGCGCAACCATGCAGGGTAAGAACCTGCAGCTTGCGCTTGGCTTCAGCCACGACGTGATTTACGAGACGCCGGAGGGCATCACGATCACTGTGCCGAAGCCGACTGAAATCACGGTTGCGGGCATTGACAAGCAGCAGGTTGGCCAGGTCGCCGCGGAAATCCGCGAGTACCGTGGTCCCGAGCCTTATAAGGGCAAAGGTGTCCGGTATGCAGGCGAGCGGATCGTCCGCAAAGAAGGCAAGAAGAAGTAAGGCCGATATCGGCAAGGAAAAAAAGCCATGGCTTCCAAGGAATCCACCCAGCGCCGCGCCGCCCGTGTCCGCCGGCAGCTCAAGAAGGTTTCGGGCGAGCGCCCGCGGCTCTCGGTCTACCGTTCGTCGAAGAATATCTATGCACAGGTCATCGACGACACGAAGGGCCACACGCTTGCTGCCGCTTCGACCCTGGAAAAGGATCTGAAGGGCGCGCTCAAGACCGGGGCAGACATTGCGGCTGCCGCTGCGATTGGCAAGCTGATCGCCGAGCGCGCGTCAAAGGCCGGCGTCAAGGAAGTTGTTTTCGATCGTGGACCGTACATCTATCACGGCCGCGTCAAGGCACTCGCCGAGGCGGCTCGTGAAGGTGGGCTGAGCTTCTAAACCGATCCGGCGCTTGGTCGTCGGATCTTCATCAACCGTGCTTCCGGAAAAGAATAAGGAACAGGATAATGGCACAAGAGCGTAGGGACGGAGGCCGCGAGCGCGGCCGGGACCGTGAAGAACGCGACAGCGAATTCGTGGACAAGCTGGTCCACATCAACCGCGTAGCCAAGGTCGTCAAGGGTGGCCGCCGCTTCGGCTTTGCTGCTCTCGTCGTCGTCGGCGATCAGAAGGGCCGTGTTGGTTTTGGCCATGGCAAGGCGCGCGAGGTACCCGAGGCGATCCGCAAGGCGACCGAGTCGGCAAAGCGTGAATTGATCTTCGTTCCGCTGCGTTCAGGCCGTACCCTTCATCATGACGTGGAAGGCCGCTGGGGCGCTGGACGCGTTCTGCTGCGCGCCGCGAAGCCGGGTACCGGCATCATCGCCGGCGGTCCGATGCGCGCCGTCTTTGAGACGCTTGGCATGCATGACGTCGTCGCCAAGTCGATGGGCTCTTCTAACCCGTACAACATGGTTCGCGCCACATTTGATGCGCTGAAGAGCCAGTTGCATCCGAAGGACGTCGCTGCACAGCGCGGCATCAAGTACTCGACGCTCCAGGCACGCCGCGGCACCGCGGTTGCCGCGGACGAATAAGCCGCAGCGTCCGACCAGGGATTACGACCATGGCCAAGAAAGCAACGAAGACGATTACCGTCGAGCAGATCGGCAGCCCTATTCGCCGGCCTAAGGAGCAGCGCGCGACGCTGGTCGGGCTCGGCCTGAACAAGCTGCGTCGCCGCAGCACCCTTGAGGACAGCGCGTCGGTACGCGGCATGATTGCTTCGGTGAAGCACCTTGTCCGCGTCGTGGACGAGGCGTGAGCCCGAGCGCAGGAGAAGAACTATGAAACTCAACGATCTGCGTGACAATGAGGGTGCAACGCACACCAAGAAGCGTCTTGGGCGCGGCATCGGCTCGGGTTCGGGCAAGACCGCGGGACGCGGCGTGAAGGGTCAGAAAGCCCGTTCAGGCGTGGCGATTAACGGCTTCGAGGGTGGCCAGATGCCTCTTTACAGGCGTCTGCCGAAGCGCGGTTTCAAGAACCTCTTCGCCAAGGATTACAATACTGTCTCGCTGGCGCGTGTCCAGACTGCAGTCGACGCCAAGAAGCTCGACGCCAAGGCTACGGTTACGGCTGAAGCTCTTGCCGCTGCCGGCGTGATCCGTCGCGTGAAGGACGGCGTTCGCCTGCTGGCGGACGGTGAGTTGAAGGCTAAGCTCGCATTCGAGATCGCAGGCGCCTCGAAAGCCGCGATCGAAAAGGTCGAGAAGGCCGGGGGATCGGTCAAGCTGCCGGAACAGGCAGCAGCCGAGTAAGGGCCTCGATCAAGCGGCGGTTCTTGCGCGTGTCCTGATCTGGTTGTGCCGGATCAGGAAACCATGTGCGGAGTCAAAAAGTTACGGCGTGATTTTTGTCCGAAATGTCATATGGCTTTTTCGGGATCGCGCTGAGAGCCGCCGCTTGCATCTTTGCCTGCCGGAGCCTATCTCGTGGCTTCGGCGACACGCACCGCCGCTTGGCGACTATTGCGTGACGGAGCGGAGAAATTTTTCATGGCATCGGCAGCGGAACAGCTAGCTTCCAATCTCAATTTTGCCGCCTTCGCAAAGGCGGAAGACCTCAAGAAGCGTATCTGGTTCACGCTCGGCGCTTTGCTCGTCTATCGGCTCGGTACCTACATCCCGCTGCCGGGCATCAATCCCGATGCCTTTGCCCATGCTTTTCAGCAGCAGAGCGGCGGCGTGCTTGGCATGTTCAACATGTTCTCTGGCGGTGCTGTGCAGCGCATGGCGATCTTCGCGCTTGGGATCATGCCTTACATCTCCGCCTCTATCATCATGCAGCTCATGACGTCGGTCATCCCGACGCTTGAGGCGCTGAAGAAGGAGGGCGAGCAGGGCCGCAAGGTCATCAACCAATATACCCGCTATGGCACGGTGCTCCTGGCCATGGTTCAGGCGTATGGCATTTCCATCGGGCTGGAAGGTGGTAGTGGCATCGTGGCCGACCCAGGTTGGTTCTTCCGTATCTCGGCAGTCATTACCCTGGTCGGCGGGACGATGTTCCTGATGTGGCTCGGCGAGCAGATTACTGCTCGCGGGATTGGCAACGGAATTTCGCTGATTATCTTCTCCGGTATCGTCGCCGGACTGCCGCACGCGATCAGCGGTACTCTGGAGCTTGGCCGCACAGGTGCGCTTTCGACCGGTCTGATCTTGGCGATCATCGTGCTCGCGGTTGTCGTCATTGGCGTCATCGTCTTCTTTGAGCGCGCCCAGCGACGGCTGCTAATTCAATATCCGAAGCGCCAGGTCGGCAATCGCATGTTCCAGGGCGACACTTCGCACCTGCCGCTGAAGCTCAATACCTCGGGCGTAATCCCGCCAATCTTTGCTTCATCGTTGCTGCTTTTGCCGGCAACCCTGGCTGGTTTCTCCGACACGACCACCTTGCCTGGTTGGGCAGGAGCAGTGCTGGCAGCGCTCGGTCACGGGCAGCCGCTTTACATGGCCCTGTATGCAGCGATGATCGTCTTCTTCGCATTCTTCTACACTGCAATCGTCTTCAACCCGAAGGACACCGCTGATCAGCTCAAGAAGCATTCCGGGTTCATCCCGGGCTACCGGCCCGGCGAGCGTACCGCCGAATATATCGACTACGTACTCACGCGTATTACGGTCGTCGGTGCCATTTACCTCGTGCTGGTTTGTTTGTTGCCGGAGTTTCTGATAACGGCGACGGGCGTTCCGTTCTATCTCGGAGGTACGTCGCTGCTGATCGTGGTGAGCGTTACGCTCGACACGGTTGCGCAAATCCAGGGCCACCTGATTGCCCACCAGTATGAGGGGCTGATCAAGAAGTCGAAGCTCCGTGGGGGCAAGAGGGGAAGATGAGGCTTATTTTGCTTGGGCCGCCAGGGGCGGGTAAGGGGACGCAAGCACAAAGGCTGGTCGAAAAGCATCGCATACCGCAACTGTCTACCGGCGACATGTTGCGCGCTGCGGTGCAGAACGGCACCGAGATAGGCAAGCGCGCCAAGGCCGTGATGGATGCGGGCGAACTCGTCTCAGACGCAATCGTCAACGCCATCGTAGCGGAGCGCATCGAGCAGGCTGACTGCGCCAACGGTTTCATCCTTGACGGGTACCCACGCACGCTGGCGCAAGCCGACGCGGTCGAGGTCATGCTGGAAGACCGCGGGCTCACGCTCGATGCGGCGATTGAGCTTGTCGTTGATGACAAGGCGTTAGTGGGCCGCATCGTCAAACGCGCCAGGGAAGCGGAAGCTGCTGGTCAGTCGGTGCGCAAGGATGACAACCCGCAGGTGTTCGATGAGCGGCTGCGCGAATATTACAAGAAAACTGCTCCGCTCATCGGCTATTACTATGCCAAGCGCAAGCTCCGCAGCGTGGACGGAATGGCCGATATGGATTCGGTTACGCGCCAGATTGAATCGGTACTTTCCGAGGCCGCGCGAAAAAACAGGTAGGCCCGGTTGACTACTTCGGTCCGCTGGATTATAGCGGCCCGTCTCCCAATCAGGCATGACGCTTATTGTTCGCGAGGACAACGAGGTCCCTTTGAAAAGGGAATCCCGCAAGGGCCGGCCTCCACCGGACGCGGGGCAATAACAATCGCCGGCTTGCCGGCCCACATGGAGAAGAAGAATGGCCCGTATAGCTGGCGTCAACATTCCAACAAACAAGCGCGTCATCATCGCGCTGCAGTACATTCACGGCATCGGGCCGAAGTTCGCTTCGGAGATCGTGGAGAAAGTCGGCATCCCGGCAGAGCGCCGCGTCAATCAGTTGACGGATGCGGAAGTGCTTCAGATTCGCGAAGCTATCGATCGGGACTACCAGGTCGAAGGCGATCTGCGCCGCGAAGTTTCGATGAACATCAAGCGCCTGATGGACCTCGGTTGCTACCGTGGTCTGCGCCACCGCCGCTCGCTGCCAGTTCGCGGTCAGCGTACCCATACCAATGCCCGCACCCGCAAGGGTCCGGCCAAGGCGATTGCCGGCAAGAAGAAGTAATTGGTGAGTGGCCAAGGGTGAAACGTGGGTGGCAGCTGCGAGCTGCGGAGCTCACGACCCTTTCATTCACTAGGTGGAGCCGCTGACATTACGGCGGTGTAGAGATCAAACGGAAGGACTTTCATGGCCAAGGAAGCCACACGTGTTCGCCGTCGCGAACGCAAAAACATTTCGTCTGGCGTCGCGCACGTCAATTCGACTTTCAACAATACGATGATCACGATCACAGACGCGCAGGGCAATGCCATTGCCTGGTCGTCGGCGGGCGCCCAGGGCTTCAAGGGTTCGCGTAAGTCGACCCCGTTCGCCGCTCAGGTGGCTGCCGAGGACTGCGCTAGGAAGGCGCAGGAGCACGGCATGCGCATGCTTGAGGTCGAAGTCTGCGGACCGGGCTCGGGCCGTGAATCGGCTCTGCGCGCGCTGCAGGCAGCGGGTTTTACAATCACGTCCATCCGCGATGTGACGCCGATCCCGCACAATGGCTGCCGGCCGCGCAAGAAGCGCCGCGTCTAACAACAGGTTTCGCCGACTGCACGAGCGCCGCGGTGCTCCTCTGCGGTTTTCCAGATCGCCTGCCACGGTTGAATGGTGGCAGGGAACCGGAAGGAAGAAAGAATGATCCAGAAAAACTGGCAAGAGTTGATCAAGCCTAACAAGATCGAATTTCATTCGAGGGGCAAGACCCTGACGTCGCTCGTGGCCGAACCGTTGGAACGCGGTTTCGGCTTGACGCTCGGCAATGCGCTGCGCCGCGTCTTGCTGTCGTCGCTGCGCGGCGCCGCTGTGACTGCGGTGCAGATCGACGGCGTGCTCCATGAGTTCTCCTCGATCGCCGGCGTTCGTGAGGACGTGACAGACATTGTCCTCAACATCAAGGAAATCGCCATTAAGATGGAAGGCGATGGTCCCAAGCGCATGGTCGTGCGCAAGCAGGGTCCAGGCACTGTCGTGGCGGGCGATATCCAGACCGTAGGCGACGTCGAGATCCTCAACCCCGACCATGTCATCTGTACACTGGACGAGGGTGCCGAGATCCGGATGGAGTTTACGGTTGATACGGGCAAGGGCTACGTTCCGGCTGACCGCAACCGGTCCGAAGATGCGCCGATCGGCCTTATTCCGGTCGACAGCCTTTATTCGCCGGTCAAGAAAGTCTCTTACAAGGTTGAGAACACCCGCGAAGGCCAAGTTCTCGACTATGACAAGCTCACCATGACGATCGAGACCGATGGATCGATCTCCGGTGAGGACGCGATTGCTTTTGCAGCGCGTATCCTGCAGGACCAGCTCGGCCTGTTCGTCAACTTCGACGAGCCGACCAAGGAGCTTCCGGCAGAGCAGGTAACCGAGCTCGCATTCAATCCGGCGCTCTTGAAGAAGGTCGACGAACTCGAGCTTTCAGTGCGTTCCGCGAACTGCCTGAAGAACGACAACATCGTCTACATCGGCGACCTGATCCAGAAGACGGAAGCGGAAATGCTGCGTACTCCGAACTTTGGCCGCAAATCGCTTAACGAGATCAAGGAAGTGCTCGCCGCCATGGGCCTCCATCTTGGCATGGAAGTGCCGGATTGGCCGCCGGAGAACATCGAAGATCTCGCCAAGCGTTACGAAGACCAGTACTGAGCATTGTTCGGAGAGGCCTGCGGGACCTCTCCAACGGATCATGCTCCTGAAAAGCCGAGGCTACGGCCTCTCGAACCAGGAATGAAGGAGAAACGCCATGCGCCATGGTAAGACCGGCCGCCGGCTCGGCCGCAGCGTAAGCCACCGCAAGGCCCTTTTCGCAAATCTGTCGGGCTCGCTGATCGAGCACGAGCAGATTGTCACAACGCTTCAGAAGGCGAAGGATTTGCGTCCTATCGTTGAGAAGCTCGTTACGCTCGGCAAGCGCGGCGATCTGCATGCCCGCCGTCAGGCGATCGCTCAGATCCGCAACGAAGCACTCGTTAAGCGCCTCTTTGAAACGATTGCGCCACGCTATGCACAGCGCAATGGTGGCTACCTGCGCATCATGAAGGCCGGCTTCCGCCATGGCGATAACGCGGCCATGGCCGTGATCGAGTTCGTCGATCGGGACGTTTCGGCCAAGGGCGCCGCCGACCGCGCTCGCGCGGATGCGGAAAGCGTCAGCGCAGAAGCCGAAGCTGCATAACCTTTTCGGACCGAAACAGGGCTGCAAAGCCCTCTCCTTGGAACCCCCTGGCTTTTGCCGGGGGGTTCTTTGTTTTGCCGGACGACTTAGAGCGCCGCGCGTCCATTTGGACGCGCAAACGACGCTCCAAATCTTTGAACCTGCGCATCCTGCTTTCCCGAAAACCGATTTTCGGAAAGCAGGATGCATAGATGGGTTTTGCCGGACGACAGAGATCGGGCGGCTGCGTACGGACTTAGTCGAGACGCAGGCGCGGGGACTGCTTCCGGTTCAGACGCCCCCGTCTCACGCAAGTTTGGAGCGGTGCAGGTAGCTCTGGAGGCTCGTCGCCATGACGATGACCGGCCAGCGCCCGAAAACTTGCAACTCTTGAGGTTCTACTCGGTCACCACAGCGACATGTTCTCTCATGAATTGAGCGCAAAAAAACCCCGCCGAAAATCGGCGGGGTGGGAAGCGTAACCTGGCGCCAGGGCGCCGGGCTTTTTAGTTTAAACTATTCCTTTGCGTTGAGGTCAGTTCCAAGGGTGTCCTTCACGAACAGCGTGCCAATGATCAAAGACATGGCAGCTACCGCAATCGGATACCAGAGGCCGTAGTAGATATCGCCGGCTGCAGCGCTCATCGCGAAGGCAGTCGCGGGCAGAAGACCGCCGAACCATCCGTTCCCGATGTGATAGGGAAGGGACATTCCCGTGTAGCGGATGCGCGTTGGGAACATCTCCACCAGGATCGCGGCAATCGGGCCGTAGACCATCGTGACGTAGATGACCAGCACGGTCAGGATTGCAATGATCATTGTCCAGTTCACTGCTGCCGGGTCGGCCACCATCTTGAAGGCGCCGGCGCCGGGTATAGTGAAGACCGCCACTTCTGTTGCGCCAGCCGCTTCCTCTGCCGTCAGAAGCTTGTCCTTCACGGCTTGTTCGACGGGAACCATTGTCTTTTCACTGCCACGGACCGCAGCTGCGTCAAGATTGAGTTCCGGGTTCGCAGCAACGAAAGCGTCCAGCTTCTGGTCGGCGACCTTGGCCGGCTCGCGAACCAGCGGATAGCCGGCAGCGTGCAGCGCCGTGTTCACTGCTTTGCTGAACGCGGTCTCCTTTGCCTTGGCCTGATCGCCGGCTGCATTCGCGTCAAAAGACTCGATTGTTGTGTCGCCGATCTTCACAGTCGCGACCGATCCCGCAGGAGCGGCCACTACGTCATAGGGTACCGAATTCCTCGTGAGGAACGACGTGGCGATATCGCACGAGGTGGTGAATTTCGCCGTGCCGACGGGGTTGAACTGGAAGCGGCAGTCGCCCGGAGCAGCGGTTACGGTCGCACGTACGTTTTCCTGCGCCGTCGCGAGAGCCGGATTTGCTGCCGAAGTCAACGCCTTGAACAGCGGGAAGTAAGTGACAATGGCGAGCGCCAGTCCCGCCATGATGATCGGCTTGCGGCCGATCTTGTCGGACAGCCAGCCGAAGAAGACGAAGAACCCGGTGCCGAGCGCGAGCGAGATCGCGATCATGATATTGACCGACTGGGCGTCGACCTTGAGCACGTTCTGCAGAAAGAACAGAGCATAGAACTGGCCCGAGTACCAAACCACGGCCTGACCCGCGGTGAGGCCGAGCAATGCGAGGATCGCGATCTTGGCATTCTTCCATTGGCCGAAAGCCTCCGAAAGGGGCGCTTTTGATCCTTTGCCCTCTTCCTTCATGCGCTGGAAAGTCGGCGATTCGTTCAAGGACAACCGAATCCAGACCGAAATGCCCAGCAAGGCGAAGGAGACAAGGAACGGAATGCGCCAGCCCCACGCAGCGAAGGCTTCCTTGCCGAGCCAGGTCTGGACGAGGAGGATGACAATCAGCGACAGGAACAAGCCCAGCGTGGCCGTCGTTTGGATCCAGGACGTGAAATAGCCGCGCCGATCATCAGGCGCATGTTCCGCCACATAGGTTGCAGCGCCGCCATATTCGCCGCCGAGGGCAAGGCCCTGCAGCATACGTAATCCTATCAGGATGACCGGGGCTGCTATGCCAATGCTTGCCGAACCGGGCAGGAGGCCGACCAGGAACGTCGACAGACCCATGATCAGGATGGTGATAAGGAAAGTGTATTTGCGGCCGACCAGATCGCCGATCCGTCCGAACACCAGCGCGCCAAACGGGCGCACGAGAAAGCCGGCTGCAAACGCGAGCAGCGCAAAAATGTTGCGCGTGGCTTCCGGGTACTGGCTGAAGAAGGCCGCGCCAATAAAAGCCGCGAGCGAACCGTATAGGTAAAAGTCATACCATTCGAATACGGTGCCAAGCGAGGAGGCGAAGATGACCTTCTTTTCCTCTCGCGTCATGCCGCGCCGTCTGGCATCAGCGGTTGATACGACTGCCATTTCATCATCCTCCGTGAAAGGTCCAGGCGCCATCGCGTGTCTCCCTCGATCCCTCCCGAGACAGCAGATACGCAATCGCTAATGGGATACATGCCAGAGACGCGGCCAAAACGGCAGCGCTGCTTTGGGATTATGACTTTGGTCTAATGCCGCGTGACGCCACGAGATTCTGGCGCCAACCTCTGCGGACGGAAGGCGGCGAGGTCTCGGGTACTCAGTTCCGGAGAGCAGCCAGCAGATTGACGGCAGCCATCATGTCTTTCTTTCGGAGCTTCCGGCGATGAGCCGCTTCGTGATCCTCGCCCCAGTGTTCGGTATTCCAGTCCTCGTCGACATGGGCGGCCGTCCATGCGGTCTCGGCGTCGATTTCGCCTGCCTCAACAGCAAGCGCAAGGAGAGCCGATCCGGTGAGATTGGTCATTAGATGCATCGCAGCCAGCCTCAGGGGGTCGTCGCGCATCTTGAGATGGATGCCGATCGCGCCAATGGCTTCACGCGGCTGCTCGACATGCATCACACCTTCGGCCAGCACGAACCGGGCTCCAAGCGCGGACCTCGCCCAGTCGATCACGGGATCCCACGCTTCAGCCTGCTTCTCTACCAGTTTTTCTGGCCCATCCGCGCGATAGCAAAGAAGATCGGACGAGGAGAAGCGCAGAATATCCTCAAGAACGGCTTGGGTGTCCTGGGCGACGCCATCGATCGCGGTGTTTACAAGGCGTGTCACGGGCATCGACATCGGATCGATGTTTTCTCGCTGGGCCGCGAATTCGGCCGCGACAAGCCTGGCGGCCGCTTCAGTGGGCAGCGTCAATATCACTCTTGCCGGCGTGCGCACGGGTTTCCCGTCAAGCTGAACTTCAAAGCCTTCTGCAGCACCAGCTACTGCTACATTGGCATAAAACCTCTTCGGGAGAGGCGTCCTCATCTGGTTCTGTGCCCGGCGTGTCGGATCCGCATCGGACAGATGCTTGCCCGCTTCAAGGTCCTTTAGAATGTCGCGCATGGGTTATTCCGCCTCCCCGGCGGTCGCTTCCTCGAACCCGACCAGGTTCCAGCTTTGCTGCATATGCGGCGGCATCGGCGCTGTTATGTCGATCGTTCCCTTGTCCGGATGCGGGATGACGATACGGCGTGCATGCAGATGGAGCCGGTTCTGAATGCCGCCTGGGAAGTCCCAGTTCGTATCCGCCTCGAAATATTTCGGATCGCCGATGATAGGACAGCCGAGTTGCGCTGCATGTACGCGAAGCTGGTGTGTCCGGCCGGTATACGGCTCCATTTCCAGCCACGATAGCGATTGACCGGCCTGATCGATCACGCGGTAGAAGGATACAGCGTGATCCGCCCCTTCTTCGCCATGCTTGGCCACCCGCATGCGGTCTCCGTCCGCAGTTTGTTCCTTGACGAGCCATGTCGAGATACGATCTTCGCGCTTTTTCGGGACGCCTTTCACCAATGCCCAATAGGTCTTCTTGGTTTCGCGCTGACGAAATGCTTCGGCAAGTTTCATCGCTGCCAACCGCGTGCGCGCAACGACGAGCACACCTGATGTATCCCGATCGAGGCGATGCACAAGTCGTGGCTTTTCGCCTTTCTTGTTACGCCAGGCTTCAAGCATGTCATCAACATGCCGGGAGACGCCTGAGCCGCCTTGCACCGCCAGACCCGCCGGCTTGTTGAAGACGAAAACCTTTGGGTCCTCATAAAGCAGCATTTGCGCGAGGACATCGGCGTCATCTTGGCCGCGCATGGTGCGGGCGGTGAGGTGACCTTCGCCCTTCCTGTCGACTGCGAGCGGGGGGATCCGGATCAGCTGACCTGGTTCGACGCGGGTATCGGTCTTGGCGCGGCTGCCATCGACGCGTACTTGGCCCGACCGAAGGAGCTTCTGAAGCTGGACAAAACCAAGCCCCGGATAGTGCGCCTTGAACCAGCGGTCGAGCCGCATGCCGGCTTCGCCCGCTTCCACAGCGATCTGCTCCACGCCTGCCATTCTCAGAGCCTTTCCATTGCGAGCGCGGGAAATAGCATCAGGCAAGGTTCCTTGCGAGCCACAATCCAAAGAACAGCGCGACGATCGACGCAATGACGCTCCCGAGCGCGTAGGCAATGGCCTGAATGGCTTGGCTGCGTTCCCAGAGCACGACAAAATCAAGGGAGAAGGCCGAGAATGTCGTAAACCCGCCCAGAATGCCGGTTGCCACGAAAAGGCGCAGTTCGTTTGATGCGCCACCGAAGCGCCGTGCCAGAAACTCAATGAATACGCCCATCGCGAAAGAGCCGGCGACATTGATCGCCATCGTTCCCCATGGGAAACCGGGGCCAATGAGCCGTAGAGAGGCGATGTTCACGAGGTGCCGGAGCGAGGCGCCGATGCTGCCGCCGATGGCGACGAGAAGGAGATGTAACATGGCCGGTGTTGTGGCCAAAGAGGGCGCGCAGGTCAATCCGCCGACACTGTTGGCCACGGCAGTGAATTTAATGATCTCATCGGTTGATGATAGTCCCCCTTACCGCTTGCTGCCCGTGAGCGAGCACTGAGAACAGGCTTCTCCGTTGCCACGCCCCGTTTCCGGTCTGGCCATTGTCAAAGAACCTCCCTCTCGGGAGCAGTCGGGAAGCGGGGCGCTGGGTCGGCACCTCGTAAAGTAAATGT